>NZ_SMKY01000230.1 GCF_004349235.1 Actinomadura darangshiensis | reverse complement strand
CGGTAGGTGTCCGGCGGTGAGGCGGGCGGGGAGTCGGGGGAGAGGGCGCCCTCGGGGTGCAGGTGCCAGCGCTCCTCCCGCATGCCGGGGACGGGCCAGTCGGGGAACTCGCGCCACTCGTCCGCGCCCGTGATGAAGAGCCGGACGGCCTGCTCGCGCAGCTCGGACGGGTCGTCCAGGAGGTGGGCGCGGAACCAGGTGATGGAGTCGGCGACCGAGTCGCGCATCATGTGCTGGTCGGCGTGGAACCAGGGGCCGATCGTCAGGTAGGGGCGCTGCCCGGCGGCGCGGAGCGCGGCGTAGTCCTTCATCTGCCAGGGCAGGAAGATGTCGTACCAGCCGCCCGTCATGTTCACCGGCGCCGTGACCTGCGAGACGGTGGGGCTGAAGTCGCGCTTGTCCCAGAACGGGGTGTCGGGGCCGTTGACGAGGAGGTCCTGGAAGAAGCTCTGCTGCCTGCCCGTGGCGAGCCGGTCGAGCTCGGCGATGGGCAGGCCGGAGAGGGTGGCGCGGCGGGCGCGGCGGGGCGACATGATGCCCGTCGTGATGCCGGAGAGGGAGTTCTTCATCCGCGCGGTGAGGTCCACCCAGATGAGGGCCGATTCGAGGGCGAAGGTGCCGCCGACGTTGACGGCGTCCCGGAACGTGGAGGCGGTGACCTGCATCGACAGGGCCTTCAGCTCGGGCCCGGCCTCGGCGGCGACCGCCCACTGGACGTAGCCGAGGTAGGACGGGCCGTGCATGGCGAACGTGCCGCCGAACCACGGTTGCGCTTTGAGCCACTCGATGGTGGCGAGGCCGTCCTCGCGCTCGTCGAGCGCCTCGAAGACGCCGCCGGAGCCGAAGCCGCCGCGGACGCTCTGCACCACCGCCTGGAACCCGTGCGACGCGAACGCCTGCCCGCACATCAGCCCGAACGGCCCGCGCCGCCCGTAGGGGGAGCGGACGAGGACCGTCGGCGCCCGCTCGACGCCGGCGGGGGCGTACCGGTCGGCCAGCAGCGTCACGCCGTCGGCGGCGGGCACCTCGAGGTCCCGTTCGACCGTCACCCGGTGGGGGCCGTTCCGCAGTCCAAGCGCCGTGACCCCGAGCCGGCGCATCATTCCCACGCCTACCACCCGATTGATCGTAACCGGCCGGTAGCCCTGCCCAGCGGCCACATGTCCGTGATGTGCCTCGCACCACTCCAAGGTTTCACTACGATCGGGGACGCGTAATACGGCAAATCGGGCGGCATTTCGGGCCCGCGGAGGGGGAGTTTCTCGCGTCATGGGCGATCTTGACGACCTGAGCCCGCAGCGGATCATCGCCGCGGCCGTCGTGATGGTGGTCGCGATCGCGATCGCGGTGGCCCTGCGGCTGCTGACCGGCCGGCTGTTCCGGCGGGCCGGTGACACCCGCTGGACCTGGGACGACATGGCCGCCCGGCTGATCCGGGACCTGGCGATGCCGCTCGCGGTGCTGCTCGGCCTGTGGAGCGCGGCGAAGGTGCTGGAGCTGCCGCGCGGCACGCTGGACGTGACCGCCCGGGTGCTGACGGCCGTGACGATCCTCGTGGTCTCGCTGGCGCTGGCCCGGCTGATCGCGTCGTCGGTGAGCTCGCTCGCGATGGCCCGGCAGGGCACCGCCGCCAATGTGACGATCTTCGCGAACATCACCCGGGTGCTGGTGGTCGGCATCGGGATCCTGGTCATGCTGCAGAGCCTCGGCGTGTCGATCTCGCCGCTGCTCGGCGCCCTGGGGGTCGGCGGTATCGCGGTCGCGCTGGCCTTGCAGGACACCCTGGCCAACCTGTTCGCGGGCGTGCACGTCCTCGCGTCCAAGACGATCGAGCCGGGCGACTACATCAGGCTCTCCACCGGTCAGGAGGGGTACGTCGTCGACATCAACTGGCGCAACACCTCCATCCGGACGCTGGGCGACAACATCGAGGTCATCCCGAACCAGCGGTTCTCCGACACGATCCTCACCAACTACCACCGTCCCGCGCAGGACATGTCGGTCCTGGTGTACGCGAAGGTGGCCTACGAGGTCGACCTCGACGAGGTGGAGGAGCTGCTCATCAAGGTCGGCCATGACGTCATGAACGACGTGACCGGCGGCATCGCCGACGCCAACGTCCTGGTGCGCTTCGACGATTTCGACGACTCCACGGTCGGCTTCCACGTCATCCTGCGGACCAGCGAGTTCGGCGACCAGTTCGCGATCAAGCACGAGTTCCTGAAGCGGCTGCACCGCGTCCTCCGCGAGGAGGGCATCGCGCCGCCGTACTGGCAGCACCGCGTCGTCGTGGACGAGGCGGGTGGCAAGGACCGCCTCGCCCTGTGATCGAACCCGCTGTGGCCGAACCCGCTGTGGCCGAACCCGCCGCGATCAGCGGATGAACCGCACGTCCGGGTACCGGCGCGACGGCCGGTCCAGGACGGGGCGGTGCCGTCCGCGCAGCGCCTGGTCGAAGAACGCGGTCACGTAGGCCCGCACCGACGCCGTCATCCGGTCCGGATCGACCGTCCCGATGAGGTCGGCGCGGTCCTGCGCCGGGATGTCGAGCTTCTCGTCCAGCGCGGGCAGGACGGCCTGGACGTCGGTGTAGGAGTAGTGGCTCGCCGCGGGCACGTTCAGGTCGCGCTTCCAGCCGGTCGAGTGCCGCCAGAACGACGCCCACGAGGGACTGGTCCGGTGCGTCTGCGGGGAACCCCCGGTCGCGGCCCCCATCAGCATGAACGGGCGGTCGAGCCCGGTGCGGGCGACCTGCACGAGGTCGTTCTCCGCGTACTGCAGGGTGCCGTCCATGTCGATGCCGGCGTCCAGCCGCCGGTCGGTGCGCATGGCCTCGGCCGCCTCGATGCCGCCGGCGGAGTGCCCCGCCATGCCCACCCGGGACAGGTCGAGCGTCCGCCCGAGGCCGCGCGGGAGGGCGCGTCCCTCCGCGTCGGGGTTGCGGCCGCCGCGCAGGCCGGCGAGCCGGTCGAGGACGAGACGGGTGTCGCGCACGCGCGCCGCCAGGGCGGTCTTCAGCCGCTCGGGGCCCTGGCCGGGGAGGCGCTGGGCTTCGACGCGCCCGCCGGGGAACTCCACGGGCGCCGTCTCGTAAGTGTGGTCCACGGTCACCACCACGTATCCGCGGGTGACCAGCTCTTCGGCGAGCGTCGTGCCGAGGGCGCGGGGGACGCCGAAGCCGGGGGAGTACAGGACGACGGGCCGCGCGCCGTGCCGCACGTCGGCGGGGGCGGACTCGGCGGCGTGGGTGCGGGCGGACGCCCAGTCGACCGTCCCGGCCTTGAACACACCGAGCGCGTCGGCCGCGGAGAGGACCTTCGCGACGCCTGGACGCAGGTAGGGCGCCGCCGGGCCCGACGGGCGGGCCGCCGGGTAGAACACGCTGACCATCAGCTCGCGGGTCCGGCCGGGGACCCAGGGATCGGGGCGCCCGGGATCCACCAGGTGCAGCTCGGTCGTCCCGATGGCCTGGTGCCGCCCGGTCGGGCGGGGCAGTTCGAACGCGGCCGGCGCGGCGGCGGCCGCCCGCACGCCGTGGACGGTCGTTCCGCATGCGCCGAGCGCCAGGGCCAGGGGAAGGACGAGCGGAAGCCGGAGGATGGGTGATCGCATGCCGGTACTCTCGCGGCCCGGGACCGTCCTCGATCATGGTCCATCGGCTGCGGCGCCCCCTGCCTTTCGTCAGGGGCGGACGATCGGCATCAGCACCTCGTCGACGACCGAGGCGACGTAGTCGTCGGTCATCGGCCCGCCCTCGACGAGGTTCCGGTAGATGATCACCGCCGGGCCCACGTTCGCGATCTGCCGGGTGGCCGCCTCGGGACGGATCTCGCCGCGCGCGGCGGCCTCGCCGAGCGCCTGGTAGAGCAGTTCGCGGACGGGCTGGGACAGCCGGTCGTGGACGACCTCGTGCACGATGCCCTTGCCGTCGTCGCTCTCCTCCTTCAGCACCTTGAACGCGGCGCCGCGGCAGGCGGACAGGGTGTCCCGGGTGGTCTTGAGGATCGCCAGCATGTCCTCGCGGATCTCGCCGGTGCCGGGCGCGGTCGGCGTCTCCGGCAGGACGTGCTTGAGCGCGTCGGTGATGAGCTCGTCCTTGGAGTTCCAGCGCCGGTAGAGGGCGGCCTTCCCGGTGCGGGCGGTCGCCGCGACGCCCTCCATGGTCAGCCTGCGGTAGCCGACCGTCTCCAGCTGGGTCAGCACGGCGTCGAAGATCGCCGCTTCGAGGGCGCCGCCGCGGCGGCGGGTGGTCGTGGTCATGACACTGGCCCTGCCCGGAACGCCCAAATAGTGAACGTTAGCGTTCCCTTTCGCGTGGATCGGTGATACGTTCCCCACATAGTGTACTTCGCCGTTCCTTAAGTCTCGGAAGGTTCGCATTGACCGCATCCAACGAGCGGACGGCCGGCCTCCGGAAGTTCGCCGCTCCCGGAGCGCCCGCCGCGCCGCCACTCCATCATCGCGCAGGAATCGTCCTCGCCGTCATCGTCGGCTGCCAGCTCATGATCGGCCTGGACACCTCCGTCGTCACGATCGCGCTCCCGGACATCAGGACGGGCCTCGGGCTCTCGACCGGGGGTCTCGCCTGGATCCAGAACTCCTACATGCTCGCATTCGGCGGCCTGCTGCTCCTCGGCGGGCGCGCCGGGGACGTGTTCGGCCGCCGCCGCACCTTCGCCGCCGGCATCGCGCTGTTCACCGCCGCGTCGCTGCTCGGCGGGCTCGCGGAGGCGGGCTGGTGGTTGCTCGCCGCCCGCACCCTGCAGGGCGTCGCCGCCGCGGTCGCCGCGCCGAGCGCCATGGCGCTGATCGCCGTGAACTTCCAGGGGCAGGCCCGCGTCCGCGCGCTCAGCGTCTTCTCCGCGGTGACCGGCGCGGGCGCCGCCATCGGCATGATCGTCGGCGGTGCGCTGACCGAGGCCGGGTCGTGGCGCTGGGTCTTCTTCGTCAACATCCCGGTGGGCGTCGTCCTGCTGCTGGTCGCGCCGCGCGTCCTCACCGAGACCGAGCGCCGCCCGGGCCGGTTCGACGTCGGCGGCGCCGTCGCGTCCACCCTCGGCATGAGCGCCCTGGTCTACGCGCTGATCCGGGTCGGCGAGGACGGCTGGGGCGACACCCGGGCGCTCGCCGCGTTCGCCGCCGCGGCCGTGCTGCTCGCGGTGTTCGTGGCCGTCCAGCTGCGCGTCCGGCAGCCGATCATGCCGCTGTGGCTGCTCACCGGACGGGACCGCGCCGCCTCCTACCTGGCGCAGCTGCTGATGGTCGCGGCCAACTTCGGGGCGTTCTTCTTCCTCACCCAGTACCTGCAGGAGATCCTCGGCTACGGGCCGCTGCGGGCGGGCGCGGCGTTCCTGCCGCTGGTCGCGCTGCAGTTCGCGACCGTCCGGCTCGTCCCGGCGCTGATGCCGCGCCTCGGCGCCCGCGTGCTGGTCGTGGCCGGGACGACGCTCACCACGGCCGGCCTGCTGTGGCTGACGCAGCTCTCCGCGGGGGACGGTTACGCCGCGGGGCTGCTCGGCCCCTTCCTGCTCATGGGCGCGGGCGCCGGGGCGTCGATCATGCCGCTGAACGCGACGATCCTGGCCAGCGTCGAGCCGGAGCACTCCGGCGCCGCGTCCGGCATCGCCCAGACGATGCTGTGGACGGGCGGGTCCATCGGCTCGGCCGTCATGGTCACCGTGTACGGGTCGGCGGTGTCCGGCGAGGACAGCGTCCGGGGAATGGACGCCGCGTTCGCGACCGGAGCGGTGTTCGCCGCCGGCGCGTTCCTGGTGGCGCTGCTGGTCCTGCGGGTCCGGCGCTGACCGGACGTCAGGGGTGCGGGGGAGCCGCCCCGTCGAACCACGCGAGGAACTCGGCGTCGCCGGCCAGCCGCGCGGTGTCGGCGGCGGACGGCGACCCCGCCCGCGGGTCGGCCCCCGCGTCCAGCAGGGCACGCACCACGTCCGCCTTCTTCTTGGACACCGCGCCCGCGAGGGGGCGCTCGCCGCGGTCGTTCGCCCGTTCCGGGTCGGCGCCGCGCACCGCGAGGGCCCGGACGGTCTCGGGGTGCCCGTGGCTGGCGGCCAGCATCAGCAGCGTGTCGCCCCGGTCGTCGGACAGGTTCACCGGCGCCCCGGCGTCGAGGTGGGCGAGGAGCTCCGCGGTGTCGCCGGCGCGTGCCAGCTCGAACAGCCGGTCCGGGAGGACCCCGCTCCCCGGGCCGGCGCCGTCCCCGGACGGGATGCCGGCCGTGAGCAGCCCGCCGAGGCTGTCCGCCCCGTAGCTCAGGTTCTTCTCCAGCGCGACCAGCGCACCGTCCTCGGGGAACGAGCAGAACCGGACGTCGTCGGCCAGCGCCCGCATGATCATCAGGCCGCGCCCCTGCTCCGCGGCCGGCTCTGGGCGCGGGACGCGGGCCGGGTCGAAGCCGCCGCCCGAGTCGATCACCTTGATCACGCAGCGCCGGTCCTGGATCATCGCCCGCAGCGTGTAGTGCGCGCCGTGCTCGGCGTGCTTGATCACGTTGGTGCACGCCTCGGTCAGCATCAGCTCGATGTCGCCGCGGATGTGGTCCTCCACGCCGAGCGCGGCGAGCGCCGCGTCCAGGAGCCTCCGCGTCGCGGGCACGCTCGCGACGTCCCGGGGGAGCAGGAGGTCCATGGTGATTTCCACATCTTCTCCGTCCGTCCCCCTAAAACGTGCCCTTTCGGTCACGCTCAAACCTGCGGGCGGTCAGTGCGGGCCGGTGGGCCGGGGCGCGTAGTCGTCCACGTACTCCTGGCCCGACAGCCCCTGGATCGCCTCCATGATCTCGTCGGTGACCTGCCGGGCCGCCTTGCCGCGCGGGACGCCGGCGTCCCGTCCGGCGAAGTCCAGCGGCGCGCCGATGCGCAGCCCGATACGGCCCGGTTTGGGGACGGCCTGGCCGCGCGGCTGCACCTTGTCGGTGCCCTCGATCGCGATCGGGACGACGGGCGCGCCGGTCCGCATCGCCAGCCGCGCCACGCCCGTCCGGCCCCGGTAGAGCCGGCCGTCCGGCGACCGGGTGCCCTCGGGGTGGATCGCGAACACGCCGCCGCGCTCCAGCACCGCCGCCGAGGTGTCGAGCGCGTCCAGCGCCGCCCGCCCGCCGGACCGGTCGACCGCGATCGCGCCGACGCCGCGGAAGAACGTCGCGGTGGCGCGGCCCTTCAGGCCCGCCCCGGTGAAGTACTCGTGCTTGCCGAGGAAGTGGACCCGCCGCGGCACGATCAGCGGCAGCACGAACGAGTCGAGGAACCCCAGGTGGTTGGCCGCGAGGATCACCGGCCCGATCCGCGGGACGTACCGCAGGCCGCTCACCCGGGGAAGGAAGGCGACGCGCATCGCGGGTCCCATGACGACGTATTTCATCAGCGGGTAGACAAGGCGTTCGGGGTCCATGTCCGAGCAGGCTATGGCGCGGGCCGTGCCCGCCGCCGCTCGCGCCCGATACAAGTTCGGACCCCCGGAACTTGTAGGAATCCGCAATTGCCGCCGGCTCAGCTCGCGATGGCCGCGTTCCGCGCGCGGATCGCCTTGCGGACCGCCGGTGCCGCCGGCCCCGTCCGGGCCGTCAGCTCCTCGATCCGCCGCTTGTGCCGC
Source organism: Actinomadura darangshiensis (assembly GCF_004349235.1). Lineage (GTDB taxonomy): Bacteria > Actinomycetota > Actinomycetes > Streptosporangiales > Streptosporangiaceae > Spirillospora > Spirillospora darangshiensis. The sequence continues at coordinate 6,660 of NZ_SMKY01000230.1, read as the reverse complement.
CGCCGGTCCGCTCCGGGCAGGACGGCGTTCAGCTCGCCCGCCGCGGCCAGCGCCACCGCCGCCGCGTCGTAGCTGTTCACGTGCGCCGCCGGACGCCCCCGCAGCGCCGACGACGCCCCGCCCCACAGTGCCTTCACCACCCGCGGGTCCTTCACGGTGACCTCCTGGCGCCGGAACAGGCCCAGCACCCGCCGCGGGCGCACCCGGATCCAGCCGCCGCGCACCAGCTCGTCCCGGACGGTTCCGACCGTGGCCCTGGCGTCCTTGCGCACCCAGTGCTGCCACGACCGGGGCCGTGACTCCGCGATCTGCGCCAGTACCCCGTACGGGTCGTGGCCCGGCGTGCCCGGGACGGGTTTGCGCCGTTCCTCGCCGAGCCGCCCGTCCAGGTACAGCTCGGCGAGGGCCGCGGCGCGCAGCACGTAGCCGAGCGGCGCCCCGCCCTTGGTCATCTTCTGCTTCCGCAGGTCGTAGGCCAGCAGGAACATGCGCGCCGGCAGTGAATCCGGAACATCGACCATGGCTAGTCCTCGCCCCCGCCCTCCGGCGGGTTCTCCTCGTCCCCGGGCTCTTGCTCCCGGGCCTTCCGTGGCCGCCCCGGCCTCCGCATCCGTCCCGCCGACCCGGGCATCCGGCCCGCGTCGGCGAGGGCCTGCCGCAGCAGGAACTCGATCTGCGCGTTGGTGCTGCGCAGTTCGTCCCCCGCCCAGCGGGCCAGCGCGTCGTGCACGGCCGGGTCGAGCCGCAACAGGATCTTCTTGCGTTCCGTCACCGTTATGCGCGGTCACTGGTAGAGCGTGCCGGTGTTCACGACCGGCTGGGCGTCCCGGTCGGCGCACAGCACGACCAGCAGGTTGCTGACCATCGCCGCCTTGCGTTCCTCGTCCAGGTCGACGACGTTCTCCTCGTCCAGCCGGTCCAGCGCGAGGTGCACCATGCCGACCGCCCCCTCGACGATCCGCTGCCGCGCGGCCACCACGGCGCCCGCCTGCTGCCGGCGCAGCATCGCCTGCGCGATCTCCGGCGCGTACGCCAGCCGGGTGATGCGAGACTCGATGATGTCCACCCCGGCGGACGCGACCCGCTGCGCCAGCTCCTCCGACAGCTGCGCGGTGATCTCGTCGGCGTTGTCGCGCAGGGACGTCCGGTCGGCGGCGTCGTAGGGGAAGGTGCCGGCGATGTGCCGGACGGCCGCCTCCGTCTGGAACGCCACGAACTCGATGAAGTCGTCGACCTCGAACATGGCGCGCGCGGTGTCCGCGACCTGCCACACCACAACGGCGGAGATCTCGATCGGGTTCCCGTCCAGGTCGTTGACCTTGGCGAGCCCCGTCTCGTGGTTGCGGATCCGGGTCGACACCCGCTCGCGCTCCGTCAGCGGGTTCACCCAGCGCAGGCCGTCGGTGCGGACGGTGCCCTTGTACCGGCCGAGCAGCTGCAGGACCCGGGCCTCGTTCGGCGCCACCGGCGTCAGCCCCGCCGCGACGACCAGCCCGGCCAGCCCGAGCACGATCCCCACCGCGATGCCCGTCCCGACGGCGGCGCCCCCGCCGGCCGCCACTCCCGCGAGCACCGCGACGACCCCCAGCAGGATCAGCAGGAGGGCGATGCCCAGCATCGCCCAGCCGCCCCGGTCCGCCGCCCGCCGCTCCGTGATCTTCGGTCGCGGCATCTCCACCTGCGTCGTCGCGTCCACCATGCCGTCCTCCTTCTCGTGCGTTATCACCAGCATAGCAAAGTGATATCACTTTTGCGTAGGCGCCTCGATCCCGCCCCGGCGCGGGCGGGATCGAGGGAGCACTCAGGAGACGGTGACCGGCTGGGCCTCCTCGTCCTCCTCGGGGATGACCTTGGGGACGTTGCGCAGCGTCACGAGCGCGAAGACCGCGACGAGGGCGGCGAACCCGGCGCTGCACAGCAGCGCGGCGTGCATCCCGTCCACGAAGGCGCTCCGGGCTGCGGCCGCGACCTGGGCCGCGAGGGCGGCGGGCAGGTCCGCGGCGCTCTGGAGGGCGCCGGCGATGGAGTCGCGGGCGGCGCCGGCGGCGGGCGCCGGGAGACCGGCCGGCAGGTCCAGGACGTTCCGGTACACCGCGTTCAGCACGCTGCCGAGGACCGCCATGCCGAGCGCGCCGCCCAGCTCCGTCGCGGTCTCGGAGATCGCGGACGCGGCGCCGGAGCGGTCCTTCGGCACGGACGCGAGGACGGTGTCGGAGGTGACGGTCATCGCCATCCCCATGCCGATGCCGCCCGCCAGCATCGCCGGGAGCATCATCCAGTACGAGGTGTGCAGGCCGATCGTCAGGTACATGGTGAACCCGCCCGCCGACACCAGCATCCCGGCCGCGACGACGCGGGCCCGGCCGAGCAGGCCGATCAGCGGCGGGGCGAGCACGGCGCCGCCGACCATGGCGCCCGCGGCGCCGGGCAGCCCGGCCAGCCCCGCCTTCAGCGGCGACCAGCCGAGCGCCAGCTGGAAGAACAGCGAGAAGATCAGCGACTGGGCGACCAGGGCGAACATGGCGAACATGTTGGTGACGACCGACCCGCTGAACGCGGCGCGGCGGAACAGCCGGATGTCGATCAGCGGCTCGGCCGTCCGGCTCTGCCGGGCGAGGAACGCGGTGAGCGCCAGCACGCCGGCGGCCAGCGACACGTAGATCCGGACCTCGTCCGGTCCGTGCGCGGCGGCCTCCTTGATCGCGTACACGACACCGAGGACGCCCGCCACCGACAGCGGCACGCTGGGCAGGTCGAGCCGTCCCGGCACCGGGTTGCGCGCCTCGGGCAGCACGGCCGCGCCGGCGACGCACGCCACCGCCATGATCGGCACGTTGATCATGAAGACGGAGCCCCACCAGAAGTGGTCGAGCAGCGCGCCGCCGATGACCGGCCCGAGCCCGACCGCGAGCCCGCCGACGCCGGCGAACGCGCCGACCGCCATCGTCCGCTCCTTCGGGTCGGTGAACGCCCGGCGGATCAGCGACAGGCAGGACGGCATCAGCGTCGCCCCGGCCACACCCAGCAGCGCGCGGGCCGCGATCAGCAGCTCGGCGCTCGGCGCGTACGCGGTCACCGCCGACGCGGCGGCGAACACCGCCGTGCCGATCAGCATCAGCCGCTTGTGCCCGATCCGGTCCCCGATGCCGCCCATGGTGATCAGCAGGCCGGCGAGCGCGAAGCCGTAGGCGTCGGCGATCCACAGGATCTGCGTGGACGAGGGGTGCAGGTCGGCGCTCAGGTGGGGGATGGCCTGGTTCAACGCCGTCAGGTCGATGTTCGGGACGATCGCGACCAGCAGGCATATCGCGAAGGTGCTCCATTTGCGGGCTGAGGTGTTCATGCCCGCAACGTTCGCGGAGCGCGCTGACAGCGCCCGCACCGTCCGCTGACCGTCCCGCCGGACGCCCGTCAGCGCTCGGTGAGCAGGGCGTGCGCCCGGTCACGGGGGAGGGCGGCCCCGTGCGCGAAGGTCGTCTCGTACGCCTCGTCGCCGAGCAGGGCGCGGGCGGCGGACGAGACGCGCCCGCCGTCGGGATCGCCGGTGACGGGGGTGCCGCGCAGCGCGTCGCCCGCGCCGAGCAGCAGCGCCGCGCGCGCACCGTCCCCGTCCGCTGCGGCCAGGTCGGCGAGGCCGGTGGCCACGTCCGCCTGGTACCGGAAGATCGGATGGTCGAACGACATGTCCAGCGCCTCGGCGAACAGCTCGCGGGCCCGGCCGCCGTCGCCCTCGGCGGCCGCCAGCCGGCCCAGCCCGACCAGCGTCGAGCCCCGCACGGCGGCGGCGATGAACCGCTCGGACGTGTAGCCGGTCAGCGCCGTCTCATACATCCGGCGCGCCTCGGCGGTGTCGCCGTGCAGCCGTGCGACCTCGCCGAGCCCCAGGTACCCGCCGGCGATCTTGTCGGGGGTGCCGGCCCGGCGGGCCAGCTCGATGCCGCGCTCGTAGTCGGTCCGCGCCGCCCCAAGGTCGCCGGCGTGGATGAGCACGAGGGCCCGCTGGTAGAGCAGGTCGGCGGTGTCCTCCAGGGCGTCGAGCTGCCCGACCAGCTCCAGGGCCTCGTCCAGCAGCGCGAGGGCCCGCTCCCGGTCGCCGCGCCAGTCGGCCACCTGCGCGAGCGGGTCGAGCGAGTTCGCCGTGCCCCAGCGGTCCCCGCAGGCCCGGAACCCCTCCGCCGCCTCGCCGCAGGCCCGCTCCACCTCGGCCATGTCGCCGCCGAACTGCGCGAGGAACCCGTCGCTCATCCTGACCAGCGCGCGCGTCCACGGGTCGTCGCCGACCTGCTTGCCGAAGCTCTCGTAGTCGGTGCGCTCGGGCCCGGCGGTGAGCGCCCACAGGACGATCACGACCGGGAACCGGACCGGGCGGTCGATGCGGCGCAGCAGGTCCGCGGCGTGGTCGAGCCACAGCACCGCGCGCTCGCCCGTGACCCCGCCCGACACCGCGTTCGTGACGCACAGGACGTACTCCTCGTCCAGCTCGCCGGGCGGGTCGAAGCCGACCACGTCCAGCAGCTCCGACGCCAGCGCCGCGCCCTCCACGCGCCCGCGCAGCCACCAGTACCACGACAGCGACGCGATCAGCCGCAGCGCCAGCGCGCCGTCCCGGCGGACGGACCGCCGCAGCGCCGCGTGCAGATTCCCGTGGTCGGCGGCGAGCAGCCCGAGCCATTCCAGCTGCTCGGCGCCGCGCAGATGGGGTTCCGCCTCCGCGGCCAGCCCGGCGAAGTACTCCGCGTGCGCCCGCTCGAACCGCTCGGCCTCACCGGCCTCGCCGAGCCGCTCCGCACAGAAGGCCCGCACGGTGTCGAGCATCCGGTACCGCGACCCGTCGCTCTGCAGCAGCGACTTGTCGGCCAGCTCGACCAGCAGGTCGTCGGCGTCGCCGAGATCGCAGACGCCCATCGCCGCGTCCAGGGTGAGCCCGCCGGAGAACACCGTCAGCCGCCGCGCGAGGGTCTGCTCCGCATCGTCCAGCAGGTCCCAGCTCCACTCGACCACCGCGCGCAGCGTCCGGTGGCGCGGCGCCGCCGTCCGGTTCCCGCGCGACAGCAGCCGGAACCGGTCGTCCAGCCGGGTCGCGACCTCCGCGACCGGCAGCGACCGCAGCCGCGCCGCCGCCAGCTCGATCGCCAGCGGCATCCCGTCCAGCGCCCGGCAGATCCGCCGGACGTCCGCGGCGTTCCCCTCGTCCACCGCGAATCCGGGGCGGACCGCCTCGGCCCGGTCCAGGAACAGCCGCACCGCCGGATACCGCCCGAGCTCCGCCGCCGGCGTCCCCTCCGGCGGCAGCTCCAGCGGCGGCAGCGGCCGCAGCGCCTCACCCGTGATCGCGAGCGCCTCCCGGCTCGTCGCCAGCACCCGCAGCTCCGGGCACGCGCGCAGCAGCCGGTGCGTGAGGTCGGCGATGGCCGCCACGACATGCTCGCAGTTGTCGAGGACGAGCAGGACCCGCCGCCCGTCCAGCGCCGTGACCAGCCGCTCGTCCCCGTCCGGCGGCTGCTCCCCGGGCGTCGGCCGCATCCCGCCGCCGCGCAGCCCGAGCGCCCCGAGCAGCACCTTCGGCACCTCGGCCGCGACGGCGGGCGCCAGATCGACGAAGCAGACCTCGCCGTCCTCCCGCTCCGCCGCCTCGATCGCCAGCCGCGTCTTCCCGGCCCCGCCCGGCCCGAGCAGCGTGACCAGCCGCCCGCTCGCCAGCATCCTCCCGACGCGCCGCAGCTCCTCGGCGCGCCCGACGAAGCTGGTGAGCTGCGCGGGCAGGTTCGCCCGCACGGCCTCGGGCTCCTTCTTCAGGTCGCCGCGCAGAATCGCCAGATGGACGTCCGCCAGCTCCTTCGACGGGTCGGCGCCCAGCTCGTCGGCCAGGACGCGCCGTCCGTCCGCGAACACCGCGAGCGCCTCCGCCTGCCGCCCGCTCCCGTGCAAGGCCCGCATCAGCAGCGCCCGCGCCCGCTCGCGCAGCGGCTGCGCGTCCACCAGCTCCCGCAGCGCCGCGACCACGGCGCCGGGGTCGTCCTTCAGCTTCGCCTCGCCGTACTCCTCCACGACCGAGGCCCGCTCCTCCTCCAGCCGCGCGGCCTGCGGCCCGGCGAACGGCGCGCTCACGTCCGCCAGCGCAGGCCCCCGCCAGAGACCGAGCGCCTCCTCCAGCACCCCGGCCTGCCCACGCGCCTCCCGGACGAGCCGCTGAAACCGGTGCACATCGACATCGTCGGGCTCCACCGCGAGGCGGTACCCGGTCGCCAGCCCCTCGACGAGCCCCGGGTCCTTCAGCCCCCGCCGCAGCCGCGACACGTGCGACTGCAGCGCGTTCGCCGCCCCGCTCGGCGGCTCTTCCCCGTAGAGGCCGTCGATGAGCCGCTCACTCGTGACGAACCGTCCGGCGTCCAGCAGCAGCATCGCCAGCAATGCCCGCACCATGGGCCCGCCCACCGGCACGACCACCCCGTCGACGTGGGCCTCGACGGGCCCCAAGATGCCGAACCGCATGCTCGGATTCTCCCACCGCTACCGTGGTCCTTCCGACCTCTGGAGGATCGCCATGACCGAGATCCAGACCGTCACCGACTTCCTCTCCGCCCTCGAAGACCTGGACGTCGACCGCGCCCTGACCCACGCCGCGCCCGGCATGGTGTACCAGAACGTCCCCCTCCCGCC
>NZ_SMKY01000022.1 GCF_004349235.1 Actinomadura darangshiensis | reverse complement strand
GGGCTTCTCCTTGTGGTCGTCGCGGGTGAGGAGGTAGCCGACAGGGACGGCCGCCAAGGCGAGGGCGGCGCCGCCGGTGGCGAGGAGGGCGCGGCGCGAGAACTCCGGGAACGGCGGGACGGCGTCCGGTATGACCGGTTCGGTGGTGGCAGGCGCTTGGGCGGCGGGTGCTCGGCCGGCCAGCGCGGCGAGCGTGGCCGCGGCGGCCTTGGCGGTGGGACGTCGCCCGGGGTCGCGGCGCAGCAGGTCGCGAAGGACCGGCGCCAGCCGCCGAGCCCGCTGGACGGGGGCGGGCTCACCCCGCGAGATGGCCAGAAGCAGCGCCGCCATGCTGCCGCCGCTGAAGGCGGGACGGCCCTCGACGGCGGCGTACAGGGTCGCGCCCAGGGACCACATGTCGGACGCGGCGGTGGCTTCCCGGTCGTTGACCTGCTCGGGGGACAGATAGGCGGGGGTGCCCAGCAACGCACCGGTGGCGGTGAGCGTGGTCTCTCCCGGCACGACCGCGAGCCCGAAGTCGGACACCACGACCCGCTCGCCCTCCAGCAGGATGTTGGCGGGCTTGATGTCGCGGTGCACGATCCCCGCCTCGTGCGCGACGGCCAGCGCCTCGGCGATCTGCGCACCGATCCGGGCGGCCTCCGCCTCGTCCAGGGGGCCGCCGTCGCTGAGGAGGTCGGCGAGTGAGCGGCCCCGCACCAGCTCCATGACGATCCAGGGCAGGCCGTCCTCGTCGTGGAACTGGTCATGGACGGTGATGACGCCGGGGTGCTTGAGCATCCCGACCGACCGCGCCTCCCGCTCCATGCGCGCCACCAGCTGATCGCGCAGCCCGGCGTCCAGGCTCAGGGGGAGCTTGAGCTGCTTGAGCGCCACGTCCCGGCGCATCCGCTCATCATGCGCGCGCCAGACGGCGCCCATCCCGCCCTCGCCCAGCACCTCCACCAGCCGATACCGGCCCATCACGACTTTTCCCGCGTCTCCCGCCACAGCGGCACGATAACGCGATCAGCCGGGAAGCGGCCGAGGGGCACCCTAGGCTCGTGAAAGTGCGAATTGAGCTGATCACGATCGTCGTGGACGACTACGACCAGGCCATCGAGCACTTCACCGCGGCCCTGGGGTTCGACCTGGTCGAAGACTCGCCCTCGCTTACCAACGATGGCCGTCCCAAACGGTGGGTCGTCGTCCGGCCGCCGGGCGCTCAGACCGGAATCCTGCTCGCCCGCGCGGACGGCCAACGCCAAGCCGGCGCCGTCGGGAACCAGGTCGCCGGCCGGGTGGGGCTCGTACGCACGCATGACGACCGCGGGCGTCGAGTTCGTCACCCCGCCTCGCACCGAGCCCTACGGGCGGCTCGCCGTGTTCCTCGACATCGCCGGCAACCGGTGGGACCTCCTCGGCCCGGCCCCTCGCTGATCAGCCGATCACGACACGGTTGCGCTTGCGGTGGGTGCCCTCCGCGGCCGTCCCCTCCGGGACGCCCTCGGGTGCGAGGCGCACCTCGATCCGCCCGTTCTCCACCCGGGTCTCGTAGCAGGGCTGCGGGGTGCTGGCCGGGCCGCGCCTGATGCCGCCGTCGGAGAAGCGGAACGTGCTGCCGTGCCACGGGCAGGTGACGCAACCGTCCTCGAACGTCCCGTCGCCCAGCGGGCCGCCCATGTGGCTGCACGTCGCGGCCAGCGCGTACACCCGCCCGTCGATCTTGTGGAGCAGGACCTGCACGCCGCCCGCGTCCGCGGTGCGGTGCGCGCCCTCGGGCAGGTCGTCCGCGCCCAGCACCGGGGTCCACTCGTCCGGTCCCTCCTGCCAGGCGGTGCGGTTGACGTTGACGCCCTTGGTGAACGACAGGTGCCCGCCGAGGTAGGCGCTCATGCCCAGCAGCCCGAAGCCGGCGAACCCCAGCGCCTTGCCCTTGCCCCGGTCGCCTCGGGCACGCGCGGCGATCGACGCCATGTACAGCGACAGCGCCACGGTGTTGGCCGCGGCGTGGACCAACCCGACCCGCCTGTCGCCCTCCAGCGTGTCGGACCAGTCGTTCAGGCCGGTGAGCGCGGTGGGCACGGCCGACACCACCCCGGCCTTCACCAGGAGATCGGACGCCGGCTCGGCCTCGCAGCCGCCCACGGCGTCCAGCAGCGCGGCCATGCTCCACGCGCCGACCGTCACGTCCGTGAGCGCCGGGTGCAGCGGGTGCCCGAGGTTCGTCCCGCTGAGCATGTTGCGGACCAGACGCGGCCGCACCGCCCGCTGAACCGCCTTGCTCAACGGCTTCGCGGCCTTGTCGAGCGCCTCGGCCCGCTCCAGCCGACGCGCCATCCTCTGCAACATGTTCATTTCCTGCCTCCCCCAGCCGACCACGGATATCGCTAATCCGCCCCCTTCCCCTCACCTGCCCTCAAAACCCTGCCTGGGTCATTGCAGGGTGAGGGGGTTTTCGGAGGTCACGTGGGTCAGCTTTTCGGGGTTGCGGACGTAGTAGAGGCCGGTGATGCGACCCGCCTCGACGCGGACGGCCATGATGCCGTCGAGTTCGCCGTCCAGGCGCAGGAGGAGGCCGGGCCGGCCGTTGACCACCGTGTGGTCGGTGGTGAGGGTGCTCTCGGCCTTGCCGATGCCGCCGAGGATGAAGCGGACCACCTTCTCGGCGCCGGCGATCGGGCGCAGCGCGGCCTGCTTGACGCCGCCGCCGTCGCTCAGCAGGACGGTGTCGGGCGCGAGGACGTCCAGGAGACCTTGCAGGTCACCGGTGTCGAGCGCGTGCTGGAACGACTCCAGGACCGCGCGGGTCTCGCGCGGGGACACCGCCTCGCGGGGGCGGCGGGCGTCGACGTGCCGGCGGGCGCGGTAGGCGATCTGCCGGACGGCCGCGGTGCTCTTGCCGACCGCGTCGGCGATCTCGTCGTAGCCGAGGTCGAAGGCCTCGCGCAGCACGAAGACGGCGCGCTCGGTGGGCGAGAGCGTCTCCAGGACGAGCATCAGCGCCATCGACATGCTCTCGGCGAGCTCGACGTCCTCGGCCACGTCCGGGGAGGTCAGCAGCGGTTCGGGCAGCCACGGGCCGACATAGGACTCCTTGCGGCGCGACATCGTGCGCAGCCGGTTCAGCGCCTGCCGGGTCGCGACCCGGACGAGGTAGGCGCGCTGGTCGCGCACCTGCTCCAGGTCGACCCTGACCCACCGCAGCCAGGTCTCCTGCAGGACGTCCTCAGCGTCGGCCGCCGAGCCGAGCATCTCGTACACGACGGTGAAGAGCAGGTTGCGGTGGGCGACGAAGGCTTCGGTCGCCGGGTCGGTGGCGTTGTCGCTCATGGTTCGGTCCCCCCTTCCATCACACCACGGCCGGTCATTTCGAGCCGGGGAGCGATCCGCCGATGCCGCTGCGGGCGCTGAACCTGGCGCCGCGGACGACGCCCGCCTTGGTCATGGCCGCGGGACGGCCGCCGAAATACTGCCGGCGGGGCCGGTCGTCCCGGTGGACGAGCTGGATCACGCCGTCGTGCCTGCCGAGGCTGATGCACGTGGAGACGTAGTCCACCGAGTACGGCTTGGGCGCGGCACCCTTCGCCAGGCGGGCGAGGTTGTCGGCGGCGTGCCCGCCCTGCGGTTCCGCCGTCTGGCAGGACATGCGGGAACCGGGGATGGCGGCGCAGTCGCCGACGGCGATGATGCGCGGGTCGGTCACGCTGCGCAGGTACTCGTCGACGATGACGCGGCCCCGCTCGTCGACCTTCAGGCCGCTCCGCGCCGCCAGGTCGGGGACGCCGCCGATGACGGCCCACAGGGTGAGGTCCGAGTTGAGTTGCTCGCCCGATCGCAGTTGCACCGTGCCCGTGTCTGCCTCGGCCACCGCGTTCTCCACGATCGACACCTTCAGCCGCTCCAAGCCGTCACGCACCCGGCGGCGGGCGCCGTCCGAGAGGGTGGCCGCGAGGTTCTGCCCCACGAGCCGCACCCCCAGGTCGGGACGGGCGTAGGCGACCTCGGCGGCGGTCTCGATGCCCGTCGGCCCGGCGCCGACGACGGTCACCGTGCCGCCGGCGGGCAGCCCCGCCAGTGCGGCGCGGGCCTGCTCCGCCCCCTCCCACGTCCCGATCGGGACGGTCCCCGGCAGCGGCGAGAGCGTGCTGCCGACGGCCAGGATCAGGTGGTCGAAGTCGAGGGACTCGCCGCCTTCGAGCACCACGGTGCCGTCGCCGATCTTCTCCACGGCCGCCTGCCGCGCCGCGATGCCGTCCCGCAGCATCTCGGTGAGCGGGGTCGCCGCCCGTCCCGTCCCGGCCAGCTGCTGGTGCAGCCGCACCCGCTCGACGAAGTCGGGACGCGGATTGACCACCGTGATCTCCGCGTCCGGCACCTTCTTCGCCAGCCGGTTCGCCGCGAGCGTCCCGGCGTATCCCGCACCCGCCACTACGACCTTCATGTCCGTCTCCTCTGTCAGGTTGGATCTGCACAGAAGACACCGGGGGCGGCGGGCTCATAACAGCGGCGCGAGAGACCCGCACCACATCCGCGTCGTCAGAGATCGCCGCGGGGACCGCTCTCCAGGCCGGCCGTCTCCGCGAACGCCTCCAACTGCTCCAGGTAGTGGGCGAGCGACTCGTGCCGGACCGTCAGGTTGAGCTGGGTGGCGCCCGCCTCCGCGGCCGTGGCGATGATCTCGTGGACCCGGCCGGGGTCGCCGACCGGGTCCAGGCGCTCGCCCGGCGTGAGGAGGACGTCGAAGCCCTCGGGAAGATCGTGGCGGTCGAGCATCCGCCGCATCAGCTCCGGGGTGGGCCCGCGGAACGACTGCGGCGCCGGGGCCCAGCCGTCGCCGAGCGTGACCGCGCGGCGCAGGGCGCGCTCGCTGTGCCCGCCGATCCACATCGGCACCCGCGATTGGACGGCGTGCGGATCGACCACCATGTCGCGGAACGCGTAGTACGGCCCCTCGTACGACACCACCCGGCCGGACAGGGCCGCCCGCAGCGCCCTGAGGGCATCGTCGGCCCGCGGCCCGCGGTCGGCGAACGGGACGCCGAGCATGTCGAACTCCTCCTTCAGGTTCCCGACCCCGAACCCGAGGACCAGCCGCCCGCCGCTCAGGTGGTCGAGCGTCCCGTACCGCTTGGCGATCTCCAGCGGGTGGTAGAAGGGCAGCACCAGCACGTACGGCAGGAACCGGAGCCGGCGCGTCCGCCCGGCGAGGAAGGAGAACGTCGCCAGCGGGTCGTAGAAGCGCTCCCCGCGCGGCAGGCCCGGCGGGACGGCCACATGGTCCCCGCAGGTCATGAACTCGAACCCGAGCCGGTCGGCGGTCTGCGCCACCCGGACGAGCTCGGCCGTCCCGGCCCCGGCCTCCCACGCCGGACGGTTTCCGGCCAGCGCCACGATCGGCGAGCTGATACCTGCTTTCACGCGTCCCCCTCCGTTCCCCGCAGCCGCCGCTGGAGCCGGACCAGCGGGTCGTCGCCGTCCCTGCTGCCGGACGGGCCCGCGGCCTCCTTGGGCATCAGCCGGCCGGCGTCGGACCTGGTCCACTCCCGGACGGCCCACCGCTCGGCGATCGCCCACCGGCCGTCCCGCCAGGCCATGTGGTCGACGAACCGCACGCCGCTGGTGAAGTTGGCCCGCGGGTCGTCGGCGGGCTCGCCCCAGTGGACCGAGGTCCCGTACGTCTCGCTGACGGCGGTGTCGCCGAGCAGCTCGACCAGATGGTTGGCGGCGATGTGCATCGTCCCGCCGCGCCTGGCGCGCAGCTTCGGCTCGACCCAGGCGATGTACTCGTCCAGCGTTCCGTCGAAGCCGGTGTGGTGGTCGACGGCGTCCGGATGGTACGCCGACCGGACGAGGGCGAAGTCCAGCCGGTCGATCCCGCGGCAGTACCGCAGGACGACGTCGTGGATCTGGCGGCGGTCGGACCACTCGGTCCGCTGAACGTCCATGGTCGCGAGCGTGCTGCAACCGGCATCCGACCACCGCCCGGTTCCCGCTGTGCGGGACGGCTCACCCGGCGGGGGCCGGGGGACGGGCACCGCAGAGCGCGGTCTGGACGGCGGCCTCCACGTCGTCGTCCTGCGCGTCCGGGCCGCCCGGGTCGAGGTTCACCATGACCGTCGCCTGCCTGCCGTCGGACGTCGCGCCGCTCACCGTCTGGTACCCCAGGATGTCGCCGCCGTGCCCCCAGTAGACGCCGCCGCAAGGCAGCGGCCTGCTCTCCAGGCCGAGGCCGTACGCGCGGCCGTCCGGGTTGCCGGTCGGCCGGGTCCGCATCATCTGCCGCAGCTGGGCCGGACGCAGCAGCCGGCCGCGGACCAGCGCGTCCAGGAACCGGTTGTGGTCGGTGCCGCTGGAGATCATCCCGCCGGCCGGACCCGCGGACGAGGGGTTGAACGCGGTGAGGTCCATGAGCGGGGCGTCCTCCCCCGGCCGGACGTACCCGCGCGGGTGCGGCCCGGGGATCTCCGGCGAGTCGCCCGGCACGAACGTCTCGCGGAGGTGCAGCGGCCTGATGATGCGGCGGCGGATCTCGTCGTTGTAGGTGCGGCCGGTCACCTTCTCGATGATCATTCCGGCGAGCAGGTAGCCGGTGTTGGTGTACTTCCAGCCCTCGCCGGGCTCGAAGGTCGGCGGGTGCGCGAGCGCGATGCCGACCAGCTCGCGGGCGTCGTGGTGGGCCAGCGGGTCCTTCAGCATCTCCTGCGGGCTGAGGTAGTCGAGGACGTCGGGCAGGCCGCTGGTGTGCTGGAGCAGCTGCCGGACGGTGATCTTCCGCCCGTCGTTGCCGTGCCCGCGGACGACGCCGGGCAGGTACCGCTCCACCGGCGCGTCCAGGTCGACGCGATGCTCCCCCACCAGCTGGAGCATGACCGTCGCCGTGTACGACTTGGTCATGCTTCCGATCCGGAACCGGCTGTCGCCCCGCATCGGCGCGCCGGTCTTCACGTCGGCGACTCCGCTGGTCAGCACCGTGCTGCCGCGCCGGTCCCGGTACTCGACGAGCGCCCCGGGCGCGCCGTCCTCCGTGGTCAGCCGGTGCAGAATGCCGCGCAGCCGGGCCTGGCTCGCGGCGGCGTCGGTGGACCCGGCGGCCGTGGCGGCGGCGTGCGGCCGGCGGTCGGCCGCCAGCGCCCCCGCCGTGACACCGGCCGCCACGGCCAGCGTGAGTGCGCCCCCCAGCGCACGCCTATACTTGATCACGTGTGGCTCCCTTCAATCGCGACCGCGGGAGCCATCACGTTAGGGATCGCGCTTCTCACCAGGCGTCACGCACGAGAGCCACACCTCATCTCGTACCGGAGACGGAGCGCCGACCGGCTCCCGCCACTACCCGGCCAGCGCCGGTGCTGCCGCGCTCATCGTTGGACCCGCCACGGCACCGGAGCGCCCGGCCGTCGTCCGCCGGCATGGGGCCGGCCACCCGAAATGGTCGGTGTCTGAGCGTTGTCCGGGCGATGAGTTTTGGGGGGCCGGGCGGTCGGTATCGGTGCTGGGTCGATCGGACAGTGAGGATGGGATGATGCTCGATCTCTTCGCCGGTATCGCCGTCAGCGACTACTCGGCCGCGTTGCCCTGGTACGTGCGGTTCTTCGGGGCGGAGCCGTCGTTTCTGCCGAACGACATCGAGGCGGTGTGGGAGGTCGCCGAGCATCGGTACGTCTACATCGTCCAGGATCCTGAGCGGGCGGGGCACGCTCTGGTGCTGTCGTTCGTGGACGACCTCGACGAACGGGTCGCAGCGATCTCCGAGCGGGGCATCGAGCCCGCAAAGCGCGAGGACTACGGCAACGGGGTGACCAAGGTGACCTACAAGGACGCGGAAGGCAACGAGATCGGCTTCGGCGGCGGGCCCGGCTGACGCAAATCGATCGTCGGCACCACCCGATGGACGCGATTGCGGTGGAATGGCGTCATGACGGTTGATCAAGGGGCCGGCTGGGCCGGCATCGGGCATGGTGACTTCGCCGATCTGGCGGCGTTCCGGCGGCGGTTGGAAGGTGGGGCCGACCCGCTCGCAGAGCTTTGGGGGTACTCGACGCCGCTGCACGCGGCTGCGCAGGAGGGGTCGCCGGGGCTGGTGCGCGAACTGGCCGCCCGTGCCGGTGACGTCGACGCCCTCTGCCAGGGGCGTAGTGCCCTGTGGAACGCCGTCTACCACCACCGTGACGACAATGCTCTGGTGCTTGCCGAACTGGGCGCGGACCCTTGGCGGTCGATGATGAACGGCTGGTCACCGGGGCGGCTCAGCCTGGCTGGTCCATTTGAGGAGCTGTTCGAGGTTCCCGACGGGCAGAAGCTCACGGAGGAAGAGGAGGCGCTGGCCGATTCGGGGGCGGATCTGGCCGAGGTGTTCTCCGAGATCGTCTACGACGGGTTCTCGGTGGCTTGCGTGGCCGGGTTGACGGCCGTCGAGGTGCTACAGCGTCTGAGCGTAAGTGAGGTCCTGGTCGAGGACGACGCCCCCTGGCATGACCTGGACATCTGCGATGACCTGGACGTCGTCGGCGTCACCGGCGTGCCCGGCGGCTGTGTGATCACCCAGCCATGGGGGTACCGGGCCACGCGCCTGGTGGCGCCCGTCACCGCGGGGACGTTCGGGTACGGCATGTACGCCAACCCCAAGAGCGGCAACCAGGGCTGCATCGCCGAGGACGGGCACGAGGTCGCGAGGGATCTGCACCCCGGCTTCGATCCCGACTCCGACTCCAGCGGCCGCGACGTGCTGGCCGCCTTCGCCTCGGACGGCAACGCGCTCGTCCACTGCCTGGTCTACGCGGGGCTGCACCCCGAGTCCGTCGACTGCCTGGAACGTCCCGACGCGTGGGTACGGCTGGACACCGCCCGCGAGTGATGCGCGGTCAGAGGGGCGCGCCGGGCTTGTGGGGGGTCTCTTGTTCCGCGGTGGGCACCAGGTCGCGCCAGTCGCTTAGCCGGACGCCCTGCTTGGGTTCGCCGGGGAACATGTTGGGCAGCAGGTGGTACTGCTCGTCGTAGGCGAGGTCGAGCATGCGGAGGCGGTGGTCCAGCCGCTTCTTGATGAACTCGTCGGAGCTCATGGTGTAGCGGCCGGTGTCGGAGGCGGCGAGCCGGAACTTCCGTTCGGTCCATTCCCGGCCGCGCAGCGGGAAATGGTGCATGAGCAGCGACGCCTCGCTTTCGGCCACGGGCCTCCTGCCGGACGGGGCGGCGATCGCGTGCCGGCCCGGCATGAACTGGAGTTCTCCGGGGGCGCGCATGAGGAGCATCTGGTGCTTCCAGTGACCGGCCGGGCAGGACGGGTTGCTGTGCCAGCGGGCGTTCTGCAGCTCGTCGAGAGGGTGGTGCCTGCGCTCGGGCGCGGACGACCTGCTCGGATAGTGTTCGAGCACCCGGCTTCCCACCGTGTCCACCCATGGCGGCAGCGCGTGGGCGAGGTCGCGGATCGTCGAGCCGCCAGGGCCGCGGGGGAACTCGTCGGCGTCGACGACGACCCACCACACCGGGCGTCCCGCGGCCTCCGTCCGCTGGTCGATGAGCTGCGAGATCCGTGCGCTGCGGCGGCGCTCGTCGAACGTGCCGTCGCTGACGTCGCGGATCACGGTGCCGCCCGCCGACACGGCCTCGGCCACCGTGTCGTCGTCGGACGCGTCGTCGATCACGAAGACCTCGTCGGCGCCCTGGAGGAAGAGGTTCCGCACGGTGGCGTAGATGACGTCGTCCTCGTTCCACGCCATGGTCAGGCCGTAGACCAGCGGGGTCGGGCCCGGGACGGCCTCTCGCGGCGAGAAGGTCTGCCAGGTGCGGACGTACCTCCGCCACCACGGCGTCGCCGCGGGGTTGCGCCGGCGGGCGCGGGCCATGGCCGCGTCCAGCAGATAGGCCGGCACGTCGAGGATGCCGGGCTCGGGGCCGTCGCCGAAGGGGAGCCCCTGGGTCGCCGCTACCTTCATGTCCGACCATGCTGCGGTGGGCAGCGCCCCTCTCGTAATCCCCCGATGGACGCGCCTATGGGCACCCGATGGTGCGCCTGATCGCCGATGGGCGGGCCCGGCCCGGGCCGTTAGCGTCCGAGCATGGACATCACGCATCCAGCGATCCGCGAATACCTGCTGTCGCACTGCGCCCCGCCCGACAGCGTGCTCAGCGAACTGGAGGCCGAGACGCGGGCGACCGCGCCGGACATGCAGTCGTCCCACTACGAGGGCGCGCTGCTGACCATGCTCACCCGCGTGATCGGCGCGAAGAAGGTCGTCGGGGTCGGCGTGTTCACCGGGTACACGTCCCTGTGCATCGCCCAGGGGCTGCCCGCGGACGGGCACCTGCTGGCCTGCGAGATCAACGCCCAGTGGAGCGCGATGGCGCACAAGTACTGGGAGAAGGCCGGCGTCGCCGACCGGATCGAGCTGCGCATCGCGCCCGCGATGGAGACGCTGAAGACGCTTCCCGCGGACGCCGACATCGACCTCGGGTACATCGGCGCCGACAAGGCCAACCACCACGCCTACTACGAGGAGCTGCTCCCCCGGCTCCGTCCCGGCGGCGTCATCATCCTCGGGGACGCGCTGCGCGGCGGGCATGTGGTGGACGAGGCGAACCAGTCCGCGGACGTCGTGGCGGTGCGCGAGCTGAACGACGCCGTCACCCGGGACGAGCGGGTCGACTCGATCCTGTTCGCCGCCGGTGACGGCGCCATGGTCGTGCGCAAGCGCTGAGCGAAGGCGGAACCGCCCGGCCGGTGGTGTCCGGTCCGGGCGGGAGGTCCGCCGGTCAGTAGCCCATGCTGCCGCCCCCGTCGACCGGGATCACCGCGCCGGTGACGGCGCCGGCGAGGTCGGAGGCGAGCCAGACCGCGGTGGCGGCCACCTCCTCCAGCCGCGCCGTCCGGCCGAGCGGCACCTCGGCGAGGATCTGGTCGCGGGCGCTCTGCGGGACGTCGGTGGTCATGTCGGTGTCGAGCAGGCCGGGGGCGACGACGTTCACCGTGATGCCCCGCTTGGCCACCTCCCGCGCGAGCGAGCGGGAGAACCCGATGAGGCCGGCCTTGCTGGCGGCGTAGCCGGTCTGGCCGGCGGTGCCCTTGAACCCGGCCACCGAGGAGATGAAGATCATCCGGCCGCGGCGCATCCTGATCATGTCGCGGCTGACGGCCTTGGCCACCCGGAACGCGCCGCCCAGGTTGGTGTCCAGGACCCGGTAGAAGTCCTCCTCCCGCACCCGGGGCAGGAGGCCGATGTCGATGATCCCGGCGTTGGACACCAGGACCTCGACCGGGCCGTGCGCCTCCCGGACCTCCGCGAGCGCCGCCGCCACCTCCTTCTCCTCCGTGACGTCGCACCGGACGCCGAGCAGGCCGTCGGGCACCTCGCCCTTGCGGTAGGTGACGGCCACCGCGTCGCCGGCCGCCGCGAACATCCGGGCGATCTCCAGCCCGAGCCCGCGGGCGCCTCCGGTGACCAGAACGGAACGTGGCATGGGACTCCTCATTCGCTTGGTCTCTGCTGCAACGACCAGAGACTCGGCGAAGCCGGGCCCGGCGGTCGACCCCCTGACGATCGCCTTCTCGACCTGCCCTCTTGGGCAGGGGCGTTCCTGCGGCCGGTCGTGCGTCAATCGGAGGCTTACCGGCGCGGCCGGGGCCTTCCGATGATGGACGTCCGTCCAACCGTGGGCACGACCGCCCGGATGAGGAGACACACATGGGAGGCACGGTGCCGACCGCTGCGGAGCCGATCGGGCCCGACACCGCGGACATGCCGCGCTACGCGGACATTCCGAAGATCAACGTGACCGTGGCGCGCGCAGGCCGCGGCCCCGGTCACCTGTTCCTCACGCCGCAGTCCATCCTGGACCCGGGCGCACCGCACGGGCCGCAGATCGTCGACGACGAGGGCCGCCTGGTGTGGATGCACCCGGTGCCCGAGGGCCAGTACGCCACCAACGTCCGGGTGCAGCGGTACAAGGGCGAGCCGGTGATCACCTGGTGGCAGGGCACCGCGACCAACACGGGCGTCGGCGTCGGCAAGGGGTACATCGCCGACCGCAACTACGAGATCATCGCCGTCGTCAACGCGGGCGGCGGCCAGCCGGTCGACCTGCACGACCTCCTGCTCACCGAGCAGGGCACGGCGCTGATCGTCAGCTACCAGACCAAGCCGCACGACCTGTCGCCCATCGGCGGCGCCACGGACGCCATCGCGCTGGACAGCGTCATCGAGGAGATCGACGTCGAGACGGGCGAGGTGCTGCTGCACTGGAGCGGCCTCGCGAGCGTCCCGCTGGAGGAGAGCGACATGCCCGTGGTGGTCGCCGGCGACATGCCGTACGACCACCTGCACGTGAACGCCATCGGCATCGATTCCGACGACAACCTGGTGATCACCGCCCGGAGCAACTCGGCGCTCTACAAGCTCGACCGCCGCACCGGCGAGATCATGTGGCGGCTCGGCAGCGGCCGCAGCACGTTCGCGATGGACGTGGGCGTCCGCTGCAACTGGCAGCACGACGGGCAGCCGGTGGGCGACAACGTCTACCGCATCTTCGACAACGGAGCGAACGACTACTTCGAGGGCTACGAGTCGCGGATCACCTGGATCCGCGTCGACCCCGAGAAGCGCGTCGCGACGCACGTCAAGTCGCTGTTCCACCCCGAGCACCTGTCGTCGATCGCGGAGGGCAACGCCCAGGAGCTGCCGAACGGCAACGTCGTCGTCGGGTGGGGGCGCGCCGCGCGGGTCTCGGAGTTCTCCCCCGACGGCGAGCTGGTCTTCGAGGCCACGACGCCGTCCGGGCCGGGCTGGACGACCTACCGCGCGTTCCGGTTCGAGTGGGAGGGCCGCCCGGCCACGCCGCCGAAGGCGATCGTGGACGGCGAGAGCGTGCACGCCTTCTGGAACGGCGCCACCGGCGTGGCCCAGTGGCGGCTGCTCGCGGGCCCGGCCGAAGGCGACCTCGCCCCCGTCGACACCGTCGGCTGGGACGGCCTGGACACCGCCATCAAGCTGCCCGCCGCCCTCGGTGCGCGGTTCGTGCAGGTCGAGGCCCTCGACGCGGACGGCAAGGTGATGGACGCGTCCCCGGTCGAGCCGGCCGGAACATGACCTCGACCGTCCACCGTGCCGTCCGGTTCGCGGGCGCGCGCGAAGGCGAGCACCCGTGCACGTGGGGCCAGCTCGACATGTGGCGCGAGATGCTGCGGGAGGGGGATCCGGCGCACGGCAACATGATCGGCGGCGGCTACCTCCCTCCCGGCCACACGCCGGACCAGGTACTGGAGGGCCTCCGCGGCCTGGTCGAACGGCACGAGTCGCTGCGCACCCGGTACCACCCGTCCGAGGACGGGCGGCTCGTCCAGGAGGTCGTCGGAAGCGGCGAGTTCGAGGTCGAGGTGCGGGCGCTGGAGGGCGGCCACGACGAGCTCGCGGCCGCCGCCGGGGAGTGGCTCGGCGAGTTCCAGGCCGAGCCGTACGATCTCGGCAAGGACCTGCCGTTCCGGGCCCGGATCGGTGCGGTGGACGGGGAGGCCCGGGTCGTCGTGCTCGGCATGCCGCATCTGACGGCCGACCTGTTCGGCGGCAGGCTGCTGTTCGACGACCTGGTGCGCGGGCTCGACGGCCGGGAGCCGGTGAGCCCGCCGGGGCCGCAGCCCGCCGAGCTGGCCGAGCTCGAACGGTCGGCGGCGGGTGAGCGCATCCTGCGGCGGTCGCTCGGCCACTGGCGGCGCGTCCTGGACGGCGCGCCGCCGGCGTGCTTCCCCGAGGCCCGCCATTCCGCGATGTCGCCGCGCTACTGGTGCGGCGGCCTGACCTCGCGTGCGACGCCGGCGGCCCTCGAACGGCTGGCCGCCCATCACCAGGTCAGCACTTCCCATGTGCTGCTGGCGGCGGTCGCTTCGCTACTCGGCGACTACACCGGGCGGGACCACTGCCTGGTGCGGATGGTCGTCGGCAACCGGGGGCGGCCCGAACTGCGCAACGCGGTCGGGTCGCTCAGCCAGGAGGTCGCCGCGGCCGTGGAGCTGGGCGGCGACCGGTTCGAGGACATCGTCCGCGCCGCCCGGCTGTCGTCGCTGGAGGCCATGCGGCACGGCCGGTACGACCCCGACATCGTCGCGAAACTCGTCGCCGATGCCGGAGTCGAGCTGGACGTCTACTTCAACGACATGTGGACGGCCACGCGCGACGGCAAGGGGGCGCCGGGAACCGAGGCCGCCCCCAGTGCCCGGACGGACGAGACGACGTTCGGCTGGGAGCAGCACCTGGAGCGGGCGAGCGTCGCGTTCTTCTTCGAGGCGCACGACGTGATCGGCGACCCCGAGGCGGTGCGCCTCAGCCTGATGACGGACACGACGCGCGTCCCCCCGCCCGACATCAAGACGTTCCTGTTCGCGATCGAGAAGCTGCTGACCGATCAGACCGATCTCCTCGGCGGATAGCCCACGCACAAAGCCTGCGGGCCGGCCACTTCCCCTCGGCCGGCCCGCAGGCTTTTTCCTTGCTCAGCTCGTCTCACATATCCGCTGGTAGTTCGCGACGATCCCGGCGCCGCGCGTCTCCGCGTACAGGCGTTCCAGCGAGTCCGGCACGTCTGCGTGCGGCGACAGGAACGAGGGCACGAGGTCGCGCCGGAGCCCCGTCCAACCGACCTCGGCGGGACGGTACGGACGGGTCGACGCCGCCAGCGTGCGGCCGTTGGCCTCGGCCGTGTCCACCGCCTCCAGCGCCTTCTCCAGCTGGAGGTGCGACACCTCCAGCCAGGTGAGCGCCCGCGTGTTGAACTGGGCGCCGGCGAGGCCGGGCGAGCGCACCGCCGCGACCACGATGGGCAGCACCGCGCGGATCGTGAGCATCTCGCAGGCGAGCATGTGCAGTACCGGGGCGGACCGGTCCGGGCCCGCCGCGTCCTTGAAGGGCGGCGCCCAGGCCCGCGTCTGCTCGGGCGCACCGCAGACCGGGCACGCCACGAGGTTCACCCGCACGGACGGCCCCTCCGCGCCGAACTCCACCCGGGGGGCGGGCAGGAGCGCCGCGGCGGCCTCCCGCCGCGCCATCGCCCGCACCGCCGCAACCACCGGCTCAGGCATGGGCGAGCCTCCGATCGCTCAGGGCCTGCCGCACGGCCGCCATCGCCAGCCGTACGCAGTCGTCCCGCAGCGGACCCGCGGCCTCGCGGTCCCGTGTGGAGAGTCCTTGGTCGATCCACGATTCCAGCGCCACCCGCGTCAGCGTGCCGGAGCCGGGCAGCCCCGGGACGAGCCGCGCGACGTCCGCGCCGAGCAGGTAGGCGGCCGCCCACACTTCCGACATCGTGCGGGCCAGTCCGGCGGGGAGCCCGGACAGGTGGGCCGCGCCCGCGTCGAGCACCGCCTCCGGGTCGAACCCCATCAGCGGGCACGCGTCGTACCAGTACCACGGGAACTGGTGCTCGACGGGATCGCCGTAGATCATGCGGATCGAGCAGACCGAGTCGAACAGCTCCACGGCGCAGGCGCCCGGCGGCAGGTCCGGGCCCGCCGCGCCGTCGGCGGGCCACGGCGTGCCGGGCGTGTAGACCGTGGCGCGGAGCCCGTCGCTGTGGCCTTCGACGAGCGACCGCTCGTGGCCGCTGTCCAGCAGGTGCGGAACCGTCGTCACGACCGGGATCCCCTGCTCCCGGCAGAAGATCACGATCATCTCGTCGTCGTCCTGGACCTCGTCGGGGATGCCGGCGAGGTGGTCGGCCAGCGCGCGCGCCTGCTCCACCGGCAGGACGAACGCCTGCGTCGGCGTCCACTCGTAGGGCGACAGCGGGGCGTAGGCCGCGCCCGCGACCGCCGCCCGCCGCACCAGGTACGAGTTGTGCGGGGTGTGCCAGAGGCAGAACAGCGAGACGCCGTGGTCCGGGCGCCCGCTGACCGCGCGGTGCAGCTGCTCCGCGAAACCGGGCACCAGCCGGACGTCGTCCTGCAGCACCATGTGGTGCGTCGCGCCGGGCGCGATCGCCGCCCACGCCCGCTTGGCCGTGCGCAGCGGGCTCGGCCGGCCGTCCGGCTCGGGGTCGGCGACGACCGCCGGGGCGAGCGGAGCGCACGCCCGCACCAGGGCGGGGATCCGCTCCGCGCGCCGCGGGTGGTGCATGATGGCCGCGCTGATGTCGATCATGGGTGGCCGGTGCGCTCCCCGGCCGCCTTCGCCGCGGCGAACAGCCGGTTGAGCGTCTCCACGTCGTCGACGGCGTCCGCCGCACCGCTGACGCAGGGGACGCCCTTGGTCAGGACGTCGAAGAAGTGGTCGAGCTCGGCCTTGAACGGGTCGACGAACGAGCCGAGGGTCTCCGAGCTCACCAGCGAGCCGCCTTCGAGCCGGGACCGCGTCAGCTTGGCGGGCCAGCTCTTCAGGTAGATCGAGGGGTACTCCAGGACGTGGGTCTGCGTGCCCGTCACCGCCCGGAACTCCTCGACGTAGCCTCCCGCGACGGTGTCGAGCGTCATCACGCCCATGCTGACGTGCCGGTCGCCGCCGCGCCAGGTGGCCTCGATGCCGCGGCGGTCCAGGATGTCGGAGGCGGTGAGGATCTCGGGCCTGGCGATGCCGGTGAGGACGCGCAGGCAGTAGATCTCGTGGATGACCAGGTTGTTCAGGACCTCCTCGAAGAGGTGGTCCCAGGACCCGCCCCACTCCGGCGCCCGGTCCGGGGGCGTGAAGTCCAGCGGCCGGACGACGTCGTGGTGCGCCCGGTAGTAGTAGTCCATGGGCAGCGCGGCCTCGGCGCGCAGGTACACCGGGCCGGACTCGCGGTCCAGCGCCGCCTTCAGGTCCTCGAACGCCGAGTCGAACAGGCGGCTGTAGCCGACCATGACGGTCCGGCCGGCCTCCTCCGCCCGGCGTGCGATGTCGCGGGCGTCCTCGGCCGAGTAGCACAGCGGCTTCTCGACGAAGACGTGCATTCCCGCGTCCAGCGCGTCGCGGATGATGGCCGCGTGGTCGCCCGACGTGAGGACGACCAGGACGTCCGCCGGGGCGGTCGCCAGCATTTCGCGGTAGTCGGTGAAGGTGGAATTGACGCCGAAGCGCTCCGCCACCCCTTTCAGCACTTCCGGGTCCCGCTCGCAGATCGCGCGGATGCCGCACACGTCCGAGAGTTCGAGGAGATGCGGCAGATGCATGATCTGCGCGATCTCCCCGCAACCGACGACGTCGACCGTCAGGCGCCTTTGCATGGCCTGGCCTTCACCTTTCGTGAGTTCTTCCGCGGGTTCGGGTCAGAGCCCGTGGGCAGCGGCGATCTTCTGGAGCGAGTCGCGGATGTCGCAGAAGTCCGTGTAGTCGCCGAGGAGGAGGAAATGCGGCAGCGTGATGAACTGGTTCCGGGCCGCGAGCGAGGCGGGCAGCTCGAACTGCCGCGGGTCCAGCCGCTTCAGCATCTCGGCGTCGTACTTCTGCGGCGACCCGAGCGGGTTGTACAGCGTGCAGTCGTTCAGCGGGTCGTGCAGCGGCTCGCAGGTGACGCCGAGCTCGTGGCTGAGCTCGTCCTGCATCGCCGCGACCTCCTCCGGGGAGACCCCGTCGTCGACACGGATGCAGTAGCGGTAGTACGTGCGCCGCGTGTTCCCCTCCTGCAGCGGGACGGGCGAGAACGAGTCGATCTCGGTGAGGAGGTCGTCGAGGAGCGCGGCGGTCTGGCGGCGCTGCTCGTTCTCGGCGTCCAGGTGCCGCAGGCGGCCCAGCAGCACCGCGGCCTGGATCTCCGACAGGCACAGGTTCCGGCCCTGCACGTCGCCGAGGTCCCGCAGGTTGGGGTCGCCCAGCGCCGGGTTCTCGGTGTAGACCCGGCCGTCGGCGCGGTACTGCTCCATGAGCCCGGCGAGCACCGGGTCGCCCGTGATGGACGCGCCGCCCTCGCCGCAGGTCAGCACCTTCGACTCCTGCATGCTGAAGGTCCCGACCGCGCCGATCGTCCCGACCGGGCGGCCCCGGTACTCGGCGCCGTGCGCCTGCGCGCAGTCCTCGATCAGGGCCAGGCCGTGCCGGCGCGACAGCTCGGTGAACGCGTCCAGGTCGGCGGTGCTGCACGCGTAGTGCACCAGCAGGATCGCCTCGGTCTTCGGCGTCACCGCCGCGGCGGCCGCCGCCGGGGACATGCACAGCGAGTCCGGGTCGACGTCGACCAGGACCGGGACGAGCCCGGCGCCCGCCACCGCCGAGGCGCAGGCCACCCAGGTGAGGCCGGGCACCAGCACCTCCGAGCCGCGGCTCAGGCCGAGCCCCTCGAAGGCGATCGTCAGCGCGCTCGTGCCGCTGGTGGTCGGGATGCAATGGTCCACGCCGTGGTATTTCGCGAACGCCTGCGCGAAGCGCCGCTCGTAAAGCTCTTCGCCATTGTGCATTTCGCTGATGGCCCAGCGTCCGCTGCGCAGCGCGCTGAGCGCGATGCGCTCGGTCTCCTCGTCCAGCTTCGGCCAGGCAGGCCAGGGAGTGGTGCGCGTCCGGGCGCCACCGTAAGCCGCGAGGTCTTTTGTGCGATTCCGTACCGCTTCATTCATGGGATATCACCTGACTTCCGGGAGACAACTGCAATGATGAATCGGCCCGGCGCGCGGAGTAATCCCCGGGCGGTCGCTCTGGTGGGCGCACGAATGGCCGCACCGGGCGTGCGCGCCCAGGCGTCGCGAGCCGCCCGCTCAGCCGTTGGGCGAGATCATTCCGGCGGCGACGGTCTCGGCGGTCTCCGCGTCGACGAGGATGAACCCGCCGGTGCGGCGGTTGCGGGCGTAGTCGTCGACGAAGAGGGGCCGGTCGGCGCGCAGCGACACCCGGCCGATCTCGTTGAGCCCCAGTTCGGTGGCCGTCTCGTCGCGGCGCAGGGTGTTGACGTCCAGCCGGTACGCCAGGTCCGCCACCTCGGCGGAGGCGGTGCGGGTGGTGTGCTTGACCAGCAGCTTCGAGCCGGCCGTCAGCGTCCGTCCCGGCGCCATCCAGCAGACCGTCGCGTCGACGTCCTGGACGGCTCGCGGCCGGTCGCCCGGCCGGGCGATCAGGTCGCCGCGCGAGATGTCGATGTCGCCCGCGAGGCGCAGCGCCACCGACATCGGCGCGAACGCCTCCTCGACGGGCCCGGCCGGGCCGTCGATGCGCTCGACGGTGGTGGCCGACCCGGACGGCAGGTGCACCACCTCGTCGCCCGGCCTGAGCACGCCGCCCGCGATCTGCCCCGCGTAGCCGCGCCCCTCGTCCCGGATGACGTACTGGACCGGGAACCGCACGTCGACCAGGTTGCGGTCGGACGCGATGTGGACGTGCTCCAGCAAGTGCAGCAGCGACGGCCCCTCGTACCACGGCATGTTCGGCGACCGCTCGATGACGTTGTCGCCGTGCAGCGCCGAGATCGGGATGAACGTCAGGTCGGCGGCGTCCAGCCCGGCGGCGAACTCCGTGAACTCGGCGACGATCCGCTCGTAGACGGCCTCGTCGTAGTCGACCAGGTCCATCTTGTTGATCGCCACGACCAGGTGCGGGACGCGCAGCAGCGTCGCCAGGAACGCGTGCCGCCGCGACTGCTCCAGGATGCCCTTGCGGGCGTCCACCAGGATGATCGCCAGGTCGGCGGTGGACGCGCCGGTCACCATGTTGCGGGTGTACTGGATGTGCCCCGGGGTGTCGGCGATGATGAACTTGCGGCGCGGCGTGGCGAAGTACCGGTACGCGACGTCGATGGTGATGCCCTGCTCCCGCTCGGCCCGCAGGCCGTCGGTCAGCAGCGCCAGGTTGGTGAACTCCTCACCGCGGGCCGCGCTGGTGCGCTCCACGGCCGCGAGCTGGTCCTCGAAGATCGACTTGGAGTCGAACAGCAGCCGGCCGATCAGCGTCGACTTGCCGTCGTCCACCGACCCGGCGGTGGCGAACCGCAGCATGTCCATCAGAAGTAGCCCTCTTTCTTGCGGTCCTCCATCGCGGCCTCGCTGGTGCGGTCGTCGGCGCGGGTCTGGCCGCGCTCGGTGATCCGCGTCGCCGCGATCTCCTCGATCACCGCGTCCGGGGTGGCCGCGGCCGACTCCACCGCCCCCGTGCAGGACGCGTCGCCGACCGTGCGGTACCGGACGGTGGCCTCGTACGCCGGCTCGTCCTCGCCCCGGCGCGCGTGCGAGATGTCGGCGAGCAGCATCCCGTCCCGCTCGAACACCCGCCGGGTGTGCGCGTAGTAGATGCTCGGCAGCTCAAGCTCGGCGCGCCGGACGTAGTCCCACACGTCCAGCTCGGTCCAGTTCGACAGCGGGAAGACCCGGACGTGCTCGCCGCGCCGGATCCGGGTGTTGAACAGGTTCCACAGCTCCGGCCGCTGGTTCTTCGGGTCCCACTGCCCGAACTCGTCCCGGAACGAGACCATCCGCTCCTTGGCCCGCGCCTTCTCCTCGTCCCGGCGGGCGCCCCCGAACGCGGCGTCGAAGCCGTGCTCCTCGATCGCGTCCAGCAGGGTGGTCGTCTGCAGCCGGTTCCGCGAGGCCCGCCGCCCGGTCTCCTCCACCACCCGGCCCGCGTCGATCGAGTCCTGCACCGAGGCCACCACCAGGCGCACGCCGAGTTCGGCGACCAGGCGGTCGCGGCACTCGATGACCTCCGGGAAGTTGTGCCCGGTGTCGACGTGCATCACGGGGAACGGGATCGGCGCCGGCCGGAACGCGCGCTCGGCCAGGCGCAGCATCACGATGCTGTCCTTGCCTCCGGAGAACAGCAGCACCGGCCGTTCGAACTCGGCCGCCACCTCCCGGATGATGTGGATCGCCTCGGCTTCCAGCACATCGAGCTGGGACAACGTCAGCATGTTCGTCGGGCCTTCCGTGATGAGTGGGACCGGCTTCAGGGCGCCAGCCGGCCGAGCAGGATCTCGGCGATCCGCTCGCGGTGGTCGTCGAGGAAGAAGTGGCCGCCGGGGAGGACGTGGACGTCGTCGCGTCCGGCGGTCGTGTGCAGGTGCCAGTCCTGGACGGTCTCGACCGGCGTCATGGGGTCGTCGTCGCCGGCGAGCACCACGATCGGGCACGTCAGCGGCGGCCCCGGGCGGTAGGCGTAGGTGCCGATCGCCATGAAGTCGCCGCGGAGCACCGGCAGGATCATCCGGGTGAACGCCCGGCTCCGCACCAGCCTCGCGTCGGTGCCACCGAGCCTCGCGACGTCGTCCAGCAGCTCCTGGTCGCTCATCGGGTGCGTGCGCCGCTCCCCTTCGCACGACGGCGCCCGCCACCCGGACGCGAACAGGATCGGGGGCGGGGCGTCCAGCCGCCGGGCCACTTCGTAGGCGACGACCGCCCCCATGCTGTGGCCGAAGAAGGCGGGCGTCCGCCCCGACCGCTCCACCAGCCCGGCGACCTGGGCGGCGGCCAGGTCGGCCAGCTTGTCCAGATCGTCGAGCACCGGTTCGTGGCGCCGGTCCTGCCGGCCGGGGTACTGGACGGCGATCAGCCCGGCCGCCGGGCGCAGCGCCGCCGACAGCCCGTGGTAGGCGCCCGCCGACCCGCCGGCGTGGTGGAAGCAGAGCAGGCTCGGCGCGTCCTCGGCGGCCTCGTGGAACCGCCGGAACCAGCCTCCCCCGGTCTCGGGGCTCGCCATCGCGGGGCCGCCCGTCAGACCGACGCCGGGCCGTGCTCGGCCAGCAGCTCGCCGAACTCCTCCTGGTCGTTGAGCCGGGGGAACGGCTCGTCCGGCACCGGGACGCCGAGGAAGGCGCACAGCGGCTCCCACCCCTGGGCGACCTCGAACACCAGCAGCCGGTCGGCCGGCACCTCCCGGCGGACGGCCGCGATGTGCTCGTCGAAGATCTTCCGCGCGTGGTCGGCGTCGCCGAAGCGCCCCTCGAACAGGCCGTCCCAGACCACCTCTTGCGACATCGTCCGCATCTGGGCCATGACGGGCGAGGGGGTCGGGGTGTCGTCCACCGCGGCGCTGTAGATGGTGTTGTACGCGCTCTTGTACCACCGCTCCGGGTCCCGGACGGTGAGGACGACCTTGGCCTCCGGGAAGTGGGCGACGAGCTCGCGCCAGAACACCGCCCCCGGGAAGTCCACGCTCGACCGGTAGCCCTTGTAGATCTCGTCCCAGTCGACGGGCCGGCCCTGCGCGGCCTGCCGCCACGCCGGGATCTCCTCCGGCTTCTCGAACATCCCGAGCATGTGGTGGCAGGGGCCGAATCCGAGGCGTTCGATCGCCGCCTGCAGCGACTTCGTACCGGTGCGGCCGAATCCGGCGCCGATGACTTCGAGCATGGGGCTCTCCTTTGCAAGAGGTGGTGTGGGTTCAGGCGCCGCGCAGGAGGACGGTCCAGATGGTCGCGCCGGGCCCGAAGGCCATGGCGACGCCGTGCTCGCCGGAGGCGAGCGGCCGGGAAGCCTGAAGGCGCCCGAGGACGTCGAGGACGGCCGGCGCGGCGGTGTTGCCGTACTCGCGCATCACCGTGCGCGCCACCGCGACCGAGTCCTCGGGCAGGTCGAGTTCCGCCGAGACCCGGTCGATGATGCGGCGCCCGCCCGGGTGCAGCGCCCACCAGCGGACGTCGTCGCGGCCGAGGCCGTTGCGGGCGAGCAGTTCGTCGGTCGGGATCGCCACGCTCGACGCGGTCACGTCGGGCATCGTGGGCGCGAGGCGGATGCGGATCCCCCGGTCGCCGATGTGGACCTGCAGGTCGTCGGCGAACTCGGGCGCGTAGAGCATCCGCGTGTCGACCACGTCCAGGCCGGGGCGGCCGTCCTCGGCGGGCCGCATGACGACGGCGGTGGCGCCGTCGCCGAACAGCGTGAGCACCACGGCCGCCTCCTTGTCGTAGGGCGGCGGCTGAAGGTGCGGGGAGAACAGGTCCACGCAGAGCAGCACCGCCGGGCGGCCGTGCACCTCGACCCAGTTGCGGCAGGCGGCCAGCGCGGGGAGGGCGCCGTAGCAGCCCATCGGGCCGATCGACAGGAACTCGGTGCCGGGCGCCATGCCCGTCTCGTGGACGAGCGCGTCCAGTCCCGGTGCGGAGTGCGTGGTGGTGGTGGAGGTGACCAGCAGCCCGACCTCGTCCGGCCGCAGGCCCTCGCGGTCGAGCGCCCGCCCGATCACCTCGCGACCGAGGGCCCGCGCCTCGGCCAGGCTCACGTCCATCCGCCGGCCGGTGCCCCAGCCGCGCGGGTCGTCGGCGAACGGGTTGACCGCCATTCCCTTGGAGTCGATGGCGGAGTTGCGGACGACCTCGGCGACGTGCTCCCCGCCGGGGTCCCCGGCGAAGAGTGCGGCGAACTCCTCCATCTTGACCTGTGGAGGCGACGCGAACGCGACGCCGCTGATCCGTGCAGTGGACATGCCGACCAGGGTGGCCGCGGCGCCGCGCGGCGGATAAGGCTCCGATGGACGCACGAGCGGCCGCCCGATCGGGCGCCCCGGGGCACGTGCGAGATCCGGGGCGTCCGACATGGGAGCGACGGGCGGGTCAGGCGGCGGTGATCATGCCCTGCTTGATGGCGATCACGACGGCCGCGGTGCGGTTGGGCGCGCCGAGCTTCAGCATGACGCTGGTGACCAGCCGCTTGGCGCCGTGGTCGGAGATCGACAGCCGGCGCGCGATCTGCTTGTTGCTGTAGCCCTCGGCGAGCAGGGCCAGGGTCTCGTTCTCCCGCGGCGTCAGGATCGCCGACCGCGACGGGCTGCTCGGCACCGGCGACCCGGCGCGGGCCAGCAGCTCCCGGCCCACCCGGGCGGGCATCGGCATCTCGCCGGTCATCATGCGGTCCAGGGCCTCGCCCAGGTCCGCGGCGGTCAGGTCCTGCTGGATCAGGAACCCGTCGGCGGTCATGGCGCCGAGCAGGCTCGCGCCGGACGCCTCGAACTCGTCGAGCAGCAGCAGCACCCTCGTGCGCGGCAGCGAACCGGTCAGCTCCGTGGCGGCGGAGCTCTCCGCGCTGGTCACGACGATGATGTCGGCGTCCCCCTCGGAGACGGCCGCCTCGGCGGCCTGCCGCGTCGTGCAGTGCCGGATCGATCGGACGCGGGGGAGCATGCGCAGGACGGCTTCCAGCCCCTGCCCGACGACTACGTTCTTCACGTAGATCACGACGCTAAGGCCCCCGGTCATCGTGTCCTCGGTCATGTCGTTTCCCGGCCTCCTCAACCTGCCGTTCCCGGCAGCGCGGTACGGATGGTGCGCCCATTCGGCGGACGTCAGTCATCCAAATCGCTGGCGGCATGGGTACGCCAGGTCTCTGTCGTCTTCCCGACAGAGGACAGAAAAAGAGACCAAATCAGCGAACTTCACACCGGGTCAGTGACGTCACAGTCCCGGCACCGAGGTCGGCGAGTTCCGGCCGCCAGGCGACGAACCCGCCCGGACGGACGGCCGAGGGCTCGCCCGGGACCGCGACGAACGTCCCGCCCGACGCGGTGACCAGGGCACGGCCCGCGGCGACGTCCCAGGCGAACACGTCGGCGGCGACGGCGAGCTCGGCGCGGCCCGTGGCGACGTAGGCCAGGGCGAGCGCCGCCGACCCGATCCGCCGGACGTCGGCCGCGCCCATCAGCTCCGTGAAGAGCGCCATTTCGGCCGGGTCCGGGACGACGCCCGGACGGGGCACATCGGACAGCACCATCGGTACCGCCCGCGCCGGCGGCAGCGCCCGGACGGGCCGGCCATTGCGGCGCAGCCGGCCGCCGGCCGCGGTGTAGAGCTCGTCCCTCGCCGGCTCGTACACGCACCCCCCGGCCGGCTCGCCGCGCACGCTCAGCCCGATCGAGACGCAGAACAGCGGGACGCCCCGCGAGAAGTTGTGCGTGCCGTCGATCGGGTCGACGAACCAGCACACCTCGGCTTCGGCGGCCTCCGCGTCGGGGTCCCGCGGCGCGGCGCCCCCGCCGGCGCCCTCCTCTCCGACGAAGAGCGCGCCCGGGGCCGCCGCGTCCAGCTCGCTCCTGATCATCTCCTCGGCGGCGAGGTCGGCCTCGGTCACCACGTCGTGCTCGTGCGTGCCGGGCTTGGCCAGCGACTCCGTCCCCTCCTCAAGGCACCCCACCAGGTAGCGCCCCGCACGCTCCGCGGCCCGCTCCGCGGCCCGCATCATGCCCTCGACCTCGGCCTCGTCCAGCGCCGTCCCCATCGTCGTCACAGCGCCATCGTCAGCACAGCGCCGTGCGTCCCGCGACCCCTTCGCGTGCATCGCCCGAACGGGCACGCCGTCGGTGCAGGGCGATCGTGCAGGGCACTCACGCAGGGGGAAGATCCGGTCGGCCGTGGCTGGTGGGCGCCCGCCGCGGCGCACGACCCTCCTGACCATGGAACAGGTGCGGAAGGAGTACCGGCCCCGGCACAAGCGGCACGGCCGCGAGGGGCTGGTGTCGAGGCCGTGGCAGATCGCCGGCATGGCGGCGCCGATGGCGTTCGCGCAGCTGCTCTCGGTCCTGGTCCCGATCTCGATCGTCGCCATCATGGGCTGGATGAGCGACGAGGCGATCCACGTCCGCGCGCTCTACACGCCGCTGTTCCTCCTCTTCTTCGCGGTGCAGACCGCCTTCGACATCAGCAACCAGTCGCTGACGGCACTGCGCGCGGGCCGCGGCGAGAAGGACCAGGTGTCGGCGATGCTGAGCCTGGGAGGCGTGTGGGTCTCGGCCGGGGTGGTGCTCGCCGGGGTGCTGAGCATGGCGGCCCCGGCGCTCGCCGACGTCCTCGGCGCCGGGCCGGACGTCCGGGGCCCCTTCGTGCTGTTCCTGCGCTGGATGTCGGTGGCCAACCTCGCGCTGATCTGGCCGGTGCTGTGCGCGTCCACGCTGCGCGGCACGAAGCGCGCGAGCCAGGGGTCGGCGGTCATGCTGGTCTGCAACGTGGTCGAGGTGGGCGGGCTGGCCGGGTTCGGGCTCGGCACCGACATGGGCCTCGTCGCGGTCCCGCTGGCGACGATCATCGCCGGTGGCGTCTCCGGCCTCACCGGGCACATTCTGCTGCTGCGCGCCGGCCTGCTGCACCCGCCGCCGGGCGGGCTGTGGCGGCCGGAGGTGCTCGGCCACCTGCTGCGGACCGGACTGCCGGTGAGCCTGTCCACCACGGTGATGTTCGGCATGAACTTCGCGTTCCTGCTGATGCTGGAGCCGTTCGGCGCGGACGTGCGCGCCGGGTTCACCACGGCGGGCACGATACAGAACCTGGTCCTGATGCCCGGCTTCGTGATCGGCTCCGCGTCGGCGATCCTGATGAACCAGCAGCGCGGCGTGGGCGGCCGGCGGCGGCTCACCTCGGTGCTGGCCTCCGGGCTGCAGGTGACGCTGATCGTCTACTGCGTCCTCGTCCCGGTGCTGTGGCTGCTGCGCGACTCGATCGGGCACCTCGCCACGGGGAACCCCCGGATCGTCGAGGAGATCGGCGGCTACTTCGCCATCGTCGGGCCGAGCTACCTCACGCTCGGGCTCGTCTACACCTCGGTCATGGCGCTCCAGCAGACCGGCGGCGGCGTCGTCGCGCTCTCGGGCAACGCCATCTACGTCCTCGGGACGGTCGGCATCGGCGCGCTCGCCGTCCACGGCGCCGCTTCGCCCACGCCGCTGTACGTGACGATGAGCGCGATGAACGTCTGCGGCCTGGTCGTCGTCATCAGCGCGTTCGTCTTCCTCGGCCGCCAGGACCGACGCAGGCATGCCCATCCAGGCAGTGCACAAGCGCGGTAGCTCTGGGGTCCCGCGGACGCGGACCGCACGGTGACACTGAACCGACCTGGAAAGACGTATGGAGGTGCACATGTCGGGATCGACATTGACCGGTTCCCACGAGGAACTGCGCACGTGGCTGATCGGGCGGATCGCCGAGTACCTGGAGACGGACGCGGCCAAGA
Source organism: Actinomadura darangshiensis (assembly GCF_004349235.1). Classification (GTDB taxonomy): domain Bacteria; phylum Actinomycetota; class Actinomycetes; order Streptosporangiales; family Streptosporangiaceae; genus Spirillospora; species Spirillospora darangshiensis. Next base: position 30,923 of record NZ_SMKY01000022.1, on the reverse strand, counting down.
TCGACCCCAACCTGACCTTCGAGGCGCAGGGGCTGGACTCGATGGCCGCGCTGACCCTCTGCGACGACATCGAGGACGAGATGGGCCTGGTCGTGGAGCCGACGCTGGCCTGGGACCACCCCACCATCGACGCCCTGGCCGGCTTCCTGCTCAAGACCGCCGCCGAGGCCTGAGCATGCGGCTCGCCGAGCGACGCTGGCCGACCGCGCCCACCGGGCCCGAGGTCGCCCTGCTCACCGAGGTCGCCCTGTCCCGGGTGTGGACCGACGGCCCGTGGACGGCCGAGGTCGAGCGGCTGATGGAGAAGGTCACCGGCGCCCCGCACGCCGTGGCGTTCAACAGCTGCACCTCGGCGCTGCACGCCGCGCTGCACGCCATGGGCTGCGTCCGGGGCACGCCCGTCGCGGTGCCCGCCCTGACGTTCGCGGGCACGGTCACCGGGGTCTCGCACATCGGCGCCCGGCCGATCTTCACCGACGTCCGGCCGGACACGCTGACGATGGTGGACGACTTCCCCGAGGCGGACATCGTCCTCGCCGTCGACCTGCACGGGGTCCCGCACCACCTGGGCCGCGAAAGCGTCCCCGGACGGGCCGTGCTGACCGACGCGTGCCAGTCGCTCGGCAGCACGCTCGCGGGACGGCACGTCGGCGCGACCGGCACGCACGCCTGGTCGTTCTCCTCGGCGAAGATCGTCGCCGCCCCCGACGGCGGCGCCATCACCACCGATGACGCGGACCTCGCGGGGAAGCTGCGCGAGCTGCGCGACTACGGGGTGCCGGCCGGGGAGTCGCGCTCCAACGCCGGCGTCGTGTGGCCGGGCGGGCACAACTGGCGCCCGACCGAGCTGTCGATGGCCATGGTGGCGCACCGGCTGGGCGGCCTGGACCACTGGGCCGCCCGCGCCGGGGCCGTCACCGGCAGGCTCCACGAGGCGCTGGACGGGCTCGGGCTCTGGCGGCAGCACGCCCCGGACACGGCCGAGCCCGCCTGGCACAAGGTCCGGTTCGGCCCCGCCGACCTGGACGAGCGCCGGACGGCGGAGATGGAGCGGGACCTGGCCGAGGCCGGTGTGCCGACCCATCGCTGGGGCCGGCTGCCCCTGCACCGCCACCCGGCCTTCGGCGGCCTCGGCTGGCCGAAGGCACCGGCGGCCGACGCCGCGGCCGCGGGCACGCTGTGCCTCGGCACCGAGGCGAGCCCGCCGATGACCTGGAACGACGATGAGGTGGAGACGGTCTGCCGCATCCTGGAAACGACCATAGGAAGCTGACAATGGATACTCATTTCGTACGGGTCGGCATCATCGGCGTGGGGAACTGCGCCCGCGCCCTCCTGGAGGGGACGGCCTACTACCGCGCCACCCCCGACCTGACCGCCGGACTGATGTTCCCCAAGGTCGGCCCGTACGGCGCCGGCGCTCTGGACCCCGTCGCGGCGTGGGACGTCGACGTCGAGAAGGTCGGCAAGGACCTGTGGACGGCACGGGCCAGCGGCCAGAACCTGGACGTCGGCATCCCGCAGGGCGACCTGCTGCCGATCGGCACCGACGTGCGGGTGCAGCGGGCACCGACGCTGGACGGGGCCGGCCGCAAGTACCAGGAGCGCATCACCCTGGCCGACTCCGACACGGGCGACGAGCGCGCGGCGGTCATCGAGCAGATCCGGGCGGCCCGCGTCGACGTGCTGCTCAACTACCTGCCGGTCGGGTCGCAGGAGGCCACCGAGTGGTGGGCCGACGTCGCGCTGGAGGCGGGCGTCGGGTTCGTCAACAACGTGCCGGTGTTCATCGCCCGCAAGGACGAGTGGCGGGAGCGGTTCCGGGCGGCGGGCCTGCCGCTGATCGGCGACGACATCAAGTCGCAGCTGGGCGCGACCTACCTGCACCGCGTCCTCGTCCGGGCGTTCTCCGACCGCGGCATCCGGCTGGACCGCACGTACCAGCTGAACGTCGGCGGCAACATGGACTTCTACAACATGCTCGAACGCGACCGGCTGGAGTCCAAGCGGGAGTCCAAGACCTCGGCGGTCACCGACGCCTACTCCGGTGAGCTGGCCGACGAGGACGTCCACATCGGCCCGTCCGACTACGTGCGCTTCCTCGGCGACACCAAGAAGGCGTTCATCCGGTGCGAGGGACGCGGCTTCGGCGGCGCGCCGATCGACATGGAGATCCAGCTGACCGTCCCGGACTCGCCCAACTCGGCCGGGGTCGTCATCGACGCCGCCCGCATCGCCAAGCTCGCGATGGACCGCGGCGACACCGCGGTCGACGAGTGGGTGTCGGCGTGGCTGTTCAAGGCGCCGCCGCGCGCGGTCGCGCAGGAGTCCGACCAGGTCGCCCGCGAGCGGCTGGGCACCTGGATGTCGGGCACGGGGACGTCCGGCATCGCCTGAGGACGGCGCCTGAGTACCGCAACGCAGTGAGGGGACGGCCGGGTCGCGTGTCAAGCGGCCCGGCCGTCCGGTTTCCCGGCAGACCATGGGAGTACCGATGCGCCAGTCCGAAACCGCCACCATCACCGAACGTCTCGAAGGCCCGGCCCGGCTGGTCTTCGTCTTCCCCGGCCAGGGCGCCCAGTGGGTGGGCATGGGCCGGGGCCTGATGCGGTCGAGCCGTCCGTTCGCCGAGTCGCTGGGCAGGTGCGCCAAGGCCGTCGAGGCCGAACTCGGCTGGTCGCCGGTCGACCGCCTGCACAGCGACGCGCCGCTGACCGCCGTTGACGAGATCCAGCCGACCCTGTGGGCGTTCCAGGTCGCGCTCGCCGACACCTGGCTCGACTGGGGCGTCGAACCGGACCTGCTCCTCGGGCACAGCATGGGCGAGATCGCGGCCGCCACCGTGTCCGGCGCGCTGGGCGTGGACGACGCGGCGGCGGTCGTGTGCCGCCGCGGCCTGCTGCTGAGGGACCTCGGCACCACCGGCGGGATGTGGGCGGTCGGGCTCGGGGAGGAGGCGGCCGTGGAGGCGATCGGCGGTTACTCCGACCGGGTCGCCGCGGGCGTCCTCAACAGCGACAGCTTCACCGTCCTGTCCGGTGACCCGGAGGCGCTGGAGCGCGTCGTCGAGCCGCTGCGGGAACGCGGGGTCTTCACCCGCCGGGTCAGCGTCGGCTACGCCTCGCACGGACCGCAGGTGGAGCCGATCCGGGACGACCTGCGGGCCGCGCTCGCGGAGATCGGCCCCGGAGCGGCGCGGCTCCCGATGCACTCGACCGTTCTCGACCGGCCGGTCGACGGCACCGAACTGGGCGGCGGGTACTGGATGGAGAACGTCCGGCGGCCGGTGCGTTTCGGGCCCGCCGTGCGCTCGATCCTGGCCGGCGGCGAGCCGGCGCTGTTCGTCGAGATCAGCCCCCATCCGCTGCTGGTCTCCGCGGTCGGCGACGCGGTCAAGGCGGCCCGCGCCCCGGCGGGGGCCGTCGCCAGCCTGGTGCGCAGGAAGCCGGACACGGAGACCCTGCTGGCGGCCCTCGGCTCCGTGTACATGGCGGGCCGCACACCGGACTGGACGCGGGTACGGGCGGCCGGGCTGCCCGTGCCGCTGCCCGCCGAGCCGTGGCAGCGCCGGACCTTCTGGGTGGACCCGGCAGGCTGACCCCCACCGGGCGCCCGGACAGGAAGACGCCCTCGATCTCGCGTGAGATCGAGGGCGTCCTGCGCCGGGCTGGGGATCAGCCGATGGTCCCGGCGACGGCCGTGCGCAGTTCACCGGAGCGGACGGCCTCGGTGACCTTGCGGATGTCGTCGTGCAGCGGCCGGTCGCCGTCCAGGAACGGCGACAGCTTGCGGATCTCGGTGTGCGCCGCACTCGTCGCGGGGCTCAGGCACTCCAGCCCCCGCAGGTCGGCGGCCTGGCAGAGGGCGAGCAGGTGGATCGCCGCGACCTCCTGCACCAGGCCCACCACCGAGCGGGCGTCGCGCGCGGCGATCGTGCCCATGCTCACCTTGTCCTGGTTGTGCGCCTCGGTCGACCGGGAGAACGAGGTCGCCGGGGTCGTCCAGCGCAGCGCCTCGGCCACCAGCGACGACGCGCTGAGCTGCATCCCCTTGAAGCCGTGGTGCAGGCCGGCGTCCCAGCTGTCCCCCTCGAACCGCGGGATGAGGTTGGGCGTGAGGCCGTTGTTGAACTTCTCGTCCACGACGAGCTCCAGCTGCCGGTCGAGCAGGTCCCCGACGCTCGCCACCGCGATCTTCAGCGAGTCCATCGTCTGGCCGACGTGCCCGCCGTAGAAGTTGCCGCCGTTCAGGACCGTCCCGTCCGGGTGGAAGAGCGGGTTGTCGTTGGAGGAGTTGACCTCGATCTCCAGCATCCGCTCCGCCCATTCGAGCGTGTCGCGCAGCGCCCCGACGACGTGCGGGGAGCAGCGGACCGAGTAGCGGTCCTGGATGGGACGGTCGAGCTGGCGGTAGCCGTCGCCGTTCCACGTCTCGTCCGCCCCCGGGGCGCCGGCGTCCGGCTCGTCCCCGCTCAGCAGCTCCCGGACGGTGCGCGCGCTGGTGAGCACGCCCTCGTGCGGCTTCTGCCGGAAGAGGAAGTCGTCGAAGTGGGCGGGATTGCCGTTCAGCACCTGGCTCGCCAGCGCGGTGCACAACTCGGCCACGAACGCCAGCTCGGTCGCGTCGTGGGCGGCCAGCACGGCGAAGCCCGACATGAAGGAGGTTCCGTTGACCAGCGCCAGGCCCTCCTTCGCCTCCAGGGCGATCGGGGTCAGCCCGGCGTCGGCGAGCGCGTCGGCGGCCGGCCGGATCCGCTCCGCGTGCCGGACCTCGCCCTCCCCGGTCAGCATCCGCGCCACATAGCTGAGCGGCACGAGGTCGCCGCTGGCGCCGACCGAGCCGCGCTCCGGGATCATCGGCAGGATGTCGTGGTTGAGGCAGTCGAGCAGCAGCCCCACCACCTCCGGCCGGATGGCCGAGTAGCCCCGGGCCAGGCAGTTGGCCCGCACGACCAGGGTCGCGCGGGTGACGTCCGGCTCGGCGTCCGGGCCGGTGCCGCAGCCGAGGAAGCGCAGCAGGTTCTCCTGCAGCGCCGCGCTCTTGTCCTCGCTGACCTGCCGGGTGTTGCTGTCGCCGAACCCCGCCGTCACCCCGTAGATGGGCAGCCCGGCGGCGATGAGCTCCCGCTTGACCTTGGTGGTGACGTCCATCTGGTCGACGGCTTCGGGGGCGAGCGCCACGCGCGGCCGCCGCGGCCGGCGCGCGACCGCGACGGTCTCCGCCAGGGTCAGCCGGTGGCCGTCGAGCAGCAGGTCCGGCGCATCGTTCGGGCTGGGTCGCTCCGCGGAGAAACTGTCCGCCATATGCCTTCCCCATTCTCATTCAGGCGATAAGGGAAGTCTGATCACGGCGCGGCCCGCGGATAATCCCTGAGCCGCCGCGCTCCCGCGCTGCCTGGATGGGCATGCCTGCCGCCGGCGGCCTCCAGGTAGCCGTCCATCAGGCCCCACGACGAGGTGAGGCGGACCTCGCGGCGGGCGAACCTCGCGGCCAGCGCCAGCAGCCGCCGCCGCAGCTCCCCCGACAGCGGGGCGCCCGCGCTGAACAGCAGGCTCAGCCGGTCGAAGACGCACTTGGCGAGCGCGGAGTCGCGTTCGAGCTCGTCCGCCAGCAGCGCGAACCCGGCGGGCACGTTGAAGTGGACGTTGGGCGAGACGTCCGCGAGGTTGCGGATGCTGCGCGGGAACAGCTCGGGGGTCGGGCCGCCGTCGTCGATGTGCAGGGTGCCGCCGGTCGTCAGCACCATGTGCAGGTTGTGGTTGCCGCCGAAGGTGTGGCTCCACGGCAGCCAGTCGACCAGCGTGATCGGGCGCTCGGACGGCAGCGGCCAGACCTGCCGCATCATCCGCTGCACCGCGCAGAGCATCCGGTGCGTGTTCGGCACGGCCTTCGGGCGCCCCGCCGGGCCGCCGGTGAACATGATCTTGGCGACCGAGCCGGACCTGACCCGCGCGCGTGCCGCGGCCAGCCGCTCGTCCGGGACGGCCTGGAGCAGCTCGCCGAACCGCACCCCGCCGGACGGCCGGCCGGGGTCGCGGCCGTGCCCGAGGACGGTCAGCGGCGCCAGCTCCCGCAGGGCCTCCAGCGCCGCGCCGTACTCGTGCCCGTCCTCCGCGTACACCGCGCCGGGCCGGGCGATGCCGGTGACGGTCCGCAGCCGGTCGTGGCCGCCGGCCAGCGAGTACGCGGTGCTGAGCGAGGCCACCGGGATCCCGGCGATGTAGCCGGCCAGGGTGAGCAGCAGGTGCCGCAGCGAGTTGCCGGACAGCACCACCAGCGGGCGGTCCGGGCCGAGACCGCGTTCCAGCAGGGCCTGGCCGAGCGACTCCGCGCACGCGAGGGCCTGGCCGTAGGTCAGCTCCTCCCAACCCGGGCCCCGCCGCTCGGCCGCGAGCACCGCGGCGGGCCGCCGCCGCGCCCACCGGTACAGCGGGCGCGCCAGATCGGGGTCGCCGGGGGCGGGCGGCTCGGCCGGCGACAGCGGCGGCGCCCCGTCGGCGCGCCGCCGCAGCTCGGTCTTCGGCTCCGCGAATATCCGCGGATTCACATTGGGCACCGGCACTCCCCCGGGGGTTAGGGAATGGAAGGGAAAACGTCCTCCGATAAACGCCTGCACCCTACGGCGGAACCTGTCGCGGTCACATCGCCGCTGGCGGGAACATTCGACGTCCCGATGCGGGCATGCCCACAAGAACACCGCGAAGTGCGCGCGAAAGACGCTTGGAGGGCATTGCCCGGCGGCGGGACGCTGCATTTCTGACGTTGCCGAACCCCGCCGAGAGGTACGAACGTTGTCCAACGCACAGCCGGCCGCGGGACGCCGCGTCGTCGTCACCGGATTCGGGGTCATCTCCAGCATCGGGACGGGCCGCGCCGGCTTCCTGGCGGGGCTCCGCGAGGGCCGGTGCGGGGCCGCCCCGATCAGCGGCTGGGACACCACCGGATTCGCGCACTCCACCGCCTACGAGGTGCCCGGCCTGGATCCCGAGAAGTACCTGCGCAGGATCGAGCCCGGCCGGTTCGGCCGGGTCGGCGCGCAGGCCGCCGCCGCGGCCCGGATGGCCGTGGACGACGCGGGTCTGGACCCGGCATCGGTCCGGGACGAGCCGGGCGTCGTGGCGGTCGGCACGACCTGCGGCGAGTCGCTCGACGTGGACGCGCTCGCCGGTGTCGAGGTGCGCGACGGCCTCGACCGCCTCCCCGCCGACCTGGCGCGCCGGGTGCACGCGGGCCGCCTGTCGGTCGCGGTCGCCGTCGAGCTCGGGCTGCCGAACGTGGAGGCGGTGACCATCCCGACGGTCTGCGCCGCCGGCAGCTACGCCGTCGGCCACGCGCTCGACGCGCTGCGCGACGGCGAGGCCGACTACGCCATCTGCGGCGGCGCCGACTCGGTGAGCCGGATGGCGTTCGCCGGGTTCTACCGGCTGCGGGCCTGGGCGCCGGAGAAGTGCAGCCCGTTCGACCTCGACCGGAACGGGTTCATGTTCGGCGAGGGCGCCGGCATGCTCGTCCTGGAGACTCTGGAGCACGCGCGGCGGCGCGGCGCGACGATCCACGCCGAGGTGGCCGGGTTCGCGCTGAACTGCGACGCCGGCCATCCCACCCGGCCCGACCGCGAGCGCGTCGCCCAGTGCATGGCCGGGGCCCTGCACGACGCGTCCGCCGGCGCCGGCGAGGTGGACGTGGTCTTCGCGCACGGCACCGGGACGAAGCTCAACGACGCGATGGAGTCCGCGGCGGTGCGGGACGTCTTCGGCGACCATCCGCCCCCCGTCACGGCGCTCAAGGCGATGATCGGCCACACCCAGGGTGCGGCGGGCTCGCACGCCTGCATCGCGGCGATCCTCGGCATGAACCACGACTTCATCCCGCCGACCGTCAACTTCACCACCCCCGACCCCGAGTGCCCGGTCGACTGCGTGCCCAACGTCGCGCGCCCCGCCCGGGTACGGACGGCCGTGGTCAACTCCCTGGGCGTCGGCGGGAACAACGCCGCCGTCGTCCTGCGGCACGCGGAGGTGGCGGCATGAGGACCGTCATCTCCGCCATGTCCCTGATGTCTCCGGCCGGGATCGGCACCGGCCCGTTCCGCGCGGCGATCGACGCGGCGCTCCTGGCGGGCGGCCCGCAGCCCCTGGGCGAGGCTCCGGGCGGCCGGGTCGAGGACTTCCGTCCCGAGGAGTCCGCGTCCGCGCGTCCCGTCCGGCTGGCGGACCGCCCGTCGGCCATGGCCATCGCCACCGTAGAGGCGCTCCTGCCCGACGACGTGCTCGCCGCATGGCCGCCGGACCGCCGCGCGCTCGTCCTCGGCAGCGGCGCGTCGGGCATCGACCAGTCGATGACCCTCACCCGGGACTCGCTCACCCGTCCCCGGCCCGACAACATCACTCCCGCCCTCGTGCCGGCCTGCGTGATGAACTACGCCAGCGCGCAGGCCGCGATCAGGTTCGACCTGCGCGGCCCCAACGCGACCGTGACGGCGGGCCGCGCCACCGGCCTCGCCGCGCTCCGTTACGCCCGCCGGCTGCTCACGCGCGGCCGCGCCGACGCCGTCGTCTGCGGCGCCTACGAGGACCTCAACGACCGGCGCGCGGCCATCGCGGAGGCCGCCGGGATCAAGGCCCCGCCGGCCGAGGGATGCTGCGCGTTCCTGGTCGAGCCGGGGACGCGCGCACGGGCCCACGGACGTCCGGAACTCGCGGAGGTCCTCGCACTGGAGAGCGGCGTGTTCGCCGAGCCCGCCGACGCCGGCGCGGTGCTGGCCGGCACCGTCCGGCGGGCCCTGGACCGGGCCGGCGCCGACCCCGGCGACGTCGCGCTCCTGGTGCCCTCCGGCGACGAGGACGCCGGGCTCGGCGCGCTGCGCGACGCGCGCGTGCTGCGCACCGCCGACCTCGTCGGCGACCTGCACGGGGCGGCCGCCGCCTTCCAGGTCGCCACCGCCATCGCGGTGGCCGACGAGGCCCCGCTGCGCGGCCTCGCGCTGATCACCGCCGTCGACCCCGACGGCCAGGCCGGCTGCTGCCTGCTGCACACCCGCTGAGGAGACACGAGAGCATGACGGACATCGCCATCGCCGGCATCGACTGCCGCTTCCCGAAGGCAGCCGATCCGGCCGGGCTCTGGGACCTGCTGATGCGCGGCGCGGAGGGCGTCACCGAGGTCCCGAAGACCCGGTGGAACGCCGACGTCTACTACGACCCCGAGGGCGGCCGCGGCAAGACCAACACCCGGTACGCCGGCTTCATCGACGACGCCGACGCGTTCGACCACGAGTTCTTCGGCTTCTCCGAGGCCGAGGCCGAGGTCGCCGACCCGCAGGTGCGGCTCCTCCTCCAGACCGCGTGGCGCGCCCTGGAGGACGCCACCCTGGACCCGCGCTCCCTGGCCGGGAGCAAGACCGGCGTCTACGTCGGCATCATGGGGTCGGAGTGGATGAGCCTGCTCATGACCGACTTCCAGGGCATCACGGGGCACGTCGGCTCGGGCAACGGCTACGCGATCACGGCCAACCGCATCTCCTACGAGCTGGACCTGCACGGCCCGAGCATGGCGATCGACACGGCCTGCTCCTCGTCGCTGGTCGCCGCCGAGGCGGCGTGCGCGGCGCTCCGTTCCGGGCTCTGCGACCAGGCCCTGCTCGGGTCGGTCAACCTGTTCATCACCCCGGCGTCGAACATCTACTTCGCGCAGGCCAAGGTGTCCTCACCGGACGGACGCTGCAAGCCGTTCAGCTCCAAGGCCGACGGGTTCGGGCGCGCCGAGGGCGTCGCCATGCTGGTGCTGCGGCGGCTGGAGGACGCCGTCGCCGACGGGCTGCCCATCTACGCGGTCATCAAGGGCGGCGCCGTCAACCACGGCGGTCGCAGCACGACGGTCACCGCCCCGAACCCCAAGGCGCAGCAGGAGGTCATCGCCGAGGCCTACCGGAACGCGGGCGTCCGTCCGGAGGACGTGACGTTCGTGGAGACGCACGGGACGGGCACCCTGCTCGGCGACCGCCTGGAGGCGCGGGCCCTCGGCAAGGTCCACGGCGTCCCGCGGGACGAGCCGTGCGCGATCGGGTCGATCAAGGGGAACATCGGGCATGCCGAGGGCGCCGCGGGAATCGCCGGCCTCATCAAGACCGCGCTCGCACTGCACCACCGGGTCGTGCCGATGAGCCGCTTCTCCGACTCCGAGAACCCGCGGCTGAAGCTGGCCGCCAACGGGCTGAAGCTCGTCAAGGAGCCGATGCCGCTGCCCGACGGGGACGTCCTGGCCAGCGTCAGCGGATTCGGGCTCGGAGGCACCAACGCCCACCTCGTGCTGGCGACCGCGCCCGAGTCGGCGCGGCCGCGGCACCGGACCGGGAAGGCGGACCGCGGCGTGCTGACCGTCTCCGCGCGGAGCGTCGAGGGACTGCGCGGCGCCGTCCGCCGGCTGAGCCAGGACCTCGCCGCGTTCCCCGACGCCGACCGGTTCGCGGAGCTGTGCTGGACGACGAACAAGGTGAAGTCCTCGGAGCCGGTCCGGTTCGCGCTGCCGGTGCGGGACCTCGGCCAGGCGATCGCGAAGCTCGACGACGCGGCCGGGAACGACGCCGTGCTGAGCGAGCTGTCCGGCGAGGCCGCCAAGACCGCGGTCGGCTGGGTGTTCGAGGCGAAGGCCCTGCAAGGGCTCTCCCGCGAGCTGCACGAACGGTTCCCGTCCTACCGGCGCGCACTCGCCGCGGTGGACGAGGCGTTCGCGCCGTACGGCGGGCCGGTGAGCGACCGGCTCCTGGCCGGAGAGGGCGGCGACCCGGTCACGTTCGCCAGTGCCTACGCGATCGGCCGCACCATGCTCGACATGGGGCTCAAGCCCGCGTGGATGGTCGGGGAAGGCGTCACCGAACACGCCACCGCCGTGCTCGCCGACGCGCTCGACCTGTCCGACGCCTGCGCCCTGGCCGCCGGGCGCGCACCCGCCGAGCCGGACCGCCGCAGCCCCCGGATCCCCCTCTACGGTGACGCGTCGCAGGCCGCCGAAGAGGCGGCCCCGTCCTTCGTCATCGGCATCGGCATCGGCGAGGCGGACGGCCCGGCACCGCGCTGGCTCCCCCTGCGCGCGAACGCCGACGAGCTGCTCGACATCGTCGCCACGCTCTACCGCGCCGGCCACGACCCGCAATGGGACGAGCTGTACGCCCCCGACCAGCGCGTGCGCCACCGCCTGACGCCGTACGCCTTCACCGCCACGGGCCGCTTCTGGTGGACCCGCCCCTTCGACAGGGACTGATCCGCCGGCTCACCACTCCGCGAACGCCCCGTCGGGGTGCCGCCACACCGGCCCGCGCCACCGGTGGCCCACCTCGGCGGCCCGGCGGACGGCGGCCTCGTCGACCTCGATGCCGAGGCCCGGCGCGGACGGCCGCGCGCAGTGGCCGTCCGCGAACCGGAAGACGGCCGGGTCCACGAGGTAGTCGAGCAGGTCGGCCGTCGTGTTGTAGTGGATGCCGAGGCTCTGCTCGTGGATCAGCAGGTTCGGGGTCGTGAACGCGACCTGCAGCGACGCGGCCAGGGCGATCGGGCCGAGCGGGCAGTGCGGCGCGACCTGGACGTCGAAGGTCTCGGCGAGGCTCGCGATCCGGCGCCCCTCGGAGATGCCGCCGCAGTGCGCGAGGTCGGGCTGGGCGACGGCGATGCCGGCCTGGAGCGCCGGCAGGAAGTCGGTCCGGCTGAAGAGGCGCTCGCCGCAGGCGATGGGGACGGTGGTCGACTCGACGACGTCGCGCAGCCGGTGGCCGTACTCGGGGAGCACGGGCTCCTCGACGAACAGGGGCCGCAGCGGCTCCAGCTCGTGGATCACCCGCCGCGCCATCGGGGTGGTGAACCGGCCGTGGAAGTCCATCGCGAAGTCGCCGTCCGGGCCCATGGCCTCGCGCGCGGCCTCGGCGAGCGCCAGGACTCGGTCGACGGACGCGGAGGTGTCGAGCGCGGTGAGGCGCCCGGAGGCGTTCATCTTGACCGCGGTGAAGCCCGCCTCGCGGGTGGCGGCGGCGTGCTCGGCGACCTCGGCCGGGACGTCCCCGCCGATCCACGAGTAGACCCGGACGCGGTCGCGGACGGCCCCGCCGAGCAGTTCGTGCACCGGCGCGCCGCGGTGCTTGCCGGCGATGTCCCACAGGGCGTGGTCGTAGGCCGACACGGCGGTGGCGAGCACCGGGCCGCCGCGGTAGAAGCCCGCCTTCCACGCGGTCTGCCAGTGGTCCTCGATGCGCAGCGGGTCCGTGCCGAGGTAGAGGTCCTCAAGCTCGTGGACCGCCGCGCGGGCCGTCTCGACCCGGCCCTCCAGCGTCGCCTCGCCCCAGCCGGTGACGCCCGCGTCGGTCGACACCTTCAGGAACAGCCAGCGCGGTGCGACGGGGAAGGTCTCCACCCCGGTGATGATCATTTCTCTCCCGCGATCCGGGCGAGCAGGGGGAGCTGCTCCGCGTCCTCCAGTGCCGAGCCGACGGCGACCGCGGCGGCTCCCGCGTCCAGGAACCCGGTGGCGTTGCCGGCGTCGATCCCGCCGGTCGCGACGAAGTTCATGGCGGGGAACGGGCCGCGCATGGCGCGGAACCAGCCCGGTCCGAGCACGCCGGCGGGGAAGCCCTTCACGTGCGTCAGCCCGGCCACCGCCGCCATCTGGACCTCACTGGCGGTTCCGACGCCCGGCAGGTACGCCAGGCCGCACTGGCGGGCCGAGTCCACGAGGGCGAGGTCGAGGCCGGGCGATACCGCGAACGCGGCGCCCATGTCGGCCACCCTCCGCATCTGGGCCGGTGTGATCACCGTGCCCGCGCCGACCGGCCGCCTGGCGGCCTCGACGGCCGCGCCCAGGGCGGCGAACCCGTCCTCGGACTGCACCGGCACCTCGACCAGCTCGATGCCGAGGCCCCAGGCACGCTCGGCCAGCTCGACGGTCCGCTCGGGCGAGAACCCCCGCAGGATCACCATGAGCCGCCGGCCCTGGAAAAGCTCCCCGATCGCGCTCACTCGCCGCCCCATCCGTAGTCGTGGGAGACGGCCCGCGCGGTCTCCAGCAGGTCGGGGATCAGCTGCTTGAGCTCCTCGAACGGCACGAGCATCTTCGCGACCGAGATCGAGACCGCCGAGTGCGCGGTGCCGTCCCCGGACCGGATCGGCGCGGCGATGCAGACCACGAAGTCCTCGAACTCGCCCTCGTCGTAGCCGTAGCCGCGCTCGCGGATCGTGTCGAGCTCGGCCCGGAAGCGCGCCTCGCTGGTGATCGTGTTGGCCGTGTACCGGGTGAGCGTCAGCCGCGAGATCACCGTGTCGCGCAGCGCCGGGTCGAGGTTGGCGAGGATGACCTTGCCCACCCCGGACGCGTGCAGCTTCGCGGTGTTGCCGACCCTCGAGTACATGCGGACCGACGCGCGGCCTTCGTACTTGTCGATGTAGACGACGTCGTCGTCGACGAAGGACGCCAGGTGGATGGTCTGCCCGCACCGCTGGTTGAGCCGCGTCAGATGCGGGCGCGCGACGTCGCGCAGGTCCATCGACTCCAGCGCCTCGTACGCGATGCTGATCAGCCCGGTGCCCACGGTGTAGCGGCCGTCCGGCATGCGCCGCGCGAAACCGGCGTCGGTCAGCGTCTGCAGCAGCCGCAGGGCCGTCGACCGGTGGACGTCGAGCTCGGCCGCGACCTCCGACAGCGTCGCCGGCCCGCGGGCCACCCGCCGCACGATCGAGATGGCCCTCTCGACGGTCTGTGACACCCGCGTCTCCTCCCGGTCGTGCCGTCCGTCCCGCTCGCCGGAGGAATGTACTGCGAAGTACATGTTGCGTCAACGGTTGCAACATGTGCATTACGGGCCAGGTCTTGACGGTAAATCGGACCGGCTGCTAGAAAACCGTCCCACACAAGTTGCACACCGTGTTGCAACATATGCAACACCTTGGCAGTCGCTCTCCCCCCAGGAGGTCACATGGCCCGCATGATCCGCATCGGTGCCGCCCTCGGTGCCGCGCTGCTCGGCATCACCGCCTGCTCGGGGGGCGGCGCGGGTGACGCCGGTCCGCCGGCCTCGGAGGGCGGGCAGCTGACCGTGTCGAACTGGCAGTGGCTGGAGCCCGGCCGCGGCGACAAGCTCTGGTCCGTCGTCGAGGGCTACTCCAAGACCAACCCGAAGGCGACGCTGAAGAAGGTGTCGGTGACCCGCGCCGACTACGAGAAGACGATCTCGACCCAGCTGGGGGCGCGCAACGGGCCCGACCTGATCGTCATCCCGGACACCTACTTCGGGAAGCTCGCCAAGGCCGGCCTGCTGGAGACGGTCGACGACGCGGTCCCGGCCGGCCAGAAGCAGGCGCTCAACGCGACCAACGACTTCGGCAAGTACAAGGGCAAGCAGCTGGCCTACACCTGGGAGACCGTCAACTACGCGCTGTTCTGGAACAAGTCCCTGCTGAAGAAGGCGGGCGTCCAGCCGCCCAAGGACTTCGCCTCGCTGCTCGCCGCCGCCAAGGCGGTCAAGGCCGAGGCCGGGGTGCCGGGCCTCGCCGTCCGCAGCCAGATGGCCGAGGAGACGCCCTGGTGGATCGACTTCTCCAACTGGCCGTACGGCTTCGGCGGACGCTGGTCCAAGGACGGCAAGCTGACGATCGACGCGCCCGAGAACGTCCAGGCGGTGACCGCGTTCAAGAAGATGTACGACAGCGGCGCCATGAGCACCGGCGACGACGCGTCGACGTTCCGCACCAAGTTCGCCCAGGGCAAGATCGGCATGATGATCGACAACAGTTCCGCGCTCACCACGATGGTGGGCGGGGACGAGAACCCGGTCAAGAGCAAGGACGTCGAGGCATCGCCGCTGCCCTTCCCCACCCCGGCGTCGGCGAACACCGGTGAGTGGATCGGGATCAACAAGTACAGCAAGCACAAGGCGCTCGCCAAGGACTTCCTCAAGTACCTGTACAGCCCGGACGCGCAGAAGGCGCTCGCCGCCGCACTCGGCGCCAGCTCACCCGGCACCGGCGCGCCGACGCCCGACGCCTTCACCAAGGCGAACCCGTGGGCGCCCGTCTACAAGAAGCAGACCGAGACCTCGCACAACGCCGTGGTCGAAGGCTTCGAAGACAAGACGCCGCAGATCGCGCACATCGTCCTGTCGCACATCTCCGAAGTGCTCATCAAGAACGCCGACCCGGCGACCGCATTGAAGGCGGCGCAGGCGGAGGCGTCCAAGCTGACCGGCAGCTGACGTGGCAGGCGTGGACATCCCGGCGAAGGCCGGCACCGGCGTCGAGGCGCCGAAGCCGCGCGCGCACCGGGGCCGGCGGCTGGCCCCCTACCTGTTCATCGCGGCCGCGGCGGTCTACCTGCTGCTGCTCACCGGGGCACCCCTGCTGGACGGCGTGTGGCTCAGCTTCACCGACACCCAGCTGCTGAACCCCACCGGCGGCGTGTACACCGGCACCGGGAACTACTCGTCCCTGTTCAGCGACTCGGCGTTCGTGCACTCGCTGCTCATCACCGTCATCTACAGCGCGGCGACCGTGATCGGCGCCCTCGTCGTCGGCACCACCGCCGCCGTGGCCATCAACGGGGCCTTCCGGGGACGGGCCCTGGCCCGCGCGATCCTCACCTTCCCCTGGGCCGTGCCGACCGTCGCCGCAGCCCTCATCTTCGCGTGGATCTACAACAAGGACAGCGGCGTGCTCAACCACGCGCTGAGCGGCGCCGGCCTGGGCGGGCGCGGCTGGCTGGTCGACCCCACCTGGTCGCTGTTCGCGGTGACGCTGGCCTCGGTCTGGAAGGTGTTCCCGTTCGTCATGCTCGTCGTCCTCGCCGCGCTCCAGTCGGTGCCCGACGAGCTCTACGAGGCGGCCAGGGTGGACGGCGCCGACGCGCTGAACAGGTTCCGCACCGTGGCGCTGCCGTTCCTGATGCCGACGCTGCGGGTCACGGCCCTGCTGATGACCATCTGGTCGTTCCGCCGCTTCGAGGTCATCTGGCTGCTCACGCAGGGCGGCCCGGTCGACTCCACCAACGCCCTGGTCATCAACGTGTACCGGGAGGCGTTCGTCAACTCCGACCTCGGCCGCTCCGCCGCCATGGGAGTCGTCGGGCTGGTCCTGTCGACCATCGTCACCGTCATCTTCTTCTACGTCGACCGCGGCGCGGCGCGAAAGGAGGCGCTATGACCTCCCGCCTGGGTTCGGTGATGCGCGGGCTCGGCGTCACGGTGCTGGTGGCGCTGGCCGGATTCCCGATCTACTGGCTGTTCACGACGGCGACCCACACCACCGGGGAGCTGTTCGGCGGGCACGTCCACCTGCTGCCCGACCTCGGCCGGTTCGCCACGTCCATGCGGGACGCCGCGAGCGGCGTGCCGATGCTCCGCTGGCTGACCAACAGCGCCGTGGTGGCCTTCGGCACCACGCTGCTGAGCCTGGCGATGGCGATCCTCGCCGCGTACGCGCTCTCCCGCTACCGGTTCCGCGGCAAGGGCGTGTTCGGCTTCGCGCTCTTCGCCACCCAGATGCTGCCCGAGGCGCTGCTCGTCGTCCCGCTGTACTCGATCTTCCTGACCTTCGGGCTGCTCGACAACCTCGGCGGGCTCGTCCTGAGCGACACCGCGTTCGCCATGCCCGTCGCGGTGTGGATCCTCAAGAGCGCGATGGACGGCGTGCCGCCGGAGATCGAGGAGTCCGCCCGGGTCGACGGCTGCCCCCGGTACGCGATCCTCCCGCAGATCGTGCTGCCGCTGATCGCCCCGTCCATCGCGGCGGCCGCGGTGATCACGTTCTTCGACGGCTGGAACGAGTACCTGTTCGCGAACACCTTCATCACCGACGAGCGGAAGTGGCCCGCGTCCAAGGGGCTCGCGTCGTTCGTCGGCGAGTTCGTGACGCCGCTGAACCACGTCATGGCCGCCGCGCTCATCTTCACCCTGCCGGCCATCGTCTTCTTCCTGTTCGTGCAGCGCCGCATCGTGAGCGGCCTGACCGCAGGCTCCGTGAAGGGCTGACAAGTGCCAAGGATCAGTTTCAACGGCATCGCCAAGAGCTACGGCGACACCCAGGTCATCAAGACCTTCTCCGCGGACGTCCCGGACAACGAGTTCCTCGTGCTGCTCGGCCCGTCCGGGTGCGGCAAGTCGACGATGCTGCGGATGATCGCCGGCCTCACCGACATCACCGAGGGGCAACTGGAGTTCGACGGCGCGGCGGTGAACGGGACCGGGCCGAACGAGCGCGACATCGCCTTCGTGTTCCAGTCCTACGCGCTCTACCCGCACCTGTCGGTCCGGGCGAACATCGCGTTCCCGCTGCTGATGAGCAGGTTCAAGCCCTACCACCATCTGCCGCTGGTCAACGCGCTGATGCGGCGCCGGATGCTGCGCGACCCGGAGATCGACGCCCAGGTGCGGCGCGTCGCGGACATGATGGAGCTCACCGACTACCTCGACCGGCGCCCGCGCACCCTCTCCGGAGGCCAGCGGCAGCGCGTCGCGGTCGGCCGCGCCCTGGTCCGCGAGCCGTCGGTGTACCTGCTGGACGAGCCGCTGAGCAACCTCGACGCCATGCTCCGCACGCAGATGCGGGCCGAGATCAGCGCCCTGCACCAGCGGGTGCGCAAGAGCTTCGTCTACGTCACGCACGACCAGGTCGAGGCCATGACGATGGGGACGCGCATCATCGTTCTCAACGAGGGCGTCGTCCAGCAGTACGGGACGCCGAAGGAGATCTACGACCGTCCGGCGAACACGTTCGTGGCCCGGTTCATCGGGAGCCCGCCGATGAACCTGATGGACTGCGAGTTGGACGGGCGGTCGGTCCGGTTTCCCGACGGCACCGTCCTGGAACTGCCCGAGGGCGGCGCGGCGCCGGACGGCCCGGCGCGCGGCATCACGCTGGGCGTGCGCGCCGAGAAGGTGTCGGTCGAGGCGGCGGACACCGCGAAGGCCGGGGCGCTGCCCGCCCGCGTGGTCGTCTCCGAGTACCTCGGCGCCGAGACGGTGGTGGCGTTCCAGCTCGGCACGCGCATGGACGAGTCCGGCACCGTCGGCGGCCGTGATCTGCTGCACGCCCGCATCCCGGGCGAGGTGCGCCTGGCGGCGGGCGACGCCTGCGCCGTCCGGCTCGACCTGACCGACGCGTCCTTCTTCGGCAGCGACGGCGGCGGGCGGCTGCCGGTCGCCGCCGCCAAGGGGGTCGCGTGAACGGCCGGACGACGATCGACTGGCGCGCGAAGGGCTTCCCGCCGAGCGCGGAGGGGATGAGCGCCAACGACTTCGCCCGGTCGCGCCCGTCGCTGTTCGAGGCGGGCTTCTCCTGGCCCGTCATGGTCATCAAGCGCTCCGCGGTGGACCACAACGTCGCCGCGCTCGCCCGCTACTGCGCGGACCGCGGGGAGTCGCTGGCGCCGCACGTCAAGACGACGATGTCGCCGCAGCTGTGGGAGCGCCAGCTCGCGGCGGGCGCCTGGGGGCTGACCGTCGCGACGCCGCACCAGGCCCGCGTCGTCCGCGCGCACGGGGTACGGCGGATCTTCCTGGCCAACGAGCTGGTCGACGACGCCGCCGCGGCGTGGGCGGCCGGCGAGATGGCACACGACGACGGCTTCGAGTTCACCTGCTACGTGGACTCCGTCGCCGGCGTCGAGATCCTCGGCGAGGCGACGCGGGGCCGGGTCGACCGGCGGCTGCGCGTCGTCCTCGAAGTCGGCCACGAGGGAGGCCGGACGGGGTGCCGCACCGACACCGACGCGATGGCGGTGGCCCGCGCGGTGCGGCGCGAACCGTCGCTGGCACTCGTGGGCGCGGCCGGCTTCGAGGGCGGTCTCGGACACGACCGCTCCACCGCCACGGTCGGCGCGGTGACCGCCTTCGCGCGGCGGATGCGCGGCCTGCTCACGGCGTGCGACGCCGAAGGGCTGCTCGACGCGGACACCGGGGAGTACCTCGTGTCCTGCGGGGGCAGCGCGTTCTTCGACCTGGTGACGGCGGAACTGGCGGGTGACTGGGACACGCGGTTGCCGGTGCGCGTCCTGCTCCGCAGCGGGGCGTACGTGACGCACGACTCCCTCTTCTACGAGAAGTTGAGCCCGTTCGCGCAGGACCCGGCGGACGCGCGCCTGCGACCGGCGATCGAGGTCTGGGGGCAGGTGCTCTCGCGTCCCGAACCGGGCCTGGTCCTGGCCGGCATCGGCAAGCGGGACATCTCGTTCGACGAGGGCATGCCCGTCGTCCTCGCGACACGCTCCCGCAGCGGAGACATCCGGGTGCCGGCCGGCTGCACCGTCGACCGGCTCAACGACCAGCACGCCTACCTCACGGTGCCCGGCGACAGCGGCATCGCGGTGGGAGACCTCGTCTGCCTCGGGATCTCCCACCCCTGCACGGCGCACGACAAGTGGCAGCTGGTGCCGCTGGTCGATGACGACCACCGCGTCGTCGAGACCGCCCGTTCCTACTTCTGATGAGGAAGCGTTGATCAGCTCAAGTGCCAGGAGAAGCGACCGGGACGTCGGCGGGGCCGCGCCCGCCGTGGTGACGCTGGGCGAGGCCATGTGCGTGCTCCAGGCGGAGCACATCGGGCCCGTGCGCCACAACAGGTCCGTCCGCCTGGGCATGAGCGGCGCGGAGACCAACGTGGCCATCGGCGTCCGCCGCCTGGGGGTGCCGAGCGCCTGGATCGGCCGGGTCGGCGAGGACCCGATGGGTGAGATCATCGCCGGGGAGCTGCGCGCCGAGGGCGTGGACGTGACGGCCCTGCGCACCGACGGCGCCGCGCCGACGGGGCTCATGGTGAAGGAGCGCCGCACGTCCAAGGTGTCCCGCGTGTTCTACGTGCGGTCGGGCAGCGCCGGCTCGCGGCTGTCCCCCGACGACGTCAGCCGGGAGCTCGTCGAGGGGGCCCGCGCCCTGCACATCACCGGGATCACCCTGGCGCTGAGCGAGTCGGCCAGGGCCGCCGTCCACCACGCCATCGGGATCGCGCGCGACGCCGGGGTCCTCGTGTCCTTCGACGTCAACCACCGGACCGGGCTGTGGAGCGCCGAGGAGGCGGTGGAGCACTACCGCGCCACCGCCATGCTCGCGGACGTGGTCTTCGCCTCGCACGACGAGGCGCGGATGCTGGTGGGCGACCTCGGCGCCGCCGCCAGCGCCGCCGCGATGGGCGGCCTCGGACCGGAGCAGGTCGTCATCAAGCAGGGCGAACTCGGCTTCACCGCAAGGATCCACGGCCGCGAGTACGCCGCCCCGGCGGTCGCCGTACCGGTCGTCGACCCGGTCGGCGCCGGCGACGCCTTCGTCGCCGGGTACCTCGCGAGCCTCGTCCGCGGCGAGCCGCCCGAGGCCGCCCTGCGGACCGCGAACGCGCTCGGCGCCTTCGCCGTCTCGGTGCCCGGCGACTGGGAAGGACTGCCGAGCGTCGCGGAACTCCCCCTCGTCGGCCCGCTGGACGACCCCGTCCTCCGCTGAAAAGGAGCATCACCATGACCGTCAGGCGCATCAACATCGCCAATGCCCCGGCCCCCGGAGGCGCGTACTCGCAGGCCGTGGCCGCGAACGGCTTCCTCTACACCGCCGGCACCGTCCCGGTCGACCCCGCCACCGGGAAGGTCGCCGGTACCGACGTCGCCGCGCAGACCGAGCAGGTGATGCGCAACCTGCGGGCGCTGCTCGAATCGGAAGGGCTCGGCTTCGCGGACGTGGTGAAGGCGACCGTCCACCTGACCGACATCGAGCGCGACTTCGCCGAGTTCAACCGGGTCTACAAGTCCCACTTCACGGGCGGCCTGCCCGCGCGGACCACGGTCGGATCGGCGATGCTGAACATCCTCGTGGAGATCGACCTCGTCGTCGCCTACCCCGAGACCGCCTGACCGCCCGGCGCACCGCGGGCACGAGCGAAAGGACCGCGCGATGGACATCGTCATGACCGGCGGCTGGGTCGTCGACGGCACCGGGGCGCCCGCGTACCGGGCCGACCTCGCCGTGCGGGACGGTGCCGTCGCCGCGGTCGGCCGGCTGGACCACGTCGAGGCCGCGCGCCGGATCGACTGCACCGGCCGCTACCTCATGCCGGGCTTCGTCGACACCCACGTCCACGGCGACGCGGCGGTGTTCGACCCCGACGTCCAGCTGGCCGCGCTGAGCCAGGGGGTGACGACCTTCGTGGCGGGCCAGGACGGCCTGTCGTTCGCGCCGTCCGGCCCCGCCACGATGGACTACGTCCGGCGCTACTTCGGGGCGATCAACGGCGACCTGCCCGGCGGCGCCGCGGAGGGCCGCGGCGTCGGCGAGCTGCTGCGCGGCTACGACGGCACCACGCCGCTCAACGTCGGCTACCTGGTGCCGCGCGGCAACCTGCGGCTCGAAGCGATGGGCCTGGACGAGCGCGCCCCGTCCGACGGCGAACTCAATCACATGCGGCGGCTGCTCGCCCAGGGCATGGAGGAGGGCGCCCTCGGGCTGTCCACCGGCCTCGACTACGTCCCGGACCGGTACGGCGACACCGCCGAGCTGGCCGCCCTCGCTGCCGAGGCGGGACGGTACGGCGGCCTGTACGTCAGCCACATGCGCGGGTACGAGGCGGAGGCGCACGTGGGCGTCGCCGAAGTGAACGCCATCGCCCGGGACGCGGACGTCCCGGCGCACATCAGCCACTACCACGGGCCCGCGCACATGCTGGTGAAGCTCATCGACGACTCCCGCGCCGAGGGCGTCGACCTGACCTTCGACAGCTACCCCTACGACCGCGGCGCGTCGATCGTGGCGATGGTCGGGCTGCCGGTGTGGGTCCAGGGCGGCGGCACGGACGCCACCGTCGCCCGCCTGCGGGACGCCGGCGTGCGCGCCCGGCTGCACGAGACCTGGTTCCCCGAGCGCCCCGAGCTGTACGACCGGATCGCCTTCGCCTGGGTCGACCACCCCGACCTCGCCTGGTGCGAGGGGCGGACCCTCACCGAGGCCGCCGAGACGGCCGGCGCGGATCCCGCGGAGTTCCTCTGCGACCTGCTGGCGGCCACCGGCCTCCGGGCGTCCTGCGTGTTCCGGCAGCCGCCGACCAACACCGTGCGGGACATCCGCGCCCTGCTGCGGCACCCCGCGCACATGGCCGGGTCCGACGGCGTCTTCGTCGGAGGCGCCCCGCACCCGCGCGGATGGGGCGCGTTCGCGCGGCTCCTCGGCGTCCACACCCGCGAACTCGGCGACTACACCTGGGGCGAGGCCGCCCTGCACCTCGCCGGGCACCCGGCCCGCCGGTTCGGCCTCCAGGGCCGGGGGTCGCTCCGTCCGGGCATGGCCGCCGACGTCGTCGTGCTCGACCCGTCCACGGTCGCCGACGTCGCGACGTACGCGGACCCGCGCCGTCCGGCACGCGGGGTCGACCATGTCGTGGTCAACGGCGTGGAGGTGCTGGACAAGGGGCGCCTCACGGGTGCGGCACCAGGCCAAGCGCTGCGCCGCACCACCGGAGGGCTCCCGTGAACACCGGAACGCTGCTGCGTGGCGTCAGCCCGGTACTGGAAGTGCCGTTCCACCCGGACGAGTCCGTTGACCTCGACGGCTTCTCCGACGTCGTCGCCCACGTGCTGGGGACCGGCGTGACCAGCGTGATGTTCCCCGGCTTCGCCTCGGAGTTCCACAAGCTCGCCGACGACGAGCGCCGCTCCCTGCGCGACCGGCTCCTGGATCAGACGCGCGCCCGGACGGACGTCGCCGCCATCGTCGCGGTCCAGGACCATGCGACGGCCGTGGCGGTGCGCCGGGCGGTGGAGGCGGTGGAGGCCGGCACCGACGCGATCAACCTCCTGCCCCCTTACCTGCTCGGCCCCTCCCCGGCGGCGGTCCGCGCCCACGTTCGCGCCGTGCTGTCGGCCGTGGCGCCGGCACCTGTCGTCCTGCAGTACGCGCCCGCCCAGACCGGCACCAGCCTGGACGCCGGGACGATCGCGTCGATCGCCTCCGACCACCCCAACCTCGCGGCCGTGAAGGTCGAGTCGACGCCTCCCGGCGCCCTCATCGCCGCCCTGGCCCGGACCACGCCAGCCCTCCCCTCCTTCGTCGGCTACGCGGGCCTGCAACTGCCGGACGCCCTGCGCCGCGGCGCCATCGGCGTCCAGCCGGGCTGCTCGTTCACCGAGTTGTACGTCCGCTTCTGGCGACTCTGGCAAGCGGGCGACGAGCCGGCCGCCCTCTCCCTGCACCAGCGGATGCTCCCGTACCTGTCGTATTGGATGCAGTCGGTCGAACTGATCGTCGCGGCCGAGAAGCTCATATCCCTGCGTCGCGGCCTGATCCGCTCCGCCACCTGCCGTGCCCCAGCGCACGCCCTGGACGACGGCGAGATTCAGCTGGTGGACGCCTTCCTCCAAGAGTTCGGTCCAGAGCTGGCGTCAAGCGTCGCGTAGGTGGAGGAGGAGGGCGCCGCTCAGGAGTGCTGCGCCGGCCCAGGCGGCGGTCACGCCCAGATGGTCGGGCATGGGGGTGATCCGCTGGAGGAGGCGCTGCCAGTGCTGGTCGCCGATCGTCTGGGAAAGGACGGGGAAGACGTAGAGCAGGCCGAGGACGGTCCCGATGCTGGTCGCGGAGTCGCGTACAGCGGTGGCCACGCCGAGGCCGAGCAGGGCGATCAAGGTCAGGTAGAGGATCGCCGCAAGGGCGGTGCGCAGCGTCGGACCGTCGGTCAAGGGCTGGACGTGGCCGGGCAGGATGAGCCGTCCGGCCAGCAGCGATCCGAGAACCGCGACGGTCCCGGCCGCTGCCACGATGCCGGTGAGGACGGCGGCCTTGGCCGCGAGGACGGTGGAGCGGTGCGGCATCGCCGTCAACGTGGTGCGGATCATGCCCGTGCCGTACTCGCCCGCGATGACGAGGACGGCCAGGATGACGACCAGCGCCTGACCCAGGTCGACACCGATGAGGCTGACCTCGGCCATGTCGCCGCAGGGGCATCTCGCCACCGAGACCGCCCCGGCGCTCAGGGCCACGGTCGCCGCGATGGTTCCGAGGAGCAGCCAGAGAGGGCCGGCGACGGTGCGTGCCTTCGTCCATTCCGCGTGCAGGGCCGGCCTCATGCGTCCCTCCTGTGGAGAAGGACGGCGGCCACGGCCAGTGCTCCCATCGCATATCCGGCCAGGACGGCGAACCCGGCCCACGGCGCCAGCGGGTAATAGCCTTCGTACGGCGTGTAGATGCTCGCGACCTGGTGGTACGGCACCAGCGTCTGCAGGACGGCGAAGGCCGCACCCGGCGTCACCCGGGCCAGCCAGGTCGACACGCTCGCGGGCATGAACGGGATGGCCATCAAGATGTACGGCAGCACGACCGCCACGACGACGGTGGTGACCGCGCCGGCGCTGTGCCGGAAGACGGCGCCCGCGGACAGGGCCAGGACCGAGACCGTCGCGAGAAGCGCCGCGACCCCGAGCACCACCCGCACTTCGGTCGCAGCCGTCACCGGGAAGACGTACACGCCGTTGGCTTCGGCGAGGTGCAGGCCAAGCGGTACCGCGACCGCCGCCCCCACCAGCCCGGCGACGAAGGCGACGGCTCCGAGCACGATCGCCTTGGCCGCCAGCACCCGGCTCCGTCCAGGACCGGCGGCCAGGGTGACGCGGACCAGGCCGCTCCTGTACTCCGTGGTGACGGACAGCGCCGCCACGACGATCACCGCGATCAGCGCGGCGAACGTGCCGGTGAGGATCTCGCCGAGGGTGCCGCCGGTCGGCAGGGTCTCGCGGACGGCTGGCGCCATGTCGCCCGCACCGGTCACCGTGAACCGGCCGCCGGACTCCGTGAACGCGCCCGACGTGTTCGCCGGGTAGCCGGCGAAGCCGGGCGACTCGGCTCCCACCTGGCCGCCCGTCCAGTCGCCGGGGGCCCAGTGCCCCTGGACGCGGAGATTCCCGAAGGCGGCCGTGGACACGCTGCCGCTCGTGCCCATCCCTTGCACGGACGGCGGAGACGCGACGAAGAGCCCGCCTTGCGCGGTCGGCCCGAGCCCGCGCAGATGCACGGTGCCGACCTTGGTCCAGTGCGCGCCGTCGGCGGACGCATAACCCGTGATCGCGTCGCCCGAGCGCTCTAGCCGCAGCAGCCGGGCGGACACCCCGGCCGGGCCGGCCGTGTCGTGGACGTAGCCGTCCTGCATCCGCACGCCGTGGCCGCCGGTGACCATGATCGCCGCATAGCGTGCTCCCGGGCGGGTACTCTCCTTGACGATGAGCCCGGCCTTGGCCCACGGCACGGTCCCCGGCCGCAGGTGCTCGGGATCCGCGGGGATGCTGCTCTTGAGCGCCGGCACCGAGGCGGTGATGGCGCCGTCTCCGGTCAGGGGCCGGTGCACGAAGTAGAAGCTGTCGGTGACCGGCCCGCCGTCCGGTCCGATCGGAACGGGCGGCGCCCCCTTCTGGTCGCTGCTGACCCCGGCGAGCAGGGCGAACACCACCAGCAGCAGCGCCGCGGCCACCATGCCGGCCACCCAGCCGCGGACGGTCCTGAACTTGGTCCATTCCGCGTGCACCACGTGCGCGAAGGCGCTCACTTCCGGTCCTCCGTGGACGTCCCGGTGCGGAACTCGACGGCCTCGCGGGTGAGCCGCAGGTAGACGTCCTCAAGGGTGGCGCCGTTGCCGCGCGAGGCGGCCGCGATCAGCTCGGCGACGCTCGCGTCGGCGATGGCCCTGCCGCGCCCGGCCACGACGAGATGGTCGGCCGTGTGCTGCATCTCGCCCATCAGGTGGCTGGAGACCAGCACGGCGCGCCCTTCGGAGGCCAGCGACCGCAGGAGGCCGCGCATCCAGACGATGCCGTCGGGGTCCATGCCGTTGAACGGCTCGTCGAGCAGCACGACCGGCGGGTCGCCCAGCAGCGCCGCGGCGATCCCGAGCCGCTGCCGCATGCCGAGCGAGTAGCCGCCCGCCTTGCGCCGGGCCGCCGGGGCCAGGCCGGCCTGCTCGATCACCCGGTCCACCCGCCGCACGTCCAGGCCCTGCGAGTGCGCCAGCCACAGCAGGTGGTTCCGGCCGCTGCGGCCCGGGTGCGGCGCCGCCGCGTCCAGCAGCGAACCGACATGGTGCAGCGGATGCCGGAGACCGCGGTACGGCAGGCCGCCGATCAGCGCGGTGCCCTCCTCGACCGCGTCCAGGCCGAGGATCACCCGCATCGTGGTGGATTTCCCGGCACCGTTCGGCCCGACGAACCCGGTCACCTGCCCCGGACGGACGCTGAAGGACATGCCGTCAAGGGCCAGGACCGTCCCATACCGCTTGCGCAACCCGGCCACGACGATCCCCGGGGCGCTCAACGCGAGCTCGCAGTTCGACTCATGCCGAAGGTTGTACGCGGCGCCCGGTTCCGGCCCCGTCGCGGCGGCTGCGACCCGGCTGGAACCCGGGATCTGGCATGGTCGGACGCATGGCATCTCGATCCGGCGGCCGGCCCGCCCGTGCGGCGGGCGGCGGTGGGCCGCGATGAGGGTCCTCGTCGTCGAGGACTTCGAGATCCTCGCCCGCTCCCTCGGAACCGGGCTGCGCCGCGAGGGCATGGCCGTCGACGTCGTCCTGGACGGGACCGCCGCCGTCGACCGCCTCGCCGTCACCCGCTACGACGTCGTGATCCTCGACCGCGACCTGCCCGGCGTCCACGGGGACGAGATCTGCCGGCGGCTCGCCCGCGGCGGGCACGCGACCCGCGTGCTGATGCTCACCGCGTCAGGCACGATCGAAGACCGCGTCGACGGACTCGGCCTCGGCGCCGACGACTACCTGCCCAAGCCGTTCGCGTTCGCCGAACTCGTCGCCCGCGTCCGCGCGCTGGCCCGCCGCGCCGTCCCGCCGCTGCCGCCCACCCTGGCCTGCGGGGACATCACCCTCGACCCGTCCCGCCGCACCGCGTCCCGGGCCGGCCGGCGGCTGGAACTGAGCCCCAAGGAGTTCGCGCTCCTGGAATGCCTGCTCGCCTCGCCCGGCCTGGTCGTCTCCGCCGAGGACCTGCTCGAACGCGCCTGGGACGAGGCCGCCGACCCCTTCAGCAGCGCCGTCAAGCACACCGTGCACCGGCTGCGGGCCAAACTCGGCGACCCGCCCGTGATCGAGACCGTCCGCGAAGGCGGCTACCGCATCGGACCGGCATGACCGGGCGGTCCCTGCAGACGCGGTTGGCGCTCGCCTACGCGGCGGGCATCTACGCCGCCGGAGTCCTGGTGCTCCTCCTCGTGGACGTCCCGCTCGCCGGTGTCCAGTCGGCCACCCCCGCGGACCGCCCCGCACCGAGCACGATCACCGGAACCGGCGACGGGATCGGCCTGCACCGGCTCCTCGTCGGATCCGCCGTCGCCCTGGTCGTCCTGATCCCCGTCGCGCTGGCGCTCGGCTGGTTCGTCGCCGGCCGGTTCCTGCGCCCGCTGCGCGCCATCACCGCCACCGCCAGGGTCATCTCCGCCGGCGACCTGCACCGGCGCCTCGACCTCGGCGAGCCCGCCGACGAGCTGACCCAGCTCGGCCACACCCTCGACGACCTCTTCGCCCGCCTGCAAGCCTCCTTCGACGCCCAGCGCCACTTCGTCGCCAACGCGTCCCACGAGCTGCGCACTCCCCTCGCCGGCCTGCGCACCCTCCTCGAAGTCGCCCTCGCCGACCCGGACGCCGACACCGGCACGCTGCGCACGGCCTGCCAGGAGGCCCTCGCCCTCGGCGGGCACCAGGAACGGCTCGTCGAGGCGCTCCTCGTCCTCGCCACCAGCGAACGCGGGGTCTCCCGCCGGGAAGTCCTCGACCTGGCCCGGGTCGTCGAAAAAGTGCTCGATTCCCGCCGCGAACAGGCCACGGAAAAAGGCATTGACCTCGCGATACGTTTGGCGCCCGCGGTTACGGCCGGAGACCCGAAACTGCTCGAAAGCCTCGTCGCCAACCTCATCGACAACGCCATCCGCCACAACCACTCACCTGGGCATGTGACAATCACCACTCAGATGTCCCACTCGCACGTCGCACTTACGGTCGGCAACAGTGGCCCGTCCATTCCCGAGGACCAGATCCAGGGCCTCTTCCAGCCCTTCCAGAAAATGGCGCCCGACCGAAACGGCCTCGGCCTCGGCCTCGGCCTCGCCATAGTCAATGCCGTGGCCCAGGCGCACCACGCCACCCTCACCGCCGGCGCACGTCCGGAAGGCGGCCTCTCCATCACCGCCCGCTTCGCGCCGGCACCGGCCTTGGACCAGCTCAGTTCGGCCGGGGACGGGGCGCGAGGTGCTCGCCGACCTGGGCGACCAGGAGGGCCATCTCGTAGCTGATCTGCGCGGGGTCGACGTCGGCGTCGCTCAGCACGGTCAACGAGGCGCCGTCGCCCGCCGCGGTCACGAAGAGGAAGGCGTCGCGCATCTCGATGACCGTCTGGTGCACCTCGTTCGCACCGAACTGGAGCCGTGCGCCCTGCGCAAGGCTCTGCAGGCCGGCGGCCAGCGCGGAGAGGTGCTCGGCGTCCTCGCCGGCGATGCCGGAGGACGCGCCGATGAGCAGGCCGTCCGCGGACTGCACCACGGCCCTGGTCACCTGGGGCACCCGCTGGACGAGCCCGTCGATCAGCCAGTCCAGCCGATCGGTCGATGCCTCGCGCGGTGTCATGCGACTTCTCCTCCTGGACTCCGGTGGGCCGACGGCACAGGCCGCCGCCACATAGTGCCACCTGGCGTTCCCGTGAGTGACCGAAGTCCGAAATATGGACAAACACGGGCGCAAGATCAAAGCGATGGCTATGGTGTCATCGACCTCGTCCCGACCGGCACGCCACCGAAGCTTGAGAGAGACGATTTCATGAACGACATGACCAGCCCTGTCCGCCCCGTTCGCGTTCGTTTCCTCTAGTGAGGGCCCCGCGCCGGCGTTCGTTCCGGCTCTCGCTGTACGGCATGCTCGTCGTCCCGGTCATTTCGCTGATTACCCTGTGGTTCTTCGCGGCGCAGAGCACCGCGTCCGACGCCCTCCATCAGCGGAACATCGACACCGCCAACGAGGTCTACGGCAACGCGGTGCAGCCGATGCTGGTGACGCTGGCCCAGGAGCGCCAGGAGTCGGTCGTGTGGCTGGCGGGCGGCGGCCAGCTGCCGCGCACCTCGATGGACGCCGTCCGCAAGAAGATGGACGGCACGATCGTCCAGATGAACAAGGCCGCGAAGTCCGGCAAGTTCCAGGGCACCCTGACCGGGCAGATGAAGCAGCGGCTCTCGGTGCTGATCGGCAAGCTCAACACGATCGGCAAGGTCCGCGGCCAGGTCGACGCCGGCGCGCTGGACAGGTTCACCGCGTTCACCGCCTACAACGACATCATCGACACCCACTTCAGGTTCATCTACCTGCTCGTCGCCGACAACGGCTACCAGCAGGCGTACCACCTGACCGGCATGTCGCGGGCCATCGAGCTGAGCGGCCGTGAGGCGACGCTCGTGGGCGGCGTGCTCGTCGGCGGCGGCAGGATGACCTCCGCCGAGTACGCCGAGGTCAGCAAGCTGGTGTACGAGCGGCGCTACCTGGAGACCACGAGCCTGTCGGAGTTCACCCCCGCCAACGGCGCCCCCTTCCGCGCTGCGCTGGCGTCCCCGGCGGCCGAGACCTTCACCGCCGCGGAGAACCGCGTCCTGGCGGCCGGTCCCAAGAGCCGGTTGAAGTTGAATCCCGTCGCCTGGCAGGGTGCGTCGGAGGGCTTCATCAAGGCCGTGGACGGCGGGCTGCTGAAGTCCCGGTACGCGCTGGCCGGCGACGCCAAGAAGACGTCGGACGCGACGCTCCTGCGGCTCGGCCTCGTCGGCGGCCTCGGCCTGATCGCGGTCGTGCTGACGCTGTTCCTCATGCTCCGGTTCGCGCGCCGCATCGGCCGCGACCTGCTCGGCCTGCAGAGCGCCGCGCGCACGCTGGCCGAGGAGCGGCTGCCGGGCCTGGTGGGCAGGCTGAGCCAAGGGGACGAGGTCGACGTGGCGGCCGAGGCCCCGCCGCTGGAGCTCGGCAGGACGAGCGAGGTGTACAACGTCGCCGCCGCGTTCTCCACCGTCCAGCGCACCGCGGTCGCCGCCGCCGTCGGGCAGGCCGACCTGCGCAAGGCGGTCAACCAGGTGTTCCAGAACATGGCCCGGCGCAACCAGTCCCTGCTGCACCGCCAGCTGGCCATGCTCGACACGCTGGAGCGCAAGGCGTCCGACCCGGAGGCCCTGGCCGACCTGTTCTCCATCGACCACCTGACCACCCGCATGCGGCGGCAGGCCGAGGGCCTGGTCATCCTGTCCGGGGCGGCTCCCGGCCGCGGCTGGCGCAACCCGGTCGGCGTCCTGGACGTGCTGCGCGGCGCCGTCGGTGAGGTCGAGGACTACTCCCGCGTCGACGTCGTGTCCTCGGCGCAGGAGGGGATCGTCGGCTCCGCGGTCGCGGACGTCATCCACCTGCTGGCCGAGCTGATCGAGAACGCCGCCGCCTTCTCGCCGCCGAACACGCCGGTCGAGGTCGACGCCGGGCTGGTCGGGCAGGGCTTCGTGGTCGAGGTCCAGGACCGCGGCCTCGGCATGAGCGCCGACAAGCTCGCGGCCATCAACCTGCGGCTCTCCCAGGAACCGGAGTTCGACCTGGCCAACGGCGAGCAGCTCGGGCTGTTCGTGGTCGGCAGCCTGGCGTACCGGCACGGGATCAGGGTGACGATGGAGCCGAACGCCTACGGCGGCCTCAAGACGATCGTGCTGCTGCCGCACTCCCTCGTGGTGCCGGCGGACCGGATCGGCCGGGCCGACGCCGAGGAGCCCCGCCAGGAGGCCGCGGTTTCCGCGAGCGTCCGGCCGGTGGCCTCCTCTGCCGGGGTGCCGGAGTACGCGGGCGACTCCACCGGGCGGCACCGGCACGTCTCCGCCGAACCGGGCGCCGGGCAGGACCCGGTCGTCACGGCGCCGCCTGCCCCCGCCC
>NZ_SMKY01000229.1 GCF_004349235.1 Actinomadura darangshiensis | reverse complement strand
GGAGGGCGCCGAGTCCGGCGCCGCCAAGGACGTCCAGGCGGCCCTGGACCGCTACAAGGAGGCGTTCGACGTCCTCGGCTCCTACGTCGCCGACCAGGGCTACGACCTGCGCTTCGCGATCGAGCCGAAGCCGAACGAGCCGCGCGGCGACATCCTGCTGCCCACCATCGGCCACGCCCTCGCGTTCATCCAGACCCTGGAGCACTCCGACAGGGTCGGCCTGAACCCCGAGGTCGGGCACGAGGAGATGGCCGGGCTCAACTACGCGCACGGCCTGGCCCAGGCCCTGTGGCAGGGCAAGCTGTTCCACATCGACCTGAACGGGCAGCACGGCCCCCGCTACGACCAGGACCTCCGCTTCGGCGCCGGCAACGCGCGCGGCGCGTTCTGGGTCGTCGACCTCATCGACCGGAGCGACTACGACGGCCCGGTCCACTTCGATTTCAAGCCGCCGCGCACCGAGGACGACGAGGGCGTGTGGGAGTCGGCGGCGGCGTGCATGCGCAACTGGCTGATCCTGCGCGAGAAGGCCCGCGCTTTCCGCGCCGACCCCGACGTCCAGGACGCGCTGCGCCAGGCCAAGGTGGAGGAGCTCGGCCGGCCCACCCTCGCCGACGGCGAGGACTGGCGCTCCGTCCGCGGCGCCACCGCCGACGCCGAGGCCCTCGGCGCCCGCCGCACCGCCTTCGAACACCTCGACCAGCTCGCCCTGGAACACCTCTACGGCGTGAGGTGACCGCAGGCCGCGGGCGGTGCCGAGGGACGTCGATCGCGGCTTCGGCGATGGCGCGGCGGCGCTCCAGGTTCCGCGGTGGCGGCACCTCGCGGCGATGGCGAGGTGCCGCCACCGGCTACGGCGCGGCCAGTGCCTCGGTGGGGGCGAGGCGGGCGGCCCGGATGGCCGGGTAGAGGCCCGCGACACCGCCGATGAGCAGCGTGGCGAGGACGCCGCCCGCCATCGCCCACACCGGGACGACGGTCGGCCAGCCCTGCGACACGGCGAACACGGCGGTGACGACGATGCCGATGGCCACGCCGCCGACGCCGCCGAGCGCGGCGAGCAGCTGCGACTCGGTGAGGAACTGCAGCCTGATCTGGCCGCGGGTCGCGCCGAGCGAGCGGCGCAGGCCGATCTCGGCGCGGCGCTCCAGGACGGAGATCACCATCGTGTTGGCGACGCCGACGCCGCCGACCAGCAGGGCGACGCCGCCGAGTCCGAGGAGCAGCCCGGTGAACGCCTCGTCGGTGGCGTTCTTGGCGGCGAGGGCGTCCGAGGGGCGGCTGACCTGGACCTCGGTCGGCGCCTGCGGGTTCGCCGTGGCGGCGAGCAGGTCGCGCACCTTCGCCACCGCGTCCTCGCGGGCGCGGGTGTAGACGGTGGTGGGGTGGCCGTCGAAGCCGAGGTGGGACGCGGCGGCGTCCCAGCCGACGAGGGCGGCGGCGTCCAGCTCGGGCGCCAGCTGGTTCGGCTCCAGGATGCCGACGACGGTGAACCACTGCGAGCCGAGCCACACCTGGACGTTCGGCGCCGCCACGCCGAGGCGGTCCGCCGCCGCCGAGCCCAGCACCACGGCCGGGTACTTCGCCGTTCCGGCGTTCAGCCACGTGCCAGCGGCCACGTCGAGGCCGACGGTCTTCGGCAGGTCGAGGCGGGCGGCGAGAACGCTGATCCCGCCGCTCTCCCCCGACGGGATGTGGTCGTTGCGGTAGACGCCGGCGTCGTCCAGCTTCGCCGTCGCGGACGCCGACTCCACGTCCGGCATCCGTCCCACCATGCCGACGGACTCCTTCGGGAGCTGGGCGTCCTCCCCGAAGAAGTCCTGGCCGGGCCCCACCGTGAGCAGGTTCGTGCCCAGCCGGTCGAGGGTGGCCTGGAGCTGCGCGCGGCTGGACGTCGAGATGCCGACCACGCCGATCATCGCGGCGATGCCGATCGCGATGCCGAGAGCGGACAGGAACACCCGCATCGGGCGGGCCCGCAGCCCGGCGGCGCCGACGCGCAGCGCGTCGCGCGGGCCGAGCCGCGCCGGGGCGTCCCCGGCCGGGGCCGCCTTCGCTCTTCCCCTGTTCACCGGGCGGCCTCCACGCGTGCGTCGTCCTGGACGATCCGGCCGTCGCGCATCCGCACCTGGCGGGGCAGCAGCGCGGCGATGTCCCGGTCGTGGGTGATGAGGACGACGGTCGTGCCGG
This sequence comes from Actinomadura darangshiensis, assembly GCF_004349235.1. Classification (GTDB taxonomy): domain Bacteria; phylum Actinomycetota; class Actinomycetes; order Streptosporangiales; family Streptosporangiaceae; genus Spirillospora; species Spirillospora darangshiensis. Next base: position 12,237 of record NZ_SMKY01000229.1, on the reverse strand, counting down.
CGCCGGACAGCTCGCGCAGCAGGTCCAGGACGCCCGCTCCCGACGCCGAGTCCAGCGCGCCGGTCGGCTCGTCCGCCAGCAGCAGCGCGGGCTCCCCGATCACCGCGCGGGCGATCGCGACGCGCTGCTTCTCGCCGCCGGACAGCTGGTGCGGCCGGTGGTCGAGGCGGTGCCCGAGCCCGACGCGCTCCAAGGCGCGGCGGGCCCGGCGGCGCCGCTGCGCGAGCGGCGCGCCCCCGTAGAGAAGCCCGTCCGCGACGTTGTCGAGCGCGCTCACGCCGGACGCCAGATGGAACTGCTGGAACACGAAGCCGATCCGGCGGGCGCGCAGCGCCGACAGCCGCCGGTCCGGCAGCCGCGACACGTCCGTGCCCTCGACGAGGACGGTCCCGGCGCTCGGCCGGTCGAGGGTGCCGAGCAGGTGCAGCATCGTCGACTTCCCGGACCCGGACGGCCCGACGATCGCGACCAGCTCGTGCTCGCCGACGCTCAGCGACACCCCGTCCAGGGCGGTGACCCCGCCCGGGTAGGTCTTGGTGACCTCGCGAAGCTCCACGACGGTCATGCGGGCACCCCGACCTTCATGCCCTCGGTCAGGCCCGATCCGGAGATCTCGACCTCGCCGTCGGTGAAGACGCCGGTCTCCACCGGCACCGTGCGGACCCGCCCGTCCTGGACGACCTGGACGGCGTAGCCGCCGTCGCCCTGGGCGAGCAGCGCCCCGATCGGCACGGCGAGGACGTCGCTGTGCCGGTTCGCGATGAAGTGCACCACGACGGGCGCCTTGTCGTAGGAGCCGAGCTCCTTCTGGCCGGCGACCGAGATCTGGACCTCGACGGTCGTCGGCTTGTCCTGTTCGCCCTCCTTGGCGACCTTCCCAATCGAGGAGATCCTCCCCTTGACGGTGTCGCCGGACGGCAGCTCGACCTCCACCGCGGCGCCCTTCTTCACGAGCCGCTGGTACTCGACGTCCAGGTCGACGCTCACCATGCGGGTCGTGCCGGTGTAGGTCAGGACCGCGCCGCCGACGCGGTCGCCGACGTTCGTCTTGCGCTCGGCGACCCTGATGCGGCCGGACGCGACGACGGCGGCGCCCGGCGCGACCCGGCCGCTCTCGGTGACGCCGAGGTCGTCCTGCCAGCGCTTCACGGCCGCGGTGGTGGCCGAGCCGAACGTCTTGTCGACGGTGAACCCGGTGTAGCCGAGGGCCCGCAGGTTCCGTTCGAGCTGGAGGACGTCGGCGCCCTCCGTCCCTTCGGCGAGGGCCCGGTACAGCGGCAGCTTCCCGTACAGCAGCGGCACCGGCTTGTTGTCCACCCGGTACACCGACCCGCCCCTGGGGATCACCGTCCCGGGCCCGGCCAGCCAGGTGAGGGTGCCGTTCCCGGCACCGGCGACGGTGCCGGTCCCGCCGTAGCCGAGCGTCCCGTCCACGTCCTGCTTCTCGACGAGCGTCGTCCGCTCGATCCGTGCCGTCGCCGGCGGCAGCGAGCTGTGCGCGGCGGCCGGTTCGCCGCCGCCGCCGAGTCCGGCGGTCGCGAGACCGGCGCCGCCGGCGACGACGACCCCGGCCGCGCCGAGGACGAGGGTCCGTCTCCTGTCCACCGGCCCTAGCCCACCCTCGTCGTGGAGGCCATGCCGCCTCCGGGGGCGGCGAGCTTGTCGCACGCCTTCTGCGCCTTCTGGAACACCTGGCTCTCGGGGTCCATGTCACTGCCCCCCTTGTTCGTGATCTTGACGCCGCCGTCGGGCTGCGGGTCGGGGAACTCGCTGATGCCGTGGTCGCGCATGCACTTGGAGAACGCGCGCATCTGCGCCAGCTCCTCCGGCTTCGGCTTGCGCGGCTTGCCGCCGTTCGGCATCAGGTGCCGGCACTTCTTCTGCGCCGCCTCGACCTTGCCGCCGTTCTCAGGGCCGGCGCCCTTGCCGGCCCCCGCGGACGCCCGGATCTCGACCCGGCCGTCCTTCGGGTCGGGCATGTCGACCCCGTTCTCGCGCATGCACTTGGCGAACTCCCGCATCTTCTGGTCGTCGCTCGCCGCCTTGGCGGTGGCGCCGGACCCCGCGCCCCCGCCGTCGCCCCCGCAGGCCTGCAGGCCGAGGGCGAGGGCCGGGACGAGCGCCAGCGCCGCGAGCGTCTGTCGTCGCATCGGTCGGTCTCCTTGTCGTCTCCGCCGGGCGGTGCCCCGGCGGCGACCGCAAGTCCAGCCCCCGGCCGGTAACCCCGGCGTAACCAGATCGCGTTATGCCGGCGTTACGCCCGCTCCCCCAAGCTGGGTCGGCAGGAACGGCTGGGCGGGGACGGGAGACGGCAGACGTGCGGGTACTGATCGCCGAGGACGAGCGGATGCTCGCCGATTCGATCGCCGAGGGGCTCCGGGCGGAGGCCCTCGCCGTGGACGTGGTCTACGACGGGGACGCCGCCCTGGAGCGGCTCGGCGTGAACGACTACGACGTCCTCGTCCTGGACCGGGACCTCCCGGTCGTGCACGGCGACGACGTGTGCCGCGCGGTCGTGGAGTCGGGCGCGCTCGTCCGGGTGCTGATGCTGACCGCCGCCGTGACCGTCCCGGCGCGGGTCGACGGGCTGCGGCTCGGCGCCGACGACTACCTGACGAAGCCGTTCGCGTTCGAGGAGTTGGTGGCGCGGGTCCAGGCGCTGTCCCGGCGGGCCCGCCCGGCGGCGCCGCCGGCGCTGGAGCGCGCCGGGATCCGGCTCGACCCGTCGCGCCAGGAGGTGTTCCGGGACGGCCGGTACGTGCACCTCGCACGCAAGGAGTTCGGCCTGCTGGCGGAGCTGCTGCGGGCGGACGGGACGATCGTGTCCGCCGAGCGGCTGCTGGAGAAGGTGTGGGACGAGCACGCCGATCCGTTCACCAACACCGTCCGGGTGACGCTGATGAAGCTGCGCCGCAAGCTCGGCGATCCCCCGGTCATCGAGACCGTCGCAGGAGCGGGGTACCGGATTCCATGACGACCATCACCGACCGGCTGCGGCCGACGATCCGGCTGCGGCTGACGCTGCTGTACACCGGCCTTTTCCTCGGCGCCGGGATCGTCCTGCTGGGCCTGACCTACGTCCTCGTGCAGAACAACCTGCCGCGCCAGGGCGAGCCGGTCAACCTGAACCAGGTCTTCGAGCCCAGCGGCGTCACCGCGCGGGCCGTCGCCCCGCCGCCCGGCCAGCCGGACATCGCCGTCCAGAAGGTGCAGGGGGCGCTGACCAAGGGCCGCGAGGACTACCAGCGGGAGACGCTGAACGCGCTGCTCACCCAGGGCGGCATCGCGCTGGGGCTGGTGGGCGCGGCCGGGCTCGGGCTCGGCTGGCTGCTCGCCGACCGGGCGCTGCGCCCCGTCCACAAGATCACCGAGACGGCGGGGCGGGTGGCGCGCAGCCACGACCTGACCGAGCGGATCTCCTACGAGGGGCCACGCGACGACGTCAAGGAGCTGGCCGACACCTTCGACACGATGCTCGGCCGGCTGGCGCGGGCGTTCGACGGGCAGCGCCGGTTCGTCGCGAACGCCTCGCACGAGCTGCGCACCCCCCTGGCGATCAACCGGACGCTCATCGACGTGGCGGTGCGCCGCCCGGACGCGACCGGCGACGTGAAGCGGCTCGGCGAGTCGCTGCTGGTCGTCAACGGCCGGCACGAGCGGCTCATCGACGGGCTCCTCACCCTCGCCGGCACCGAGAACGTCGTCGTGGACGCCGGGCCGCTCGACCTCGCGGACGTCGCCGGGCACGTCCTGCGGCAGGCCGCCGCGGAGGCCGGGGCGCACGGCGTGGCCACCGACCGGCGGCTGGGCCCGGCCCCCACCGCGGGCGACCCGGTGCTCGTGGAGCGGCTCGTGCAGAACCTCGTGGAGAACGCGATCCGCCACAACGAGGACGGCGGCGAGCTGCGCGTCGCCACCCGGGGCCGGGACGGCTGGGCGGAGCTCGTCGTCACCAACACCGGCCCGGTCGTCCCCGGCTACGAGGTCGAGACGATCTTCGAGCCGTTCCGTCGGCTCGGCAACGACCGGGTCCGCTCCGACCGCGGCTCCGGACTCGGCCTGTCGATCGTCCGCGCGATGGCGACCGCGCACGGCGGCACGGTCTCGGCCGTACCGCGGGCGGGCGGCGGCCTCGTCGTGACCGTCCGCCTCCCCAGCCGGGTGGACGGCCCCTGGCTGCCCGCCCCCGAGATCGCCGCGGCCGAGGCGCCCTGGCGCACCGCGCCGGATCCGGGCCGGCGGCCTGAAACACCGGGCCGATCAAGGTAGCGTCGGCTGAATGACCAGTGCGCAACTGCTCACCGACGCGTTCGACCGGATCCGCGAAGTCGTCCACGGGGCGGCCGGCGGCCTCACCGCCCAGCAGCTCGCCCACCGCCCGGCGGACGGCGCCAACTCGATCGGCTGGCTCGTCTGGCACCTCACCCGCGTCCAGGACGACCACGTCGCCGGCGTCGCCGGCACCGCCCAGGTGTGGACCGGGGACGGCTGGGCCGAGCGGTTCGGCCTGCCGTTCGACGCGTCCGACATCGGGTACGGCCACAGCTCCGACCAGGTCGCGGCGGTCCGGGTCGAGTCGGCGGACCTGCTGACGGACTACCACGACGCCGTGCACGCCCGGACCGTCGAGTACGTGGCCTCGCTGACCGACGGCGACCTTCCGCGGGTCGTCGACCGGGCGTGGAACCCGCCGGTCACGCTGGCCGTGCGGCTGGTCAGCGTGATCTCCGACGACCTCCAGCACGCGGGCCAGGCCGCCTACGTCCGCGGCCTGCTCAAGGACGCCTGACCCTCGGACGCCCCGGCCGCGCCGGCGGGCGGGACGCCGGCGAGCCCGGAGATGAGGCGCGACCACCGGGGCGCGATGCGGTCCAGGTGGTGGGCGCGCACCGAGCGCAGCGCCTCCTCGCCGAGCCGGTCCCGCAGGCCGGGGTCGTCCATCAGCTCGCGGAGCGCCGCCGTCAGGGCGTCCACGTCCCCGGCCGGGACGAGCACGCCGTCGCGCCCGGACGTGATCAGCTCGGCCGGCCCGGTGGGGCAGTCGAACGCCACGACCGGCAGCGCCATGCCCATGGCCTCGATGACGACCATCGGCATGCCCTCGCGGCGCGACGACAGGGCGTACACGGACGCGCGGCCCATCTCCGCGTGCAGGTCGCGGGTGCGGGGGCGCAGCTCGACCCGGCCGGCGAGCCCGAGTTCCTCGATCAGCGCGCGGAGCCGGTCGCGCCGCGGGCCGCCGCCGAAGATGCGCAGCGTCCAGTCGGGCCGCTCTGCGGCGATCGGCGCGTAGGCGCGGATGAGCAGGTCGAATCCCTTGGCGTGGACGAGCCGGCCGGCGGCCACGACCACCTTGTGCTCGCGCCCGGACGGGCGGCCGGGCAGGGACGGCGCGGCGTTCGGGATCCGGACGACGCGCACGCCGGACCCGGCGAGGGCGGCCGCGTAGCCGGCGCGGGCCTCCTCGGTGAGCGCGGTGACGACGGTGAGCCGCCGGTACCCGCGGACGATCTGCCGCCGGAGGGCGGGCCGGTAGGACCCGAGGTTCATGTGGTCCTGCCCGATGGTCGCGACGCCGCCCGGCGCGAGTTCGGCGGCCACCAGCGCCAGCGACGGCCTGGTCGCGACGAGCACGTCGGGCGGCGCCTCGTGCAGGCGCCGGAGCAGGCACACGTCCGTCCAGAGGCTCATGTGGCGGAAGGACGCCTCGTCCACCGGCGTCAGGAGGCTCGGCAGCCTCGCCATGACCCGCGCCGCCCGCCCCTTGGGCGCGAACGCGTCGTCCGCGTAGGTCACGGTGACGCCGGCGGGGATCGTGTAGAACGGCTCCTTGCTCCGCTTCAGGACGCTGACGACCTCGACGTCGTGATCGCGGGCCAGGGGGCCGCACAGGTTCAGCACCGTACGGATCGTCCCGCCCGTCCCGTGCGCGTTCTGCAGCAGGACCCGGACGCGGAGCCGCTCACCGGGCGCCGGGACGCGCCGCCATCGCAGGGGGCGCAGTGCCCAGAGCGCCGTCCGGCGCAGGACGCGGTGCGTCCTGCGCCGGACACGGCGTTTCAGTCGCAGCGGGCGCGCTCTGTCGTTCACCGGTTCCCCGATCGCGGACGGCCGTGCCCCGCACGTTCCCCGGGCCGCGCCCGGGCATCGTCACCCGGTGGTCACGGTTCGGTTGAGGGCGCCGCCCTTCACCCACTTGCTCCACGACATCTGGTAATAGCTCGTGCCGTTGAACGGCTCCAGCTTCCGCTTGCTGCCGGTGATGATCACCGGGTCGCCGCGGTAGGAGAAGTTGTAGAACCAGCGGGCGTCCTTGGGCGGGGAGTTCACGCACCCGTGGCTGACGTTCTGGTGGCCCTGCGCCCACGTGGTCGAGGCCATCGAGTGGATGTACTCGCCGCTGTTGGAGATCCGCACCGCGAAGGGGATGACCTCCTTGTAGCCGCCGTGCTCCTTGTCCTTTGGGTCGACGCCCATCCACTCCGACGTCATGATCGCCGGATTCTCCTTGCCCATGGTCAGATGGACGCCGCTGGTGGTGAGGTAGGTGTCGACGCCGTTGACGACCCGGCCGCCGCGGCCGGCGCTGATCGGCCAGCTGCGGACCTTCTTGCCGTTCTTCTTGACGACCGCCTTGTGCTTCTTGGTGCTGATCGTGACGATGTGCGAGTCGCCGATGCGGAAGGTGCGGCTGAAGTCGTCCACGCCGTAGGTCTTCTTGCCCGACTTCACGCCGGCCAGCTTCGCGCTGAACGTCACCTTCTGGTTGGGCTCCCACCAGGTGCCGTTCTTCGTGCGGAAGATCGCCGTGGTGTCGCTCGGCCAGTACCAGGCACCGGTGGCCGGCTTGGCCGACTTGACCGCCAGGGCCTGCTCGACGGCCTTCTTGTCGCCGACCGAGCGGTTGAAGGTCACCTGGATCGGCATGCCGACGCCGACCTTCTCGTTCTTGCTCGGGGTGACGTCGACGATGTCCAGCTCCTTCGCCGCCTTCACCGTGGCGAACGAGGCGTTGACCGTGGCCGACTTGCCCTTCGGGCTCGTGGCGACCGCGGTGACCTGGTACTTGGCGCCGGGGCGCAGCGTCCGCGACTTCCAGCTGGTCTTGTCGGCGGCCATCGCGCCGTCCACCGGCTTGCCCTTGAGCGAGACCGTGACCTGCTGGAGGGTGCCCCCCGCGGCGGACACGACGACGCCGTCCTCGGGGTTGGCCTTGGTGTTGCCGTTGCCCGGATTGATCGTCACCTGCGGGACGTTCGCGTCCGCCTTCTCCCCGACGGTGACGCCGGAGTCCTTCTCTCCCCCGCTGCAGGCGGTCGTGAACAGGAGCACCACCCCGGCCATCCCCGCGCCCGCCCGAACTCCTGCGGAAACCCTCCGCTGCACCACGACCTCCCCAAACCCCGCCGTCTATCCCAGTGACATTACCGACAAAAGTCGACGATCATGCCATGACCCGGGGTTTTGCCGGGTGTCCGAGATCAAAGCGTTGCAAGACGGCGGACGCAGGCGATCTTCCCGGGTCATGGCGGGGCCTCAGGTCAGCGCGCTGCCCGCGCGCCACTTGTCGAACGACAGCTGCCACTGGCCCCAGCCGTTGTCCGCCTCGACCTCGCGGTCGCTGCCGGTCAGCTTGATGACGTCGCCGCGCTGCATGATGTCGTAGTACCACTTGGCGTTGGCCGGGCTGACGTTCAGGCAGCCGTGGCTGACGTTCGCCGACCCCTGCGAGCCGAGCGACCAGGGCGCCGAGTGCACGTACTCGCCGCTGTTGGAGAAGCGGACCGCGTAGTTCACGACCTCCTTGTAGTACCCGGGGTCGCCCTCCTGGCGGCCCGGGGACGTCATCGTGACCGGGTTGTCCTTCTCCATCAGCAGGTGGACGCCGCTGGTCGTGGTGAACTCCCGGGTCTGGCCGTTGCCCGCACTGAACGGGACGGTGCGCAGCTTCTTGCCGTCCCGCGTCACCGTCATCGTGTGCTCGCCGATGTCGCCGGTCGTGATCTGCGCGGCGCCGATGCTGAGGGTGGCCTGCGCGTCCTTGGCCCCGTAGACGCCGCCGCCCGCGTTCACCCCCGCGAGGCTCGCGTGGAAGCGGACCGTCTGGTGCGGCTGCCAGTACGTCTTCGTCCGGTAGACGACCTGGTCGGCCCCGACCCATCGCCACGCGCCCTCGACCGGCTTGTCCGGAGTGACCTGGAGCGCGCGCTCCACGGCGGCCTTGTCGGTGACGGCGCGGTCGAACCGCACGAAGATCGGCATGCCGACGCCGACCTTCTCCCCCGTGACACTGGGCGTGACGTCCACGATCGACAGCGTCCCGGACGGCTTCAGCGTCGTGAACGAGCTGGTGACCGTGCGGGTCTTGCCGTCGTCGCGGGCCTGCGCCGTGACGGTGTAGGCCGTCCCGGGCGTCATGGTCCGGGTGGACCGCCACGTCTTGCGGCCCTCGCCGAACTTCCCGGTGACCGCGGCGCCCTCGCCCTTGACGGTGACGTTCTCCAGCTTCGCGCCGGAGGCCTTCACCTCGATCGTCCCGTCCGGCTTGACCTGGGCGGTCCCGTTGGCCGGCGTGATCGTCACGGCCGTGTCCGACCCGCCCGAGACGAGCGAGCCCTCGCCCCCGATCGAGCAGCCGGTCGCGAGCAGCGTCAGCGCCCCCGCGCCACCGGCCAGCACAAGCCCCAAACGACCCTTACTTGGCACAAGTCCCCCAAACCCCATGAATTCACCCCGTGTCTGGTGAATCTATCTAAAGATGGAGACGCCCCGAACCCGTCGCGGGTTCGGGGCGAGCGGAAGATTCCCTGCTCAGCCGGGCGGGGCGGGACCGGTCAGGCGGCGGGCGCCTGCCCGGGCTCGCGGTTGACGTGGCGCACGACACGCTTGAAGCCCCAGACCGAGACCGCGATGCCGAGCGCGCCGAACCCGGCGACGATGCCGGTCCGGATCCACAGGTACATGCTGATCGACTCGTTGAACAGCATCCACAGGCTGACGCCGACGTTGGCGAGCAGCACCCCCGACCACAGCAGCGAGATGCGCAGGAAGAACCGGTGCACCCTGTCGTGCTTGTAGAAGGCGTCGGGGATCGGCGCCATGTCCTTGGCGAGCTTCATCGCGAGGGGCTTGCCGAGCGGGACCGAGGCGAGGAAGGCCATGCTCACGCACAGCGTGCCGAGGGTCGGCTGCAGGAAGTAGACGACCGCGCTGTGCGTGGCGGCCGCCAGGCCCGCGCGGACGGTCACGCCGACCGCGGCCAGCATCAGCATCCCCGACACCGGGTGGCCGCGCACGTACCGGTACGCGATCCCGCCGTACACCCAGGCGACGGCGGCGACGAGCGCCCCGTTCAGCCCGAGGACCATGAGGGCGGCGTAGAAGACCGCGACGGGCGCGATGACCCCCTCGACGAAGCGCGGGAGCGCGTGCATCAGCAGCGCGGTCACCCGCGGCAGTTCGAAGACGTGGTGCCCGCCCGCGTGCCCCTGGCCGTCCTTCGGCCCGGGCGCCCGGGTCAGCCCGGGCGGTTCCGCGGTCGTGATCGGTCGTTCCATCGAGTGCTGCGCTCCCCGATCGGTGTGCATGGACTCGGATGTGCTCACGATTCGCCCCACCGTACGCGATGATCCGCACGAGCCTGCCCGTTTTCGACCGATCCGTGCTGCTGCCGTCGTTACCCCCCTTAGTTCGGCTCCGGGACCCGCTCGGTGCGGGTCACGGCCGGAAGCGGCCAGCGCCGAACCCGTCCTGCGGCTTCACTTCCCGACTTTTGGCCCAGGTCACATCAGCGTTCATCTGGAAGGGGTCAGCCCTCGGGCGGATCCGGCTGGACGTCCCTGGCGGCCGCGTAAATGGCGCGCAGGGTGACCGCCACCGAGGGCCTGCGGACGCTCGCGGTGCGGGTGACGGCGTACACCTCGCGGGCCAGCGTGCACTCGGGGATGCGCCGCACCGCGACGCCCTGGTCGCCGGCGGCGAGCGCCAGCGTGGGGACCGCGGTGATGCCGATGCCGCGCGCCACCAGGCTCAGGATCGTGTGGAGGCCCTCGAACTCCCACGGGACGGGGCGGGCCCCTCCGACGGTGTCCAGCAGCCGCTCGACGGCCTGCCGCGAAGGCTCTCCGGGCGGCGCGGCCATCCACGGCTCCTCCCGGAGTTGCTGCAGGTCGACGGGCCGGTCGGGACGCGACATGGGGTGGGTGTCCGGGACGACCAGGACGAGGGGGTCGCGGCGCAGGTGGAAGAACTCCAGCGCGGCGGGCGACTGGTCGGGGACCTTGCCCGTCCAGTCGTCGATGAGCGCGATGTCGACCTCGCCGTTCTGCACCTGGCGGATGCCGGCGCCGGGCGCGGTCTGCCGCAGCACGAAGGTGAGCCCGGGGTGGTCGCCGAGGCTCTGCGCCAGCGCGGGGGCGAACGCGACGGCCGCGGTCGGGAACGCGGTGACCACCACGCGCCCCATGGGGGTGTCGGCCTGGGCGGACAGCTCCGCCTCGGCCGTCTCCACCAGGCCGAGGATCTCCTCGGCGCGTTCGGCGAGGCGGCGCCCGGCGTCGGTCAGCTCGGCGCTGCGGGCGGTGCGGTCCAGCAGCGGGATGCGGGCCTCCCGCTCCAGCGCGGCGAGCTGCTGGGAGACGGCCGACGGGGTGTAGCCGAGGGCGGCGGCGGTCGCCGCGATGCTGCCGCGGCGGGCGAATTCGGCGAGCAGCCGCAGGCGGCGCAGCTCTAGCATCAGCTCATCTTACGGTCACCATCGATGAGACTCGCTTGTGATGATGCTAAAAGCGGGCAAGCATTGACCGAGCGAGCCACCCGGCCGGGTCGCGCAACGGGGAGTCCAACGGTCACCCACCGTCTGTTCCGCATGCCCTTTGGAGTGTTCATGCCTGCCCAGAACCAGGTAACCGCCGTCCGCCCGCCGTCCTTTGAGCCGCGCCCGGTGCCGCTGTCGGCGACGCTGGCGGTGAATGAGGCCATCGCCCGGAAACGAAGGCGGGGGGAACGGGTGCTCCCGCTCGGATTCGGCGAGGCCGGCATCCCGATCCACCCCGCGCTCACCCGGGAGCTGGGCGCGGCCGCGGGCCGGGGCGGCTACGGGCCGGTCGCCGGGTCCGCCGCGCTGCGTGCCGCCGCGGCCGGGTACTGGGCCAGGCGGGGGCTGCCCACCGACCCGTCCACGGTGGTCGCGGGCCCCGGCAGCAAGCCGCTGCTGTTCGCCCTGCTGACCGCGCTGGGCGGCGACGTCGTGGTCGCGGCGCCGAGCTGGGTGAGCTACGCGGCGCAGGCGGCGCTGGCCGGCGTGGAGCCGATCCGGGTCGCCACCCCGCCGGGTGAGGGCGGAGTCCCGAGCCCGGCGCTGCTGGCCGATGCCGTGGTGCGGGCCCGCTCCCGGGGACGCGACGTCCGCGCCGTCGTGGTGACCCTCCCGGACAACCCGACGGGGACGATCGCGTCCGAGGCCACCGTCCGGCGGCTGTGCGCGGTCGCGCGCGAGCAGGACCTGGTCGTCATCTCGGACGAGATCTACCGCGACCTCGTGCACAGCCCGGGGACGGCGGTGCCGAGCCCCGCCCGGTACGCGCCGGAGCGGACCGTCGTGACGACCGCGCTGAGCAAGAGCCTGGCCGCGGGCGGCTGGCGGCTCGGGGTGGCGCGGCTGCCGGACGGGCCGTTCGGCCGGGCGCTGCGCGACAGCCTGCTCGGCACCGCGAGCGAGATCTGGTCCAGCGCCCCGGCGCCGATGCAGCACGCCGCCGCGTACGCGTTCGCCGAGCCGCCCGAGCTGGTCGAGCACATCGACCGCAGCCGGCGGCTGCACGCGGCCGTCACCGGCGCGGTCGCCGACCGGTTCGCCGCCGCGGGCGCCCGGGTGACGCGTCCGGAAGCGGCCTTCTACGTCTACCCCGACTTCGGGCCCCTGCGGGACGTACTGGAGGAGAACCACGGCATCCGCACGGCCGCCGGCCTCACGCAGCTGCTCTTGGAACGTTACGGAGTGGGCGTCCTGCCGGGCAGCTCCTTCGGGGACGCCCCGGCGGCGCTGCGCATGCGGGTGGCGCCGAGCCTGCTCTACGGGGAGGACGACGAGCAGCGCCTGGCCGCCCTCGCGGCGCCCGCCCCGGCGACCCTGCCGTGGATCGCGGACGCCCTGGGCCGCCTGACCGAGGTCCTCGCGGATCTCACGGCGAGCGTCACCGCACCCGAGCCCGCCCTCGCCTGACCGTCCTCCAGCCC
>NZ_SMKY01000228.1 GCF_004349235.1 Actinomadura darangshiensis | reverse complement strand
ACCCCGCCCCGCCCGCGGAGCCTCCCGCCGAGCCGAGGCCGACGTCGGCGCGGAAGCCGCTGGTCATCGCAGGGGTCGCGCTGGGGACGGCGGCCGCGGTGGCGGCGCTGCTGGCGGCGCTGGCGCCCGACTCGTCCGAGCGGAAAGGCGCGGGGCCGCCGGCGACGCCGTCCACGACGAAGCCGGCGGCGGTCGCGTGCTCGGTGTCGTACCGAGTGGACGGGACGTGGCCGCAGGGCTTCCAGGCGACGGTGCGGATCACGAACCTCGGGGACGGCGCGATCGACGGCTGGAAGCTCGGCTTCGCGTTCCCGGACGGCCAGACGATCACCCAGCTGTGGAACGGCGGCCAGGTGCAGGACGGCGCGTCCGTCACGGTGTCGGCGGCGGACTGGAACCAGTCGATCCCGCCGCACGGCACGGCCGAGTTCGGGTTCCTCGGCGCGCAGGACGGCGCCAATGGCGCGCCGTCGCGGTTCACCCTGAACGGCGGGGAGTGCCGTACGTGAGCACCGATCATGGGAGCGCTCCCAGAGTGTTCGCCCAGGTCAGTGGGGGAGTGCCCGAATTGGTGCGGGCCCGCCTATTGTGCGGTCGCCGACCCAGGGCTTAGCATCCCGGTAATCGAAGCGCTTCGACAGGCACTCGGTCCCACCCCGGAGGAAGACCCATGATCAAGGCAGGCAGGAGCGCGGCGGTGCTCGCCGCCCTTGCCGCGGCGGCGCTGTCGCTCACCGCGTGCGGCGGGGACGACGGCGGCTCCGGCGGCAAGGAGCTGAAGCTCTGGCACTACGAGGCCCCCGACAGCGCCATGGGCAAGGCCTGGAACGAGGCGATCAAGGAGTTCGAGGCGACGCACCCCGGCGTGAAGGTGAAGTTCGAGGAGAAGGGCTTCGAGCAGATCCAGAAGACCGCGCCGATGGTCCTGAACTCCAAGAACGCCCCCGACATCATGGAGTACAACAAGGGCAACGCGACCGCCGGCTCGCTGTCCAAGCAGGGACTGCTCACCGACCTCACCTCCGAGGTCACCAAGCGCGGCTGGGACAAGCTGATCAGCCCGAACGTCCAGGTCACCGCCAAGTACGACGCCAAGGGCACCATGGGCGGCGACAAATGGTTCGGCGTCCCCAACTACGCCGAGTACCTGCAGGTCTACTACAACAAGGACCTCTTCAAGAAGAACGACGTCGAGATCCCGAAGACGTACGCGGAGCTCACCGCCGCGATGGACAAGTTCGTCGAGAAGGGCGTCACGCCGCTGACCAACGCGGGCGCCGAGTACATGGCGCACCAGTTCGTCTACCAGCTCGCCCTGGACAAGGCCGACCGCCCCTGGGTGGACGCCTTCCAGCGCTACACCGCCAAGGCGAACTTCAACGACCCGGCCTGGACGTACGGGGCCACCACGTTCGCCGACTGGGTGAAGAAGGGCTACGTCGCCAAGAACTCCGTCAGCCTCAAGGCGGAGGACGCGGGCGTCGCGTTCATGAGCGGCAAGTTCCCGATGATGTTCTCCGGCAGCTGGTGGTTCGGCCGGGTCGCCGCCGAGGCGAAGTTCGACTGGGAGACCTCGACCTGGCCCGGCGCCAAGATGACGCTCGGCTCGGGCGGCAACCTGTGGGTCGTCCCGAAGGGGTCGGAGAACAAGAAGCTCGCCTACGACTTCATCGACATCACGATGAAGAAGAAGGTGCAGAACATCCTCGGCAACGCGGGCGGCGTCCCGGTGGCGGCGGACCAGTCCGCGATCACCGATGAGAAGGCCAAGAAGCTCATGGCCGACTTCGACGGGCTGACGCGGTCCGACGGGCTCGCCTACTACCCGGACTGGCCGGTCGCCGGCTTCTACGACGTGTGGGTGTCGCAGATCCAGAAGCTCATGAACGGTGAGTCCCCGAGCAAGGTCCTCGGCAACGTGCAGAAGGCGTACGACGACGGTCTGCCCAAGTGACCGCGCAGGGCCGCGGCCGGTCGCGGGAGCAGTGGGGCTACGTGCCCTACCTGCTCCCCGGCCTGCTCCTGTTCACCGCCGTCATCGGCGTGCCGTTCCTGATGAACATCGGAACGAGCTTCACCGAGTGGACGGGCGTCGGAACCCCGAAGTGGATCGGGCTCGGCAACTACCGCGAGCTGGTCCAGGACGGGGAGTTCTGGGCGTCGTTCGAGCACAACGCCCTGATCATCCTCGGGATGGCGGTCGTCCCGACGCTGATCGGGCTGGTGCTCGCCGCGGCCCTGACGGACCTGATCGGCCGGCATTTCGGGCCGCGGACGGCGAGCGTCCTGCGCGCCTGCGTCTACCTGCCGCAGGTCCTGCCGATCGTCATCGCCGGCGTGGTGTGGAGCTGGCTGCTGGCCCCCGAGGACGGGGCGGTGAACGTCCTGCTGGGCAAGATCGGCCTCGGCTCGCTCGCGCACGACTGGCTCGGCGACCCGGCGACCGCGCTGTGGAGCGTCATCGGGGTGATGGTGTGGATCCAGATCGGGTTCCCGCTGGTCATCTTCATGTCGGGGCTGCAGCGGGTCGACCCGTCGCTGTACGAGGCGGCGGAGATCGACGGCGCCACCTGGGCGCGCCGGTTCTGGCACATCACGATCCCGCAGATCCGGCCGGAGATCTTCGTCGTGCTGCTGTGGACGACGATCGCCGCGCTGAAGGCGTTCGCGCACATCTTCGTCCTGACGAAGGGCGGGCCGGGCGGCGCGACGAACGTGCCGGCCTACTACTCCTGGACCAGCTTCTTCGAGAAGTCGGAGGTCGGCTACGGCTCGGCCATCGCGACCGTGCTGACGCTCCTGATCGTCGCGCTGACCATCGTCTTCCTGCGCCTGCAGGGACGTGACCTAGGGGAGGAGCGGTGACCGCGACCTTGCCGAAGAAGTCGAGCGCGCCGCCGCGCGCGGGCAGGGACGCGCCGCACCGCCGCCGCCGGGGGCCGTCCGCCTACGCGGTGCTGGTGGCGCTGGCCGCGTTCGCCGGCGTGATGCTGATCCCGTTCGTCGTGGTGGTCTTCAACGCGCTGAAGACGCCGGAGGAGCTCACCTCGCATGGGCCGCTGTCGCCGCCGGACGGCTTCAACCTGGACACCATGCGCGCGTTCTGGGAGCGGACCGACTTCGGGCACGTCCTGCTGAACAGCGTCCTGATCAGCGGTTCCGTCGCCGTCCTCGCCGTCCTGCTGTCGGTGCTCAACGCCTACGCGCTCGGCATCGGGCGGATCAAGGGACGCATGTGGGTCCTGGTCCTGCTGCTGATGGCGAACACGGTGCCGCAGGAGGCGCTCGTCTACCCGCTGTACTACCTGTCCAAGCAGGTCGGCCTGTACGACACGAGGCTCAGCGTGATCATCGTCTTCACGGTGATCCAGAGCGCGTTCGGCACCTACCTGATGGCGTCGGTGCTGTCGGCGTTCCCGCGCCCGCTGCTGGAGGCGGCCCGGATCGACGGCGCCGGCCGCTGGCAGGTGCTGTGGCGGGTGGTCGTCCCGGTGGTGCGGCCGACGCTGTCGGTGCTGCTCGTCTTCTTCTTCGTGTGGACCTGGAACGAGTTCCTGATCCCCATGACGTTCCTGATCTCCAACGAGAACCAGACGGTCTCGGTCGCGCTCGGCGTGCTGCACGGGCAGAAGCTCATGGACACCACCATGTCCAGCGCCGCGTCCCTGCTCGGCCTCCTCCCGACCGTCGTCTTCTTCCTCATCTTCCAGCGCACTCTCTCGCGCGGACTGACAGCGGGGGCAATCAAGTAATGAAGTTCAGCGACGGCTACTGGATGATGCGCGAAGGTGTGCGGGCGTTTCATCCGGTGGAGGTCCTTGACGTCGACACCCGGCCGGGCTCTTTCACGGTGCACGCGCCCGTCGAGCGGATCCGGCATCGGGGCGACCTGCTCAAAGGGCCGGTGCTGACGGTGACGTGCGAGTCGCCGATGCCGGACGTCATCGGCGTGACCCTCACCCATTTCGCGGGGGAGAAGCGGCGGGGGCCCGACTTCGAGCTGGCGACCGATCCGACCGGGGACGTGTTCGTGGACGACGAGGCGGCGACGCTGACGTCCGGTGCGCTGTCGGTGCGGGTCGGGCGCGGTGAGGAATGGGGCGTTGACTTCCTGGCGGGCGGACGCCGGCTGACCGGCAGCGCGCCCAAGGCGCAGGCCGTCATCGACACCGGCGACGGACGCCATTACGTCCGGGAGCAGCTCGATCTGGCCGTCGACCATTTCGTCTACGGGCTCGGTGAGAGGTTCGGGCCGCTGGTGAAGAACGGCCAGGCCGTGGACGTGTGGAACGCCGACGGCGGGACGGCCAGCGAGCAGGCGTACAAGAACGTGCCGTTCTACCTGACGAACGCGGGCTACGGCGTGTTCGTCGACCATCCCGGGCGCGTGTCGTTCGAGGTGGCGTCGGAGGCCGTCGCCCGGACGCAGTTCAGCGTCGAGGGCCAGTCGATGCGGTACTTCGTCATCTACGGGCCCACCCCCAAGGAGATCCTGCGCAAGTACACGGCCCTCACCGGGCGGCCCGCACGGCTGCCGGAATGGTCGTTCGGGCTGTGGCTGTCCACGTCGTTCACCACGTCCTATGACGAGGAGACCGTCACCTCGTTCATCGAGGGGATGGCGTCGCGCAAGCTGCCGCTCAGCGTCTTCCATTTCGACTGCTTCTGGATGCGCGAGTTCCAGTGGTGCGACTTCGAATGGGATCCGCGCGTGTTCCCCGACCCGGAGGGCATGCTGCGCCGGCTCCGCGACCGCGGCCTGCGGGTCTGCGTCTGGATCAACCCCTACATCGGGCAGCGGTCACCCCTCTTCGAGGAGGGACGCTCCCACGGCTACCTGCTGAAGCGACCGGACGGGGACGTATGGCAGTGGGACAAGTGGCAGCCCGGACTCGCCGTCGTCGACTTCACCAATCCCGAGGCGCGCGATTGGTATCTCGCCAAGCTTGAGGCGCTCCTCGACATGGGCGTGGACTGCTTCAAGACCGACTTCGGCGAACGCATCCCCACCGACGTCGTCTACCACGACGGCTCCGACCCGGAGCGGGCGCACAACTACTACACCTATCTCTACAACCAGGCCGTCTTCGACCTGCTCCGCAAGAACCGCGGCGAGGCCGACGCGGTGGTCTTCGCCCGTTCCGCCACGACCGGAGGGCAGCGCTTTCCGGTGCACTGGGGCGGCGACGCCGAATCGACGTTCGAGGCCATGGGGGAGAGCCTTCGCGGTGGCCTCTCCCTGGGCATGTCGGGGTTCGGCTACTGGAGCCACGACATCGGCGGCTTCGAGGGGACGCCCGATCCGGGGCTGTTCAAACGGTGGATCGCGTTCGGGCTGCTCTCCTCGCACAGCCGCCTGCACGGCAGCCATTCCTACCGTGTGCCGTGGCTTTTCGACGAGGAGTCGGTGGAGGTCCTGCGGGAGTTCACCCATCTGAAGATGCGGCTCATGCCCTACCTGGCCGGTGCCGCCCGCCAGGCGTACGGGGAGGGCCTGCCGATGATGCGGGCGATGCTCGTCGAGTTCCCGGACGATCCCGCCTGCACGCACCTGGAGCGCCAGTACATGCTCGGCGACGACCTCCTCGTCGCGCCCGTGTTCTCGTCCGACGGTGAGGTCTCCTACTACGTGCCGGGGGGTGTGTGGACGCACTACCTCACCGGTGAACGCGTCGAAGGGGGCCGTTGGGTTCGTGAGCGGCACGGGTTCGACAGCATGCCGCTGCTCGTCCGTCCTGGAGCGGTCGTGCCGGAGGGTGCGGTGGAGGACCGTCCCGACTACGACCACGCGGACGGCGTCACTTTGCGCGTCTACGAACCGGCCGACGGAGCCTCTGTCACCACCCAGGTCGGCGACACGACGTTCACCACGACAAGAAACGGTGAAAACGTGCGAATAACGGGCGGAGGAGCCTGGAACGTCCTCTTCGTCAACGCACGCGTGGCCGGGGTAGAGGGCGGCGAGCCTTCGGACCATCCGCACGGTGTTCTCATTGAGGCGACGGGTGACGAACTGGTCGTCACCCTGGAGGGGGAGAGCTGATGGGGTTCCCGGAAGGGTTCCTGTGGGGAGCGGCCACCGCCGCCTACCAGATCGAAGGCGCGGCCCAGGAGGACGGTCGCGCGCCGTCCATCTGGGACACGTTCAGCCACACGCCGGGCAAGGTCCTCAACGGCGACACGGGCGACGTCGCCACCGACCACTACCACCGCAGGCAAGACGACATCGCGACGATGGCCGAACTCGGCATCGGCGCCTACCGGTTCTCCATCTCCTGGTCGCGCGTCCTGCCGGACGGGACGCCCAACCAGAAGGGCATGGACTTCTACTCCCGCCTGGTCGACGAACTCCTCGACCACGGCATCGCCCCGGTGGCGACCCTCTACCACTGGGACCTGCCCCAAGCGCTGGAGGACGCGGGCGGCTGGCCCGAACGCGACACCGCGCGCCGGTTCGCCGACTACGCCGACCGCATCGGACGCGTCCTCGGCGACCGCGTCCACACTTGGACGACACTGAACGAGCCGTGGTGCTCGGCGTTCCTCGGCTACGCGTCCGGCGTGCACGCCCCGGGGATCACCGACCCGGTCGCCGCGCTCACCGCCGCCCACCACCTCAACCTCGCGCACGGCCTGGCCGCCCGGGCGCTGCGCGGCGTGGTCTCGCCGTCCGCGCGGCACTCCGTCACCCTCAACCTGCACCATGTGCGCGGCGACGCGGAGGCGGTCCGGCGGGTGGACGCCGTCGCCAACCGCGTGTTCCTCGACCCGATGCTCGGCAACGGCTACCCCGCCGACCTCCTGGACGACACGGCGTCCCTGACCGACTGGGGCTTCCTGCGCGACGGCGACGAGGCGATCATCGCCGCGCCCGTCGATGCCCTGGGCGTCAACTACTACTCGCCCACCCTCGTCCGCGACTGGGACGGCGTCTCCCCGCGCGCACACGCCGACGGCCACCGCCAGGGCACCGCGACCCCGTTCGTCGGCTGCGACGACGTCGAGTTCGCCGAACAGCCCGGCCCCTACACGGCGATGGGCTGGCCGATCGACGCGACCGGCATGGAGGAACTCCTCCTCCGGCTGCACCGCGAACACCCGGACACACCGCTGATGGTCACCGAGAACGGCGCCGCGTTCGACGACGTCCTGGACGGCGATGGCCGCATCCGCGACGACCGCCGCATCGCCTACCTGCGCGACCACATCGCCGCCGCCGAAAGGGCGTGCGACGCCGGCGCCGACGTCCGCGGCTACTTCGCCTGGTCGCTGCTGGACAACTTCGAATGGGCCTACGGCTACTCCAAGCGCTTCGGGCTCGTCCACGTCGACTACGCCACCGGCGACCGCACCTGGAAGGACAGCGCCACCTGGTACCGCGACACGATCGACCGCTACACGTCATGACCCCGGGGCGAGCGGGAGCGGCGGTCGCGGCAGCGGCCGTCGCGCGCTCGGGGCCCCATCGGCCCGGCCCCGGCTAGGCTCATTCGCACTCTGCACCCCTTCGAGGACGACGGGACGGTCCGTGGTCAAGATCACTGATGTGGCGCGGCACGCGGGCGTGTCGCCGAGCACGGTCTCCTACGTGCTGAGCGGGAAGCGCTCGATCTCCGAGGAGACCCGGCGGCGCGTCCGGGAGAGCATCCGCGAGCTCGGCTACCGGCCGCACGCGGGCGCCCGCGCGCTCGCCAGCAGCCGGTCCAACGTGCTCGCGCTGATGATCCCGCTGCGCTCCGGCATCGCGGTGCCCGTCGTCATGCAGTTCGCCGTGTCGGTCGTCACCGCCGCGCGCCGGCACGACCACGACGTCCTGCTGCTCACCCAGGAGGAGGGCGAGGACGGCCTGCGCCGCGTCGCCGACAGCGCCCTCGTCGACGCGCTGATCGTCATGGACGTCCAGATGAAGGACCCGCGGCTGCCGCTGCTGCGCTCCCTGGACCGGCCGAGCGTGCTCATCGGGTTTCCCGCCGACGCCGACGACCTGACCTGCATCGACCTCGACTTCCACGCGGCCGGCGCCGTCTGCGTCGAGCACCTCGCCGGGCTCGGGCACCGCGAGATCGCGCTGATCGGCTCGCCGCCCGAGGTCTACGCGCGGCAGACCGGCTACGCCCAGCGGGTCGCGGACGGGTTCGCCGCCGCGGTCCGCGAGCACGGCCTGTCCGGGGACGTCCACCCGTGCGAGGCGACCGCCGACGCCGCCCGGGAGCTGGTCGCGCGGCTGCTCGCCGAGCGCCCGGGGCTGACCGGCGTCCTCGTCCACAACGAGCCGGTCGTCGGCCCGGTCGTGCGGGCGCTGCGCGCCGCGGGGCGCCGCGTCCCCGAGGACGTGTCCGTCGTCGCGCTGTGCCCCGACGAGATGGCCGAGCACGCCGAGCCGCCGCTGTCGTCCGTCGCGATCCCCGCCGAGGAGGTCGGCGGGCGGGCCGTGGAGCTGCTGATGTCCAAGCTCGGCGGCGCCCCGGTTCCGGCCGCGACCCTGCTCCCGCCCACCCTGACCAGGCGCGCGAGCAGCGCGCCCGTTGCCCGCTGACTGACCGACAAGGAGGGAAGGGGCCTTTCCCGGCCCGTTATCGAAGCGCTTCGATAATCACTGCTCGGGGGCTAGTCCAAGAGGAGAATCGGTGCACAGATCCCATCGAAACCCCCGTTCCCCCGGCCGGCGCGGCCGGCCGCTGACCCTCGTCCTGGCCGCCGCGCTGGTGGCCCCCATCGCGTGGACGGCGCCCGCCGCCGCCCGCGAGACCTACCCGTTCCGCGACCCGCGGCTGTCCGCCGAGGCCCGGGTGGACGACCTGCTCGGACGGCTCACGCTCGACGAGAAGGTCTCCCTGCTCCACCAGTACCAGCCGGCGATCCCGCGCCTCGGCATCGGCCGGTTCAAGACCGGAACCGAGGCACTGCACGGCGTCGCGTGGTCGACCGACATCCACAACAACGGCGCCGTCGTCACCGCGAAGGGTACCGTCTTCCCGCAGTCGGTCGGGCTCGGCGCGACCTGGGACCCGGAGCTGCTGAAGAAGGTCGGCTCGGCCGTCGGCGACGAGGCCCGCGGCTACAACAGCGAGAACCCCGACCTCTGGGGGCTCCAGCTATGGGCGCCCGTCGTGAACCTGCTCCGCGACCCGCGCTGGGGCCGCAACGAGGAGGGCTACTCCGAGGATCCCCTGCTCACCGGCCTCCTCGCCACCGCCTACGGGCACGGCATCGAGGGCGATGACCCGGACCACCTCAAGGCCGCGCCGGTCCTCAAGCACTACATGGCCAACAACAACGAGATCCGCCGCGACCAGACGTCCTCCAGCCTGCGGCCGCGGGTGCGCAAGGAGTACGACGAGGTCCCGTTCAAGATCCCGCTGTCCCGGGACGCCGCGACCGGGATCATGACGTCCTACAACCTGGTCAACGGGCGTCCCGCGACGGTCACCCCGGACGCGGGCGGCCTGCTGCGCTCCTGGTCGGACCGGCCGCTGTTCAACGTCACCGACGCGGGCGCGCCGAACAACGTGGTCAACTCGCAGAAGTACTACCCGGACCTGCCCACCGGCGACGCGGCGATCCTCAAGGCGGGCGTCGACAGCTTCACCACCGACGACACCAACTCCTCCATCACCGTCAACGCGGTCAAGGAGGCGCTGTCGCGCGGGCTGCTCGCCGAGTCCGACCTCGACCGGGCGGTCGGGCATATCCTGAGCCTGCGGGTGCGGCTCGGCGAGTTCGACCCGGGCGGCGGCCCCTACGGGAAGATCACCAAGGACGTGGTGGACAGCCCCGCGCACCGCGCCCTCGCCCGCAAGACCGCGGCCGAGCAGATGGTGCTGCTGAAGAACCAGGGCGGGACGCTGCCGCTCTCGTCCGGGAAGGTCGCGGTCGTCGGGCCGCTCTCCAACACTCTCTACACCGACTGGTACTCGGGGGCGCTGCCCTACAAGGTGACGCCGCTCGACGGCATCAGGAAGCGGGCCGGGTCGGTGGCGTCCAGTGAAGGCGTCGACAGGATCGCCCTCAAGGACATCGGAAGCGGCAAGTACATCGCGGGCGGAACGGGTTCCGGCGCCATTCTGAAGACCGGACCCGCCTCGGCCTCCGACCCGACGACCCAGTTCGACGTGTTCGACTGGGGACAGGGAATCGTCACACTGCGCAGCGCCGCCAACGGCAAGACCGTCGGGCGCTACAACTTCGGCGACACGTTCGCCAATGACCAGGACCAGCCGAACGGCTGGTTCGTCCAGCAGATGTTCAAGCTGGAGAAGCAGGACAACGGCGAGTACCTGCTCCGCTACGCCGGTTATGAGAAGGCGTACGACTGGGCCGACCCGTCCAAGACCTACGTGAAGACGCAGGACGACGGGACACTCGCGCTCACCACCAAGGACGGCGCGTCCCGGTACTCCAAGGACGTCGTCAGCAGCGGTGTGGACTCGGCGGTCAAGGCCGCGACCGGCGCCGACTCGGCCGTCGTCGTGGTCGGCAGCATGCCGTTCATCAACGGCCGCGAGGACCACGACCGCACCACGATGGCGCTCGCCGAAGGGCAGTCGGAACTCATCAAGGCGGTCCGCAAGGCGAACCCGAACACGGTCGTCGTGGTGGAGAACAGCTACCCGACGACGCTCAACTGGGAGCAGCAGAACGTCCCGGGCATTCTGTGGACGAGCCATGCCGGCGCCGAAACGGGCAACGCCCTGGCGTCCGTCCTGTTCGGCGACGAAAGCCCCTCGGGCAAGCTTCCGCAGACCTGGTACCGCTCCGAGAGCGACCTGCCCGACATCCTCGACTACGACATCATCAAGTCGGACCGGACGTACCAGTACTTCAAGGGGAAGCCGCTCTACCCGTTCGGCTACGGCCTCTCCTACACCACGTTCCGGTACGGCAAGCCGCGGCTCAGCAGCCATTCCGTGGGACGAGACGGAACGGTGACCGTCACCGTGCCGGTGACCAACACGGGCAAGAAGGCCGGCGACGAGGTCGTCCAGCTCTACACGCACCAGCGCGACTCGCGGGTGAAGCAGCCGGTCGAGAAACTGCGCGCCTTCGACAAGGTCCATGTCGAGCCCGGCAGGACGGTGCCGGCCCAACTCCGGTTCCGTGCCTCCGACCTGGCGATCTGGGACGTGACGCGCAACAAGTGGACGGTCGAGAAGTCGAAGCAGGATCTGCTGATCGGCTCCTCGTCCACCGACATCCGCCGGCACGCCACCCTCAACGTGCGCGGCGAAAGGATCCCCGACCGGGACCTGTCGAAGACGACCCGCGCCGCCGACTTCGACGACCAGAACGGCATCCAGCTGGTCGACGAGTCGAAGACGAAGGGCGACGCGGTGGCCGGCGCGGCGGGCTCCTGGCTGAAGTTCGCGGACGCCGACCTGGGCCGATCCACCGGCACGATCACCGCAAAGGCCGCGGGCACATCGGCCGCCACGGTCCAGGTTCGCCTGGACGGCCCGAACGGCCCGGTGGCCGGAACCCTGAACGTTCCGCCGACCGGCGACAAGTACACCTACAAGGAGATCACCGCACGGCTCGGCAACGCCCGCGGAGACCATGACGTCTATCTGGTCTTCACCGGTGAAACCCGCCTGAGCACCTTCTCCCTCACCCGATGAATGGTCCGGCCCGCCCCGGAAACCGCCCGGGGCGGGCCGGTCCGCTGCAAAGGACGCCATCCATGCGTGCCAACAGCAAACTCACCGCCACCGTCGCCGCCATACTCACCGCCGCCGCACTTCTCGTGGCCCCGGCGGCCACCCATCCCGCGCAAGCCGAAACCCATCACGTCGGCTACGACCGCTACTCACTCACAGTGGACGGGCAACGCGTCGTGCTGTGGGCGGGCGAATTCCACTACTTCCGCCTCCCCAGCCCAGCCCTTTGGCGGGACGTCCTAGAGAAGATCAAGGCCGCCGGGTTCAACGGTGTGTCGCTCTACTTCGACTGGGCCTACCATTCACCGGCACCCGGGAAGTACGACTTCACCGGGGTCAGGGACGTCGACCGGCTCCTCCGCCTGACCGACGAACTCGGCCTCTACGTCGTCGCGCGTCCCGGCCCGTACATCAACGCCGAGACGACAGGCGGCGGCCTTCCCGCGTGGCTGAAGAACGTCCCGGGCCGCGCCCGCTCCAGCGACCCGAACTACACCCGCGCCTACCGCGACTGGCTCGCCCACATCGACCCGATCATCGCCCGGCACCAGGTCACGCACGGCGGATCGGTCATCGTCTACAACGCCGAGAACGAATACGCCGCCAACACCGACCCCGCCTACATGGAGGACATCCAGCGCCAGGCCCGCGCGCACGGAATCGACGTCCCCATTTCCCACAACCAATGCTGTGACGCGTCATGGACGCCCACGTGGGCGACGGGCCAGGGCGCCGTCCAGATCCCCGGGGTGGACGACTACCCACAGGCTTTCGAATGCCGCGACCCCGACACCTGGGGGACCTGGGGTGAAGGCGTCACCGAACGCCTCAGCCCTGACGCCCCCGCATACGCCGCCGAATACCAGGCCGGTGCCATCGACGCGAACCGCGCCGGCTATGAGAAATGCCGCGAACTCACAGGTCCGAAGTACATGAAGGTCTACTACAAGTCGAACCTCATCACCTCGGGCGCCACGATGTTCGGCTACTACATGGCGTTCGGCGGAACGAACTGGGGACGCCTAGCGCAGCCCAACGACGTCTACACGTCCTACGACTATGGCGCGCCCATTACCGAGAACCGGCAGCTCACCACCAAGTACGACGAGTTCAAACGCCAGGGCCTCTTCGTCACTACCGTCGCACCACTGGCGAAGACCGATCCCGCCACCGCCCCGGCGTCTGACAACCCGTCCGTCCACACCGAGGCCCGCGCCAATCCCGACACCGGCACGCAGTTCGTCCTCGTCCGGCACGCCGACCGCAAAACCGACAACGACCAATCCGCGAACCTCACCTGGACCACTCCAGACGGCACTTACAAACTCCCCGTGCACATCAAGGGCCGAGACGCGAAGATCCTCGTCGCGGGCTACGACATGGGCGGCCAGCGCCTGGCCGCGACGACGTCCGAACTCCTCACCCACACCACCACCGACGACCGGGACGTCGCCGTCCTCTACGGCACCGAGGATGTCGCAGGAACAACAATCCTCCGCTACGCCTCACAGCCCACCGTCAAGGTCCTGAGCGGCTCGGTGAAATCGTCCTACGCCAACGGCGACTTGAAACTCGACTACGCCCACCACGGCTTGGCGCGCGTGCAAATCACAGGCGGCGGCCGCAAACCCCTCCTGCTCCTCATCGGCACGGACGCGGAGGCCGCGAAATTCTGGCGCTCCGGCAACACCCTCGTCCATGGCACCGACCTGGTCCGCTCCTCCGAAACAAGGCACGACACCACAGCGATACGAGCCGACACGGCCAAGGCGAGCGACATCGAGGTCTTCACCTCAGCCCACCACCTGACCCTCAACGGCAAGCGAATCTGGTCCCGCAGAACCGAAAGCGGCTCACTCCTGGCCCGCGCCAGCGGCCCACGTCCCATCGAACTCCCGGCGCTGAAGAACTGGCGCGGCAAGCAAGGCGCCCCCGAAACAACGCTCGCCTTCGACGACTCGTCCTGGAAGGTCGCCGACCACACCACCACGGTCAGCCCCATCAAGCCGAAGAGTCCGCCCGTCCTCTACGCCGACGACTACGGCTTCCACCAAGGCCACGTCTGGTACCGCGGTTACTTCACCGCGACGGGCGCAGAGAAGACCGTCAACCTGAACGCCATCACCGGCAAACACGGCATCTACCAGGTCTGGCTGAACGGCCACTACCTCGGCTCGGCGGCCGGCGGCGAACAAAAGGACGCCGACGCCCCCATCAACGAGAACCCAGGCCCCGGCACCTTCGAGATCCCCGCCGACCTACTCCCCAAAGGCAAGAAGGCAGTTCTCTCCGTCCTGGTCGAGAACATGGGCCACAACGACGACTGGACAGCCGACGACTACCGCCAGAAGCAGCCCCGCGGCCTGGTCAACGCCGAAGTAACGACCAACCCGGTCACCTGGCGCATCCAAGGCACCCGCACCAACGACCCGGTCCGCGGCCCCCTCAACACAGGCGGCCTCTACGGCGAACGAGAAGGCTGGCACCTATCGTCCGCCCCCACCGGGCACTGGCCGAGAACATCCCCGACCGAGCCCATCGCACCAGGCGTCCACTGGTACAGCACAAACGCCCACCTGTCCCTACCCAAGGACCAGGACGTCTCCGTAACCCTGCACTTCGACAACGGCACCGGCCGCTACCGAGCCCTCATCTTCATCAACGGCTGGAACATGGGCGAATACGTAAACGGCGAAATCCAACACGACTTCACCCTCCCCAACGGCATCCTCCACCCCCACGGCGACAACACCGTCACCCTTGCCGTCATCGCCGAAAACACATCGAGCCCAG
>NZ_SMKY01000227.1 GCF_004349235.1 Actinomadura darangshiensis | reverse complement strand
CAGGGGAGGAGGGCGTCCAGCTGGGCCTCCAGCGGGGCGGGCGCGCTCAGGCGGTTGTCCACGGTCGTGTGGGGCACCGGAGGGGGCGTCCCGGGCCGCATGCGGGCCGTGAAGGCGTCGAACGCCGCCAGTTTGGCGGTGTCGCGCGGCGAACCCCGCTTCTCCAAGCGGTGCCGGAGGGTCGCGGCGTCCGTCCGGATCCAGACGAGACGCACGGGAGCGCCGCCCAGGGACGCGACCCAGTCCGTCCACCGCGCCTCGTCCCGGATCTGCCCGGTGAACGGGCCGCTGAGCAGCACCGGGCAGCCGTGCGAGCGGATCTCCCGGGCCGTGGCGCTCATCCCCGCGTACTCGTGCGGCTTGACGTGCTCGTCGTACCACGGCCCCTCGCGCTCGCCCGGGGCGCGGGACGCCGCGGCGAGCGCGGCCGCCACGAACGGCCCGTACACCGTGTCCTTGTCCAGCAGGGCGGGGACCGGACGCAGCCGCCGCAGCAGCAGCTCCGACACCGTCGTCTTGCCGGAACCGGGAGGCCCGGCCACCACCCAGGCCGCGGCCGGCGTCACGTCGACAGGCGCATGCGGCGGGTCGCCAGCCGCTCGATGCGCTCCTCGTCGATCTCGTGGCCGAGGCCCGGTTGCGTCAACGGGACGCCGACGACGCCGCCGGACGAGCGCACCGGCGGCGTCACGAACACCGGGCCGCCCGCCGGGTCGGACACGTCACTCGGCAGCGTGCACCCCGGCAGCGCGGCGAGCGCGACCGCGGCGGCCTGCCCGATCCCGAACGCGCCGCACCCGCTGCACCACACGTCCCATCCCGCCGCGTACGCCAGGTCGTGGGCGCTCCGGGCCGCGGTCAGCCCGCCGAGCCGGTCGAGCCGCAGGTGCAGGGCCCGGCCGGCGTCCAGCCGCAGGGCCGCGTCCAGGGTCTCCAGGTCGCCGACGTCCGGGGCGATCGCCGTGCCGGTCCGCAGCTGGAGCCGGGTGTGCGCGGCGAGGTCGCGGGCCGGGAACGGACGCTCGATCGCCGCCAGGTCGTAGGCGGCCAGCGCCTCCAGGACGGCCAGATGCTCGGCCGACTCGCTGTAGGCGTGGCCGGCGTCGGCGACGAGCGCCAGCGCCGGGTACGCCTGCCGGATCGCGCGGACGGGCTCGATGTCCCAGCCGGGACGGATGTCCAGCGTGACCCGGGTATGGCCCGCTCCAACGGCCTGGTTCACCCGGCCCGTGATCGTGTCCAGCGCCGGTTCGGGGGAGATGCGCGCACCCGTCACGATGGACGTGCGGGTACCGCCGAGCGCGTGCGCCAGCGGCAGCCCGCGGGTCCGGCACCACAGGTCCCAGCAGGCGGTGTCGACGGCCGCGGCGGCCTCGTTCGCGCCGAGGTCGGCGGCGGCGGACACGTCCTCGGGACGGTCCCAGTCGAGCCCGATCAGGGCGGGCCCCATGCGCTCCTCGATGTCCGCCCAGGCCCGGCCCGCCTTCGCGGCCCCGCCCGGGACGGCCATCTCGCCCCAGCCGACCGCGTCGCCGCCGTCGAGCCGGACGAGGACGCTCTCCGGCCGCCGTCCGCGCGGCATCGCCACGCGGAAGGCGTCGCAGCCCTGGATCCGAGGCACCCGCACCAGCCCTTCGCAGAAGTCGTCTCCCCCAATGATCCCCCCTCCGCGGACCCGGGAGGACAAACGGCGGGTCAGGACCGCCGCAGGAAGGGGCGCAGGGGGCGCCGGTCATAGCCGCCGTCGGCCAGCCCGGCGCGCCTCTCGAAGGGGTTGTAGGACGCCCAGTCCCCGCACAGCAGCATCGACGCGCCCGCGCAGATCCCGTAGAGCGGGATCATGACGATGCCGAGGCACCAGGCGTACTGCGTCGAATGCCGCCCCTCGTGCCGCAGCAGCCGGGACGTGCCGGTCAGGCGGGACGCGTCGCCGCGCACCAGGATCACGTTGCCGACCGTGAACGCGGACGCGATCGGCACCGGCAGCCGGTAGCCGCCCGCCACCAGCAGCCCGTCCGGCCCCTTGCGCACGCGGCCCTCGGGACGCGTCGCGGTCGCGGCCAGGAGCAGCCCGAGAGGCGTCGACAGGTTGACCGCGTTGACGACCTGCCGCGCCCGGTACACCGGCTTCACGCGCCCAGTGTGCCCCGGGAAGCGCCCCGATGGGAGGGCTCCGTCAGGGGCAGCTGTTCTTCAGCGACACCGGCTTGGTGTCGGGCTTGGGCGACTCGGTGCCCTCCGGCGCGTCCGGCGACCCGCTGGGCGTGCCGCTCGGCTGGGTGCTGACCTGCCGCGGGTCGCGGGTGACGGCGTCGGACGCCAGCTGCCTGATCTTGTCGAAGTCCGGGTTCCCGGAGTAGATCAGCGGCGGGACGAACTGCAGGCTCCTGATCTGCGCGCCGCCGTCCTTGACCTTGCCCGACAGCTTCATGAGCGCGGGCAGCAGTTCTTGCGGGATGTCGGTGGACAGCGTCCGCTTGGCGGCCGCGGCGATCTTGTCGAAGCTGGTGAGGACGGTCCGCGGGTCGGCCTGCTCGGCGATCGCGCGCATCAGGCACTTCTGCCGGCCCATGCGGACGTAGTCGCTGCTGCCCGTGCGCGACCGCCCGTACCAGAGGGCCTCCTTGCCCCCCAGCGTCCGGTAGCCGGGCTGCAGGACGGAGCCCTCCAGCCCGTACGGGATCGCCTCGGTGATCTTCAGCTTGACGCCGCCCATCGCGTCGATGATGTCGGCGAAGCCGAACATGTCGACGAGGATGTAGTAGTCGACGCGCAGCCCGAGGATACCGGCGACGGTGGCCTTCAGCAGCTCGGGGCCGCGGTGGTTCTTGGCGACGCCGGGCACCACGTCGGGGTGGTTCTCGGCGTACTCGTAGACCTCGTTCAGCAGCCCCGGGTTCTGCGGGCCGTCGCCGGTGAAGCCGTAGGGGAACCGGTCGCGGGCCGGGCCGGGCGGCATCGGGAAGCTCTCCAGGTTGCGCGGCAGGCTCAGCAGGACCGTGTCGCCGGTCTTGGTGTCGACGCTGGCCACCGTCATGCTGTCGGTGCGCACGCCGGTGCGGTCGGCGGCGGCGTCGCCGCCGAGGAGCAGGATGTTGACGCGGGCCTGCCCGTTGAACGGGTCGTCGGTGTCGACGTGCTTGCCGCTCTCGCTGCCGCTGCGGAAGATGCTGGTCAGCGCGTCCCGGGCCACGTAGGCGCTGTGCGCCGACCACGCCATCGGCACCGCGACGGCGAAGCACATCACCGCGACGGAGGCGGCGCCCAGCGTGCGGGCGCCCGCCGCCAGCCGGGCCGGGCGCAGCACCAGGTAGGAGCGGATCACGACGAGGATCCACAGCACGCCGAGCGCGACGAGCGCGGCCGAGATCCGCTGCAGCACGACCGGCTGGACGGCGAGGTGCACGAGGTCGGAGCGGTAGACCGTCACGGCGCCCGCCGCCGTCACGGCGATCGCCAGGTACAGCGCGAGCAGCAGCGCGCCGGCGATCCGGCGGCCGGTGGCGAAGTGCGCGACGCCCCAGACCAGAGCGGACGCGAGCGTCAGCGCCAGTGCGCGGGGGAGACCCCCGGCCCCGCCGTCTTCGTCCCGCTTCCGGGCACGCCGACCCGCCGACCGACCCATGTACGCTCCGATTCCCACCCACGGTGAATTAAGCCCTGGCTCACATTATGGACGCGCGGAACCGGGCAAAGGTTGCGTAAGAGTCGGCCGCATGCGAGCGGATGTGGTCTTTGGTGCAGTTGCTGCCCAGGATATTGATTTCGCCGCGGTCCGGGGGCGCAACGCGTGATCGCGCACGGAACAGGCCGCGAGCGCGTGCGCGGCGGTCAGCGGCGGGACGATCACCAGCAGGCACAGCACCGAGACGGTGGTGCCGCCCGCGAGCCGCCACAGCGGCGGCAGCCCGGCCGGGACGAGCACGGCGTAGGAGTGGACGATCAGCGCCGCCCACGACGCCGCGAGCACGACGCAGCCGGCCGTCGAGACGACCAGCCAGCCCGGGTGCGCCGACAGGAGCGGCAGCGGCGAGCGGCCGTGCCCGGCAGCCCCGCTCACCATCGGGGCGGCGGCCGCCAGCCCCGCCGCCTGGACGGCGAGCAGCGCCGCGCCGAGCCGCACCCGCCCGGCCCGCAGCTGCGCGACGCCCGGCAGGACCGGCGACACGGCGGCGATCACCAGGGCCTCCGCCAGCCCGCGCAGCGCCGCGTCCCGCGCCCGGCGCTCCCGCGCGGGGTCGCGGGCCGGCGGCCGCGGCGGGTCCACCGGCCGGATCCTGGCCGCGATCGGCCCGCCGTCGAACATGCTGCGCCCCCCTCGGGGACGGAGACCCCCTGCTCCGTCCCTGCGGTAAGAGAGTGCAGGTCAGCGCGCCGATCGCGGCGCGACGGCGGCGGCGTGTCGCGAAATGCGGGGCCGCCGGGCGGCCGGAACGGCGATCGTTTACCAGCTGCTGGACAGCGGCTTGCCCTCGGCGTAGCCGGACGGGCTCTGGATCCCGATCGTGGCCCGCTCGTGGAACTCCTCCAGGGTGCGGGCGCCCGCGTAGGTGCACGAGCTGCGCAGCCCGGCGACGATCGAGTCGATGAGGTCCTCGACGCCGGGGCGCTGCGGGTCGAGGAACATCCGGGACGTGGAGATGCCCTCCTCGAACAGGGCCTTGCGGGCCCGGTCGAAGGGGGAGTCCTCGGCGGTGCGCAGCCGGACGGCCCGCGCGGACGCCATCCCGAAGCTCTCCTTGTAGAGCCGCCCGTCGGCGGCGCGCTGCAGGTCGCCCGGCGACTCGTAGGTGCCGGCGAACCAGGAGCCGACCATCACGTTAGCGGCGCCCGCGGCGAGCGCGAGGGCCACGTCGCGGGGGTGCCGGACGCCGCCGTCCGCCCACACGTGCCGGCCGAGGCGGCGCGCCTCGGCGGCGCACTCCAGGACCGCGGAGAACTGCGGGCGGCCGACGCCCGTCATCATCCGGGTCGTGCACATGGCGCCGGGGCCCACGCCGACCTTGACGATGTCGGCGCCGGCCTCGATCAGCTCGCGGGTGCCCTCGGCGGTCACCACGTTCCCGGCGACGACCGGGACGGCCGGGTCCAGGCCCCGGACGGCGGCCAGCGCGCTGATCATCTTGTCCTGGTGGCCGTGCGCGGTGTCGACGACGAGCAGGTCGGCGCCCGCCTCCAGCAGGGCCTTGGCCTTGCCGGCGACGTCGCCGTTCACGCCGACCGCCGCGGCGACGCGCAGCCGGCCGGCGGCGTCCACGGCGGGCTTGTACAGCGTGGCGCGCAGGGCGCCGGTGCGGGTGAGGACGCCGGCGAGGCGGCCGCCGGCGTCGACGACGGGCGCGAGCCGGTGGCCGCGCTCGTGCAGCCGGTTGAACGCCTCGCGCGGGTCGACGCCGTCCGGCAGCGTGACCAGGTCGCGGGACATGATGTCGCGGAGCTGGGCGAACCGGTCGACGCCGTGGCAGTCGGCCTCGGTGACGACGCCCACCGGCCGGTCGTCCTCGACGACGATGACGGCGCCGTGCGCCCGCTTCGGCAGCAGTGCGAGCGCGTCCCCGGCCGTGCTCGCGGGGCCCAGCCGGATCGGCGTGTCGACGACCAGGTCGCGTCCCTTGGCCCAGCCGATGACCTCGGCGACGACCTCGGCCGGGATGTCCTGCGGGAGGACTGCCATCCCGCCGCGCCGGGCGACGGTCTCGGCCATCCGGCGGCCCGACACGGCCGTCATGTTCGCCACCACGAGCGGAATGGTCGTCCCGCTGCCCTCGGAGGTGGCGAGGTCGACCTCGAGCCGCGACCCGACCGACGAGCGGCGCGGAACCATGAAGACGTCGTTGTAGGTGAGATCGTGAGCGGAACGCTCACCGTTCAGCAGGTGCACGGCTGTACTACACACCAATCGCGGATCGCAGTGGCTGGGCCACCGTACATTGTCCGGCATACCCGGAGATGCTCCGGCCAAGCCCGCTCAAGGCCCGGTCAGCGGGGACGTGACCAGCGGTGATGACAGTGTGTCCCGGCTGTATGACCGTTCGGTCATCGGCGTTGATCCGGCCTTCTCGCAGGCGCGATGAAAGCAATCGCCCGGCCAAGGTCGAAAACGGTGCAACGTAGGGGTTGGCTCCCAGTAAAGTTACCTCTTGACGTAACTGCGCCATCGATGCACTTTTCTTACATGTGCCTCACGCGGACGGCCGATCCGCCGTAGGGGGCGGGACAGCAGAACACCGGGAGTAGCGCATGCAGCTCACGCACGTGACCCCGGTCGGCCGCGCTCGTCCGCGCCGCGGGCCGCCCCGCCCGTGCGGCGTTCCCCGGCGTGCCCACCGCCACCGGGCGCGCCCTCCTCCCGGCGCGGCGCCGCGCCCCGGGTGCGGGCCCGGCAGCGTTGCGCTTTCGGGCCGGTTCGCACGGCGCCGGAAACGTCGCCGCCCGGAACCGGTCACCGACGCTTCGACGGCCACCGGGTACGGCGAACACGAGCAAGATCAATATTTGACGTCATACCGTCCTGAAATGGAATGATCTTGCAGTTGCAGGTCAAACGATTCATCACACGTCGAGGAGGAGAGCCGTGCTGGATGCGGTCGACGCCGTGCTCGTCCGCGAGCTCCAGCGGGATGGCAGGGCGACGTTCCAGGCGCTCGCCGATCGCGTCGGGCTTTCCCGCACGGCGGTGCGGGCACGGGTGCAGCACCTTCTCGAAACGCAGGTCGTCCGCGTCGTCGGCATCGTGCACGCCGCCGTCGTCGGCGCGGAGGCGATCGGGCACGTGTCGGTCACCGTGGACGGCTCGGCCAGGGAGGTGGCCGCGGCCATCGCCGAGCGCCCCGCCGTCAGCTTCACCGCGCTGACCGCCGGCCCGTACGACCTGGTCGCGCAGGTGCGCACCCGCGATGACGCCGCGCTCGCGGCCGAGGTGGACCAGCTGCGGTCCGTCCCCGGCGTGCGCGCGGCGGAGGTGTTCCGGTCGGTGGCCACCGTGCGCGACACGCACGCCGTGGTGCGCGAGCTCGGCGAGGTCACCCTCGACGACATCGACTGGCGGCTGCTGCACGAGCTGCAGCGCGACGGGCGCGCCCCCTACACCCGGCTCGCGCAGGTCATCGGCCTGTCGCAGGCCGCCACCCGGGCCCGGGTGGTCAGGCTCATGCGCACCGGCGTCATCCAGGTCACCGGCCTGGCCGACCCGCTGGCCCTCGGCGCCGCCGAGCTCGGCGGGTTCGGGCTGATGGTGACCGGCGGGCTGCAGAAGGTCGCCGAGGCGGTCGCCGCCCAGGACGGCGTCCGCTACCTGGCCACCGGGTTCGGCCGCTACGACATCGTCGGGCTGGCCGAGGCGGCCTCCCGCGCCGAGATGGTGGCCGTGCTGGACGCCATCCGGTCCGTGCCCGGTGTGACGGTGCGGGAGTCCTGGCACCACCTGGACGTCGTGAAGGAGTCCTATGCCGTCCAGCTCCCCGAGCCGCCCCTCAACGGGGCGTCCTGACCGGACCGGCGCCCCGGCCGCGGACGTGCTCCGTGGCCGGGGCGGCACCTCGCCCCCGGCCGCTAGTCGCGGTTGAGGGCGACCTCCTCCAGGTCCAGCTCGTGCATGACGCGGGTCAGGACCTCGTCGTCGATGCGGCGCTCGTCCCGCATCCGCACGAACACCATGCGCTCCGCGTGCAGCATCTCCCGCCGCAGCCGCCGGTAGGTCGCGGTCGGCACCTCCTCGCCCTCCGGGCCCGTCCCGCCGCCGAGCCGCTCCCAGGCGCGCAGCTGGCGGTGCTCGGCGAGCTGGCGCAGCCGCTCCACCACGGACTCGTCCAGCCGCTCCTCGGCGTTCAGCTCCTCCAGGCGGTCCAGCGCCGCCTGCGCGGCGGCGTGCTGGGCGCCCGCCTCGGCGACGGTGTCGGTGTAGCGCTCCCGGCCGCCGCCGATGCGCAGCACGCGGATCAGCGCCGGGAAGGTCAGCCCCTGCACCAGCAGCGTCCCGAGGACGGTCGTGAACGTCAGGAACAGGATCAGGTCGCGCCCGGGGAAAGGCTCATCGCCCGAGGCGACGAACGGGACCGCGAACGCGGCGGCGAGCGACACCACCCCGCGCATGCCGGCCCACGACACCACGACCATGCCGCGCCAGCCGACGTGCCCGCGCTCCCGCTCCCGGCGCGACAGCAGCCGCGGGATCTGCGAGGCGGGGAACACCCACACGAACCGGGCGGCGACGGTGACGGCGAACACCGCGACCGCCCACCAGGCGAGCTCCTGCCAGCTCCGCCCCGACAGGCCGTGCACGACCGGCGGCAGCTGCAGGCCGATCAGCAGGAAGACCACCGACTCCAGGACGAAGACCATGACCTTCCAGAACGAGTGCCCGATCAGCCGGGTCACCGCCGCCGACTGGGTCTCCCGGTTGCCGAGGTACAGGCCGCTGACCACGACCGCGATCACCCCGGAGGCGTGCACGCTCTCGGCGATGAGGTAGGCGGCGAACGGCGCGACGAGCGCGACGCCGTTCTCCACCAGCGGGTCGTTCAGCCGGGTGCGCAGCCAGTGCAGCGGCGGGCCGAGCAGCAGCCCGACGGCGGCGCCGACGACGGCGGCGAACAGGAACCGCCCCACGCCGTCCAGCAGCGTGAACCCGGCGCCCGTCGCCGCGATCAGCGCGACCCGGAACGCCGTCAGCGCCGTCGCGTCGTTGAACAGGCTCTCGCCGACCAGCACCGTCACGGTCCGGCGCGGCAGCCCGAGGCGCTGCGCGACGCTCACCGCCGCGACCGCGTCCGGCGGCGCCACGATCGCGCCGAGCACGCACGCCGCCGGCAGCGGTAGCCCCGGGACCAGCAGGTACGCCGCGTATCCCACCGCGAACGTCGTGAACAGCACCAGCCCGATCGACAGCAGGCCGATCGACCACACGTTCTCGCGCAGGTTCGTGAACGAGCTCTTCCAGGCCGCGGAGAACAGCAGCGGCGGCAGGAACACGTACAGCACGAACTCCGGGTCCAGCTCGAACTCCGGGACGCCCGGGACGAACGAGAAGGCCAGGCCGGCGATCACCAGGACCAGGGGCGCCGACAGGCCGATGCGCCGCGCCCCCGCGGCCACCATGAGGGCGCCGACCGGAACGGCCAGCAGCCACAGTGCGTGCGTCGTCTCCACCCGCCAGATCATGGCACGGCCCGGCGGCGCGGGACGGGCCGGGCGTCAGCGGGCGTGGTGGTCGCGGGGCGTCTCCTTGGCGAACGTCAGGAAGTCGCGGGCGGCGGACGGCAGCCGCCGGTGCGCGTGCACGAGGCCGATCATGCGGGTGAGCGGCGGCATGAACGACCGGACGGTCACCCCTTCGGTGTCGTCGATCTGGTTGCGGTACCAGAGCAGCGAGCCCATCCCGGCGCGGACCCAGCCGAGCCACGCCCCCCGCTCGTCGGACTCCACCGCCGCGACCGGCGTCGCGCCGATCCGCCGCAGCATCGTGTCGATCTCGGCGCGGGGAGCGCTGCCGCGGGCCGGTAAGACGAGCCGCATCCCGTCCAGCGCGGCCGGCGGCACCGGCTCGCGGACCTTCAGCGCGGGCGGCGAGATCAGCACCACCTCGCGCTGCTCGAACGGGTGCGCCGTCATGTCGCCGGGCACGGGCAGGTCGGTCAGCGCGAGGTCGGCGCGGCCCGCCCGCAGCGCCGCCGCGACCTGGTCGCGGTCCGGGCAGCGGACCACCCGGACCCGGACGGCCGGCTGGTCGCGGGCGAAGCGGGGGATGAGCCGGCCGGTCAGCTCCGGCTCCAGGGACGCGGTGACGGCGATGCGCAGCTCGGCGCCGCGGCCGTTGGCCCGGGTCACCGACAGCCCCTCGATGGCGTCGACGGCGTCCAGCGCGACGCGGGCCTGCCGCACGACCTCCTCGCCGACGGGGGTGAGGACGACGCCGCGGCCGGACCGGGCGAACAGCTCCACGCCGAGCTCGCGTTCCAGCTCGCGGACCGCCCGCGACAGCGCGGGCTGAGCCACGTAGAGGGCCTGGGCCGCCGACGTCATCGTGCCGTGGTCGGCGGTCGCCACGACATAGCGCAGCTGCCGCAGATTCATGCACCGACCGTATGCCAACGAACCGCTGCGGTCCTGGACATAGCCGGATTCGGACCGGGAATCGGCTGCGCCGGGCAGGAGGTCAGGTCCTGGCGTCCGGCGCCGTGCCCCCGCCGCGCTCGGCCGGGACGGTCTCCGGCTCGGGCTGCAGCTGCGGGGCGCCGATCCCGCAGTGGCTCCTGCACTCGGGCTCCACGGCCTCGCCGGACGGGGTCTGCAGCGCGTCGTCGCGGACGGTGAAGAAGGTCAGCAGGGCCCCGGCGGCCAGGAGCGCGGCGCACGTCACCATCGCGAGCCGGTACCCGTGCGAGAAGACACCGGGATCGTCGAAGGCGTCGCCGGTGAGCCCGGTCAGCGGTGGGATCGCCGCCACCGCCAGCAGCCCGGCCGCCCGCGCCACCGCGTTGTTGACGCCGCTGGCCACGCCCGCGTGACGGACGTCGGCGGTCGCGAGGACCGTCGCGGTGAGCGGTGCGACCACCGCGGCCAGTCCCAGCCCGAACACCATCACCGCCGGCAGGACGTCCCGGACGTAGGACGACCCCGCGTCGATCCGGCCGACCAGCACCATCCCGCACGCCGCCACCACCATCCCCGCGGTCATCGGTATCCGCGGGCCGATCTTCTGGGCGAGTGCGCCCGCCCGCGCCGACAGCAGCAGCATCAGCACGGTGACCGGCAGCAGCGCCGTCCCCGCCGCGATCGGTGAGAACCCGCCGACGACCTGCAGGTTCAGGACGAAGAGGAAGAACAGCACGCCCATCGCGCCGTACATGATGAACGTGACGAGGTTGACGGCGGAGAACTGCCGCGAGGCGAACACGTCCAGCGGCAGCATCGGTTGCGGCGCCTTGCGCCCCCGCGCGCCCGGCAGGCCGCGGCCCCGGCCCCGCAGCCGTTCGACCAGCACGAACGCCACCGCGGCCGCCAGGCCCGCGATGGCGGCGGCGATGACCGGCGATGCCGCGCCCCCGCCCGGCGCCTCGGTGAGCGCGTAGGTCGTCCCCGCGAGCGCCAGGGCCGCCAGCGCCGCGCCGAGGATGTCGAAGCGCCCGCGCGCCTGCGGGTCGAAGCTCTCGGGGACGTGCCGGAGCGCGACCAGCATCACGACGGCGGCGAGCGGGACGTTCAGCAGGAACACCCACCGCCAGCCGGCCGCCTCGACCAGCCAGCCGCCGGCGAACGGGCCGATCGCGCCCGCGACACCGCCGAGCCCCGACCAGGCGCCGACCGCGCGGGGACGGTCGTCGGCCGCGAACGACGCCTGAATGATCGCCAGGGAACCCGGGGTGAGCAGCGCCCCGCCCACGCCCTGCAGCGCCCGCGACAGGATCAGCGCCTCGACGTTCGGCGCGATGCCGCACAGCACCGACGCCACCGCGAACCACGCCACGCCGACGAGGAAGATCCGGCGGCGCCCGAACCGGTCGCCGAGGGAGCCGCCGAGCAGGATGAAGCCGGCGAGCGTCAGCGTGTAGGCGTTGACCGTCCACTGCAGGCCGGCGATGTCGGCGCCGAGGTCGCGGCCCAGCGCCGGCAGCGCCACGTTCACGACCGTGGAGTCGAGCATCGCCACGCTCGACCCGAGCACCGTCGCCAGCAGGATCCAGCGTCCGGGCCCGGTGCTCAGCCGGACGTCCGGCATCAGACGATCAGGTTGTCGACGAAGCACCAGCGCCAGTCCTCGCCCGGCTCGAACGACCGGGCGATCGGGTGCCCCTCCTTCTGGAAGTGCGCGGTCGCGTGCCGGCGGGGGGAGGAGTCGCAGCAGCCCACGTGCCCGCAGCCGAGGCAGAGCCGGAGGTGGACCCACCGGGTGCCCTCCTCCAGGCACTCCTGGCAGCCCTGCGGGGTGTTCGGTGACGGGTCCTCAGCCGGAACGGTCTGCACGTGCTCGCAAGTGGCCATACCGGAATCGTGCCACGTCCGGGGTAAGCGGATCACCAATGATCCGGGCTGAAGGGCTCGTCCTCGGGGCGCGCGGACTCCGCCAGCAGCCGCAGGTCCGACTCGACCATCATCGTCACCAGGCCCTCGAACGTCACCTCGGGCTCCCAGCCGAGCTGCTCGCGGGCCTTCTTCGGGTCCGCGCACAGCAGGTCGACCTCGGCCGGACGGGTGTACTTGGCGTCCAGGACGACGTGGTCCTCCCAGTTCAGGCCCGCCGTGCGGAACGCGAACTCCACCAGCTCCCGCACCGACTGCGTCTGGCCCGTTCCGATGACGAAGTCCTCGGGGGCGTCCTGCACCAGCATCAGCCGCATCGCGCGGGCGTAGTCGCCGGCGTAGCCCCAGTCGCGCCGCGCGTCCAGGTTGCCGAGCCGCAGTTCGGCGGCGAGGCCCAGCTTGATGCGCGCCGCGCCCAGCGACACCTTCCGCGTCACGAACTCGGCGCCCCGGCGCGGCGACTCGTGGTTGAACAGGATCCCGCTGACCGCGAACATCCCGTAGGACTCGCGGTAGTTCTGCGTGATGTAGTGCCCGTAGCTCTTCGCCACCCCGTACGGGCTGCGCGGGTGGAACGGCGTCTTCTCGTTCTGCGGCGTCTCCCGGACCATCCCGAACATCTCCGAGGACGACGCCTGGTAGAAGCGGATCTGCTCGCGGCCCGGCGTGCGGGACGTGCTGATGCCCGACACCACGCGGATGGCCTCCAGCATCCGCAGCACGCCCATGCCGGTGACCTCGGCGGTCAGCTCGGCCTGCTGCCACGACATCGGCACGTAGGAGATCGCGCCGAGGTTGTAGACCTCGTCGGGCTGCACCCGCTCCACGGCCGAGATCAGGCTGCCCTGGTCCAGCAGGTCCCCGGTGGTGATCTGCACGTCGCCGATGTGCTTGCGCAGCCGCGACACATGGGGGTTCGCCTGCCCCCGCACCAGGCCCCAGACCTCGTACCCCAGCCCAAGCAGATGCTCGGCCAGATACGAGCCGTCCTGTCCGGTGATGCCGGTGATGAGTGCTCGCCTGGACAGCGGATCCTCCATGGCTGAAATGAGTCCGACGCGGGCCCACCGCGGGCGGAACCCGGGGCGAGCGTGAAATATGAGGTTACCGACCAGGCCATGTCCATGACGAGGGAGGGCGCCCTTTGAACCGAATTCCCTTCTGGTTGGCCCGCCGGTCCGCCGGTGTGCCACCGTGAGACCCATCATGAGCTCTCCGGACGCGCCGCCGCTGCGGCTGAACGGGCGGGAGATCGGCCCGCACGCGATCATGGCCGTGGTGAACCGCACGCCCGACTCGTTCTTCGACAAGGGCGCCACCTACGGCTTCGGCGCCGCGCTGGACGCCGTCGGCCGGGCCGTGGCGGACGGCGCCGACATCGTCGACATCGGCGGCGTGAAGGCCGGCCCGGGGGACGACGTCGACGTCGCCGAGGAACTGCGCCGGGTCGTCGGCCTCGTCGCCGCCGTCCGCGAGCGGCACCCGCGCGTCGTGATCAGCGTCGACACGTGGCGGGCGGAGGTCGGCGAGGCGGTGGCGCGGGCCGGCGCCGACCTGCTCAACGACACCTGGGGCGGCCCCGACCCCCGGCTCGCCGAGGTCGCCGCCGCGCACGGGATCGGGCTGGTCTGCGCCCACGCGGGCGCCCTCGCGCCCCGCACCCGCCCGCACCGGATCGGCTACGAGGACGTCGTGGCGGACGTGGTCGGGCACGTCACGGCCGAGGCCGAGCGCGCCGTGGCCCTCGGCGTGCGCCGCGACGCGGTCCTCATCGACCCCGCCCACGACTTCGGCAAGAACACCCGCCAGTCACTGGAGATCACCCGCCGGCTCGGCGAGCTGACCGCCACCGGATGGCCGGTACTGGTCGCGGTGTCCAACAAGGACTTCATCGGCGAGGCCCTCGGCCGCCCCGTCGGCGGGCGCGGCGTCGGCACCATGGCCGTGCTCGGCGTCTCCGCCGCGCTCGGCGCCCGCGTCTTCCGCGTCCACGACGTCCCCGACGCGCGCCGCGCCCTCGCCGCCGTCACCGCCCTCGGCGGCTAGTGCGCGGCCTCGCGCTGCCGGGCCCGGTAGGCGGCCACGTGCATCCGGTTGCCGCACGTGCGGCTGTCGCAGTAGCGGCGGCAGCGGTTGCGGGACAGGTCCACCAGCACCCGTGAGCAGTCGGGCGCCTCGCAGGTGCGCAGCCGGTCCAGCTCGCCCGCCGCGACCACGTAGGCCAGCGCCATCCCGCAGTCGGCGGACAGGTGCTCGCCGAGCGGCGCGCCCGGGGCGAAGAAGTGCACGTGCCAGTCGTAGCCGTCGTGGTCGGTCAGATGCGGCGTGGTGCGGACCTCGCCGACGATCTCGTTGATCCGCCGGACCGCGGACGGCACGTCGCCGGCGCGGAACACCGCGTGGAACCGGTCGCGCAGGTCCAGCGCGCGGGCCAGGTCGGCCTCGCCGAGCTTCCCGACGTCGCTGAAGGTGTTGCGGTCCACGAAGGCGCGCAGGCCGGGCAGCCCGCCGAGCCGCTCCGCGCCGGACGCCGCCGCGCCCGTGTTGATCAGGTCGACGACGACGGCGAGCGCGTGCTCGGTGTCATGAGTGAAGATCACAAGGACTCCAGTCTCGGGGGACCGGGGCGGTCGTGTGCCCGGCGCCGCCGCCGGGGCCGGAACGCGGCCCGTGGCCCCCACCATATGACGGC
>NZ_SMKY01000226.1 GCF_004349235.1 Actinomadura darangshiensis | reverse complement strand
CCGGCGGCCTGGACGGGGCTGGTGGGCATCAAGCCCCAGCGCGGACGGGTTTCCGGGTATCCGCAGACCGATCCATTCAACGGCATCACGGTGTGGGGGCCGCTCGCGCGGAGTGTCGGCGACGCCGCTTTGCTGCTCGATGTGCTGAGTGGGAGTCATCCCGAGGACGTGTACCAGGTCGATCCGCCTGTGACGCCGTTCGCGGAGGCCGCGAAGAGGGAGCCGGGGAGGCTGCGGATCGCCATTTCGTTCCGGACGGCCTTCGGGGTCAGCGGACGGCTTGACCCGGAGATCCGGCTGGCGGTCGAGCGGCTCGCCCGGAGGCTGACCGATCTCGGGCACAAGGTGTTCCCCGCCGATCCGGATTACGGGCTCGTGGGGCTCGGGCTCATTCCGCGCGGGACGGCTGGGGTCGCCGACTGGCTGGACTCCCTGCCGAATCCACGGCCCGATCCGCGGACGGAGGCCGAAGCGCGGATGGGACGGGTCATCGGCAAGCGGCTGCTGCCCGTGGCGAAGAGAATGGACCCGTATCTGCGGCGAAAGGCCGGGCGCATCTTCCAGTTCGCCGATGTCGTGATGACGCCCACGACCGCCCAGCCGCCATTGAGGGTCGGGGCCTTCGACGGGGCCGGGTACCACAAGACCCAGTCGGGGGTCGCGGCGGCGTGCCCTTATGCGTGGACGTGGAATGTGCTGGGGTGGCCCGGTGTGAATGTGCCGGCCGGGTTCACCAAGGCCGGGCTGCCGATCGGCGCGCAGTTGCTCGGGCATGACTCCGACGAGGCGACGCTCATCTCGCTCGCCGCGCAGTTGGAGGCCGTCGAAGGATGGGCGCAGCGGCGTCCGTAGACCCGTGACGGGCCGCCGGTGCGGGGGTCCAAGCCGGTACCGGCGGTCCGTCGCGTTTCAGTACCCGGCGCCGGTGAGCATGCCGCCGTCGACCAGGACCTCGCTGCCGGTGCAGTAGGACGAGTCGTCCGACGCGAGGTAGACGACCAGCCCGGAGATCTCCTGCGTCTTGCCCATGCGGCCGAGGGGGAGCGCCTTCATGAACGCGTCGGCGCTGCTCGCCGTGGCCGAGACGATGTCGTCCTGCATGGTCAGGGGTGTAAGGACGCCGCCGGGGTGGATGGAGTTCACCCGGATGCCGTACTGGCCCAGCTCCCGGGCGGCGGACTTGGTCAGCCCGCGGACGCCGAACTTGCTGGCGCTGTAGGCGGCGAGGCCGGCCGCGCCGATGAAGCCCTCCGTCGAGGACACGTTGACGATGGAACCGCCGCCCGCCTCGCGCATCGGCGCGGTGACGGTCTTCACGCCGAGCCACTGGCCGATCAGGTTCACGTCGAGGATCTGGCGGAACTCCTCCAGCGCCATCTCCTCGATGGTCTTGTGCCGGAGGATGCCGGCGTTGTTGACCAGGACGTTCAGTGCGCCGAACGCCGTCGTCGCGGTCTCGGTGGCGCGCCGCCAGTCCTCCTCCTTGGAGACGTCCATCCGGATGAACCGGACGCCGTCCCCGAGGTCGGCGGCCAGTTTCGCGCCCTCCTCCTCCAGGACGTCGCCGAATACGACCTTGGCGCCCTCGTCCGCGAACCGGCGGACGTGCGCCTTGCCCATCCCGCGCGCGCCGCCGGTGATCAGCGCCACCTTGCCGTCAAGCTGCCCCATCAACGCTCCTCGTCGCCCGTTGCCGTCCGGCCAACCTAGCGAACGCTTGGTCAACTGAACAAGGCGGCCCTACCCGGTGCGCAGGCCGTCGAAGAGCAGCGTCAGCATCCGGTCGGCGAACGCGCCGGGGTCGGGGGTGCGCTCGGACGCGACGCCGACCGCGTTCGTCAGCCGCAGCAGGTCGCCCGGGTCGATCTCGGCGCGGACCGTCCCCGCCCGCTGCGCCCGCTCCAGCAGCCGGCCGAGCGCGTCGCAGATCGCGGTGGCCGCCGCGCCGAGGCCGGTGTCCGCCCATTCCGCCGACATCGCCTCGATGATCACGGTGGACGTGCCGCGCGGGGTCGCGGCGCCAGCCAGGTAGGTGCGCAGCCAGCGGCCGAGCGCCGCCTGCGGGTCCGGCTCCCCGGCCAGCAGCTCGTCGGCGTGCGCGAGGAGGCCGTCGATCCGCTCCCGCAGGACGGCGTGCAGCAGCGCGTCGCGGGTCGGGAAGTGCCGGTAGAGCGTGCCGGAGCCGACGCCCGCGCGCTTGGCGATGTCGTCGAGGGACGCGCCAGTGCCGTGCTCCATGAACGCGGTCCGTGCCGTCGTGATCAGCCGTTCGTAGTTCCGGCGGGCGTCGGCCCGCATCGGCCGGATGTCCATGGGCACCGTCCAGATATCGCGGGTGACCTGGGCTGGTCCACGCCTGCTTTGGGGAGAGCCTGCCATCTTCCAGGGCAAAAGCGCTACCCGGACGCCGCCGCCAGTGCGTCCCGTGACAGCCGGTCCGCCCTGCGTGTCGTCTCGGGCAGCCGGTACTCGCGCGCGAGGGCGAGGACGTTGCGGCACGCGGTGCCGAGGTCGGTGCGGTGGCCGACGGAGACGAACACCG
Source organism: Actinomadura darangshiensis (assembly GCF_004349235.1). Taxonomy (GTDB): domain Bacteria; phylum Actinomycetota; class Actinomycetes; order Streptosporangiales; family Streptosporangiaceae; genus Spirillospora; species Spirillospora darangshiensis. Next base: position 12,233 of record NZ_SMKY01000226.1, on the reverse strand, counting down.
GCTTCACGCCGTCGCGGGTCCGGAGCACCCGGCCGACGACCTCGCCGCCGTCCCTGAGCGGGGCCGCGTCGCCGCGCCTCGCTCCGGGCTGGTCGTAGGTGCCGATGAACGCGGTCTTGCCGACGCCGATCGCCGGCAGGCCGGTCAGGACGCCGAGGTGGCACGCCAGCCCGAACCGCCGCGGATGCGCGATCCCGAACCCGTCGCAGACGAGCAGGCCGGGCGTGGTCGTGAGGCCGCGGAGGGCCTCCAGCAGGGTGGGCAGCTCCCGGAACGCGAACAGGCCGGGGACGTACGGGAACGCGGCCGTGCCGACGGCGACCGATTCCTCCACGACCTCCAGGGTCGTCCCGTCCAGGACGACGACGGCGGCGGCCAGGCGGTCACCGGTGCCGCCGCCGTCGCCCGCGTAGGAGACGTCGAGGCCCGCGACGGTGCTCGGCGCGGCCGGGCCCGGAACGTCCAGTTCGAGCATCGGACGCAGCAGGTCCTGGATCGCCTCGGCCTCCTCCGGGGTGGACGGCCAAGGGTGCAGATCGCGTACGTCCATGGCCCGGGACGCTACCGCCCGCTCACGACAGGCCCGCGTACGCCGCCTGCGTCAGCCGGAAGGCGCGCAGGTCGCCCGCCGCCTGGTCGCCCATCAGGTTGGGCAGGTAGGCGACCGCGAGCCCGGCCTCCGGGTCGCCGAGCCCGATCGAGCCGCCCGCGCCGGTGTGGCCGAACGCCGACGCCCGGCCCGGCTTGGGCGTGAAGAACGTCTGCGACGGGCGCATGAACCCCAGGCCGAACGCGCTGTCCACGAGCAGCGTGCGATCCGGGCCGCTGGCACGTGGGCGCAGGGCCTCGCGCAGCGTGTCCGGGCGCAGGATCCGCCCCGCCACGAGGTCGCGGTAGAAGCCGGCGAGCGCGGGCGCGGTGGTGATCATCCCGGCGGACGGCCAGCCGGCCCGCAGCACGACCGGGTTGTTGTAGCCGCCCTTGCCCGGGTGCGGGTTGTTCATCGCCCGGTTCATCATGCTCTCCGGGTCGGTGTAGGCCGCGGCGAGCCGCTTCAGCATGTCGTGCTGGGCGGTCTTGGGGGAGTCCGCGCCGACCGTGCCCTTCGAGGGGGGACGACCCCCCGCGCCCCCCGAGGCACCTCCGGCGCCGTCAGTTGTGCGCCGTCCGGCCGACAGCTTCGCGGCGCGCTCGATGACGTCGTCAGGGGATCCGATCCAGAGGTCGAGGTCGCTGGTGAACTCGTCCTTCGCGAAGGCGCCGACCGTCCGCCCGGACAGCCGCCGGACGATCTCGCCGGCCAGCCAGCCGTAGGTCAGCGCGTGGTAGCCGTGCGCCTCGCCGGGCGTCCACTCGGGCTTCTGCCCGGCCAGCTCGGACGCGCGCGCCGCGGCGTCGGCAGCCTCCTCCGCCGGCACGGTGCGCGCGAACGCGGGCAGGCCCGCCTGGTGCGACAGCAGGTGCGCGGCGGTCGCGCCGTCCTTGCCTTCGGCGCCGAACTCCGGCCACCAGCCGGTCACCGGGCCGTCCACCTCGTAGGCGCCGCGCTCGGCGAGCAGCAGCGCCGCCGCGGCCGTCACCGCCTTCGTGCAGGAGAAGCCGAAGCAGGGGGTGTCGGGCAGCCACTCGCGTCCGGTGCGGCGGTCGGCGACGCCGCCCCACAGGTCGACGACCTTGCGGTCGCCCGCGTAGACGGTGACGGCGGCGCCCAGCTCGCGTCCCTCGGCGAAGTTCTGCTCGAACACCTCGCGGACGCCGGCGAACGCCGGATCGCAGTGGCCCTGCACCGTGCTGCTCATACGCGATCCTCTCAGGCGGGGGCTCCATAGAATCACGTTCTAGGAAACCTCGCGGAGCCGGGCTCGCGGTCAGTACCGGCCCAGGTGGTGGGCGGGCTCGGTGACCGGGTCCGCGGCGCGCTGGGCCGGGCGCGTCCGGCCGAACTCCAGCGTGAGCAGCGCCGCCGCCAGGTAGGCGATGTCGAACCACGACCGGAAGACGACGTTGCGCGGCTTGTAGGACGGCCGGAACTTCTTGTCGAACAGGTACAGCGACTCGACCGCGATCAGCGGGTCGAGGAGGTGCAGCGCCCGGTAGCCGGCCTTCTCCAGCGGGGTGCGGTCGCCGGCGTCCAGCAACGCGCGGAAGGCGGCGAAGTTCAGCGACACGACGCCGTGCCCGTGCCCGCCGGCGTACTCGATCATCTCGACGATGAGCCGCTCGTTGACGCCGTTCGGGCCGTCCGGGGCGCGCCGCATCGCGTCCAGGCTGACGCCCTCGCCGGCGGTGACGTAGCGCTGGAACGCGATGGGCTCCGCGTCCTCGCCGTAGGCGACGGCGACGACCGCTCCCGGGTGGTAGCCGGTGAGCAGCTCGTCCAGGTTCATGGAGAAACCGCGCTCGGCCGAGCCGCCGAGGGAGCGGGACGCGACGTCGAGCAGCTTCGCGCGCAGCGCGGGAGTGAGGTCGCGTTCGGAGACGATCTCGGACGAGACGCCGAAGTTCGCGGTGCGCTTCACCGCCTGCCGGACGTTGCGCATCTGCCGTCCCGACAGCGTGAACTCGCCGGGCGCGATGACGACCTCGTCGCCGAAGCCGATCGACCGGCACGGGCCCCACGCGGGGAGCAGTGCGTCGCTCGCGCCGAGCACGGCCGGGCGCCAGCCCGTCGTCCGGCACATCGCGCGGAACGCCCGGACGGCGTCGGCGTGCGAGGCGGGGTCGCCGACCGGGTCGCCGCCCGCCACCGCCATGCCGAACAGCACGCGGTAGCCGATCGCGGCGCGGCCGTCCGCGCTGAACACGTACGCCTTGTCGCGGCGCAGCGCGAACGGCGCGAGGGTGTCGGAACCGGGATGGAAGACCAGGCTCGCGACGCGGCGGCGCTCGGCCTCGTCGCCGGGCGGCGGCGCCGGGTCGGGCGCGAGGAGCGTGATGACCAGCAGGAGGAGGCCCGCGGCGCCGGCGAGGCCGAGCAGGCCCGGCAGCCAGGACGCGCCGTCCATGGGCCCGCCGGTGCCGCCGAGGCCGCCGGCGACGGCGCCGACGGACCGGACCGACACGCCGCCGAAGAGCAGCGACGCGGCGACGGCCACGGCGACCAGGACCGCGCCGGTCTTCACCGCCGTGCGGACGCGCTCGGGGTGCGGCCGCACCGGGAACCGGTCGCGCTCCAGCCACAGACCGCCGAGGACGGCGGCGAGCAGCGGCAGCCGCCACAGCGGGTCGTCGCCGGAGACGACGGCGAGCAGGCCGAGGAGGACCAGCGTGACGAGCCCGTACCAGGCGGCGCGGCGGCGCAGCAGGACGCCGCGGGCGACGAGCGCGAGCGCGAGGCCGATCGCGATTGCGTGCGCGGGGGCGAGCGGGCTGCCGGTGACGATCCGGGACAGCCGGCCGAGCCAGTGCGGGGACGGCACCGGCGCGGGCGCCGCGATCAGCACGGCGACCAGCAGCGTGGCGAGCGCGAGCGGCCAGACCGGCCGCACCGCCGGTGCTGCCGCCGGTTTCACAGAGTGCACGAGGGACACCTCCGATGAGCCCCCAACCAAGATCCCCTGGAACTCATTCCCAAGATCGAACGTTCTTTGAGGCCCCGTCCAGCGAGCACATACCCCCGACGGGGGCGCGGAACACCGCTAGCCTCGTGGTGATGAAGAGGCTGCTGCTCGTCCATCACACGCCGTCGCCGTCGGTGCAGGCGATGTTCGAGGCGGTGCGGGCCGGTGCGTCCACCGACGAGATCGACGGCGTGGAGGTCGTGTCCCGCGCGGCGCTGACGGCCTCCGCCGTCGACGTCCTGGAGGCGGACGGCTACCTCCTGGGCACGCCGGTCAACCTCGGCTACCTGTCCGGGGCGCTGAAGCACTTCTTCGACCAGATCTACTACCCGTGCCTGGAGGAGACGGCCCGCCGCCCGTTCGGTGCGTTCCTGCACGGCAACAACGACGCGACCGGTGCCCTGCGCGCCCTCGACGCCATCACCACGGGGCTGAGGTGGAAGGCCGTCCAGCCGCCCGTGGTCGTCACCGGCGAACCCGGCAGGGACGATCTGCAGGCGTGCTGGGAGCTCGGCGCGATCACGGCCGCCGAACTCGGGAGCGTCTGAGACGCAGGCGCCCCGGGGCCGGCGGCCGGGGGATGCGTCCGTCCGGTACGAGGCGTAGCCGGGCGGGCACGCCGCGCGCAGTCAACCGAGCAAGCGCTTGTGCTTGAAGACTTTTCGGGTTAGTTTCCTCAAAGACGCCCGCTGGGGACGGATCGCGCCCCGTTCCCGGCGGGCGGCATGCGTACGCGGGGACGTCCGGGCCCGCCCGCCGGTCAGCCGTACGTGCGAAGGCCCATGATCTCGTCGCGGAGCTCCTGCGGGGACGGGGCCTCCAGCAGCCGCGGCCCCCCGCGCAGCGGCACCATGGCCCACCAGGAACCGGTCGCCTCGCCGTACCAGACGCGCACTCCCGGGAACTGCTCCTGCAGGGTGCGCGCGGTGGCGGCGCGCATGGCCCCGGGCGTGGGCTCCTCGCGACCGGCAGCGCCCTGTTGAGCCGTCATGCCGCCCTCCCCCCGTGAATCTCTCCAGTAACAGCGTCCCCACGGACCAAAGCGTCACCCCAACTCGGCAAATTGTGACTAAGCACACTATGGGGCTCGGCACCCGCGCTGGGGGATACCGCGCCGGATGTACTCCAACAGATGTATTCGGGCGGACCGAATGACATCGTCCGCCGGATGACCGGGCCCGAGCCGGGAAGGGACGCTGGACGCGACGGCAGGTTCCCTAGGTGCGGCGCATCCGCGGAGGCGGTTCCATGAGACTCGCGAGACTGGCCCGATACTGCTACCGGCGGCGGCGCCTGACGGTCGCCGCCTGGATCGCCGGCACCATCGTCGTGATGGTGCTGGGCTTCGGGTTCGCCGCCGAACCGCTGAACGACTTCTCCGGCGGGAACTCCGGGTCGGCGAAGGCCTCCGATCTGCTGGACGAGCACTTCGCGCAGCAGAGCGGCGACTCGATCACGCTGGCGGTCCGCGCCGAAGGCGGGGTGCGCAGCCCCCAGGCCAAGGCGCGCGTCGAGGAGGCGATCGGCCGGCTCGCCAAGACGCCGCACGTCGCCTTCGTCGCGTCGCCGTACCAGGCGCCCGGGCAGATCTCGCGGGACGGCAAGTCGGCGTTCGCCACCGGCAGCCTGGACGTCACGGCCGAGGACATGCCCAAGGCCGACGTGCAGGCGCTCATCGACGACGTGCGCACCGACTCCGGGCCCGTCCAGCTGCAACTCGGCGGGGCGGCCGTCGACACCGCCGAAACGCCCGGCGGAGGCCCGTCCGAGGGCATCGGCGTGCTCGCCGCCATCGTCATCCTGCTGATCGCGTTCGGGTCGGTGCTGGCCATGGGCCTGCCGATCGTCACCGCGCTGTTCGGCATCGGGACCGGCCTCGCGCTGATCATGCTGATCGGGCACCTGCTGCCCGCGCCGTCGTTCAGCCCGATCGTCGCGGCGCTGATCGGGCTCGGCGTCGGCATCGACTACGCGCTGTTCATCGTCACCCGCTACCGCGAGGAACTGCACGCGGGCTCCGATCCCGAGGAGGCGGCCGTCACCTCCGTCACCACCGCCGGACGCGCCGTGCTGTTCGCCGGCACCACCGTCGTGATCGCGCTGATGGGCCTGTTCGTCATGCAGCAGAGCCTCCTCAACGGCGTCGCGGTCGCGGCCGGCGTCGCCGTGCTGATGACCATGCTCGCGGCGGTGACGCTGCTGCCCGCCCTGCTCGGCTTCGCCGGGCACGCCATCGACCGGCTCCGCGTCCCCGGGCTCGGCCGGGCGCGCCGCCCGCTCGCCGAGCGCTGGGCGCGGACCGTGCAGGCGCATCCGGTCGTCGCCGGGCTGTGCGCGGCGGCGGTCCTGCTGGTCCTCGCCGTCCCGGCGCTGTCGATGCGGCTCAGCTTCCCCGACTCCAGCACCCAGGCGCACGACCACAGCGGCTACCGGGCCAGCCGGATCATGGCGGAGGGCTTCGGGCCCGGCACCGCCGCGCCGCTGATCATCGTCACCGAGGGCGGCGGCACGCAGGCGGCGGGCAGGATCGCCGCCGCCGTCCGCGAGACGCCCGGCATCGCCGCCGTCCAGCCGCCGCGCGCCAGCCGGGACGGGAAGGCGGCCATGCTCATCGCCTTCCCGGAGACCGGCGCGCAGGACGAGCGGACGCCGAAGCTCGTCCACACGCTGCGGGACGACGTCATTCCCGGCGCCGTCGGCGGGACGGGCGCGCGGGCCTACGTCGGCGGGCCGAACGCCGCCTCGATCGACTTCTCCGACGCCGTCTCCACCCGGCTGCCGCTGCTGATCGCCGTCGTCGTCGGGCTGTCGCTGCTGCTGCTCATCGGCCTCGTCCGGTCGGTCACGGTGGCGGTGCAGGCGGCCCTGATGAACCTGCTGTCGATCGCCGCCGCGTACGGGGTGCTGACGGCCGTCGTCCAGTGGGGGTGGGCCGGGCGGCTGCTCGGGTTCCCCACCGACATGCCCGTCACCACATGGGTGCCGCTGATGATGTTCCCGATCCTGTTCGGGCTGTCCATGGACTACGAGGTGTTCCTCGTGTCCCGCATCCGCGAGACCTACGAGGAGGGCGTGGCCACCCGCGAGGCCGTCGCGCTCGGCCTGTCCCGCACCGCGCGCGTGATCACCGCGGCCGCCGCGATCATGGTGATGGTGTTCCTGTCGGTGCTGCTCGGCGGCGACGTCGCCGTCAAGCAGATCGGCCTCGGCCTCGGCGTCGCGATCCTGATCGACGCGACCATCGTGCGGCTGGTGCTCGTCCCGGCGCTGATGGAGCTGTTCGGCGAGGCGAACTGGTGGCTCCCCGGGCCGCTCAGGCGGCTGCTGCCGGACCGCCGCGAGCGGCCGGCGGGCGAGCCCGGCGTCCGCGTCAGTGCAGGTTGATGCCGTCGAACATCACCTTGAGGTAGTGCTCGGCGAGCCCCTGGGCGTTCAGGCGGCCGCCGGGCCGGAACCAGCGGACCGCCACCCAGACGGTGTCGCGGATCATCCGGTAGGTCAGCTTCGGGTCGAGGTCGGGGCGGAAGACCCCTTCGTCCTGGCCCGCCTGGAGCGTGCTCACCCACATCTTCTCGACCTCGTCCTCGGACTTGGTCAGGTAGGCGAACCGGTCCATGCCGCGCAGGTAGTTCCAGTCGTTCTGCATGACCGTGATGGCGGCCCGGTGCGGCTCCAGGGTGCCGAACGCGACCCGGACCAGCCCGGCGATCCTGTCCCGCGGGTCGTCGTTCTCGTCGAGGACGGCCTGGTAGGCCGCCATGACGTCGGTGAAGAACCCGGAGAGGATCTCGTCGACGATCGACTCCTTGGAGTCGAAGTGGTGGTAGAGGCTGCCGGACAGGATGCCGGCCTCGTCGGCGATGTTGCGGACCGTGGTGGCCTGGAAGCCCTTCTCCGCGAACAGCTCGGCCGCGAGCCGGACCAGGTGCGCGCGCCTCTCGGACGCCAGGGCGGGCGTTCCCCGGCCGCGGCGGCGGGCGCCGCCCTCCCCGGTGGCGCGGGTGCTCGATCGTCCGGACTTGGCGCTCGTGGTCGTCACCTTCTCATTATGCCCGTCTCGCCCAACCGCTTGCTCGTTTCCGCGGCCGCACCAGGGTACGGGTTGCAACAAGCGCTTGCTACAGCCGATTCCGGGCCGTCCGCCCGCGCCGCATAGGCTCGGGGCCATGCCCGATGTGATCGTGTTCGACCTGTACGGAGTCATCGCCCGCACCCAGACCCCCGAGGCGGTGCGGCGGATCGAGGAGATCGCCGGCGTGGCCGGACCCGCGTTCTGGGACGCCTACTGGGCCTGCCGCCCCGCCTACGACGCCGGCCAGGAGAGCGCGTCCTACTGGGCGGACGTCGCCGGCGTGCTCGGCGCGGCGTTCCCCGACGTCCCCGCGCTGATCGAGGCAGACCTCGACAGCTGGACCGACGTCGACGACGACATGGTCGCCCTCGTCGGCGACCTCGCCGACGAGGGCCGCACCCTCGGGCTGCTCTCCAACATCATCGGCGACCTGGTGCCCCGCTTCGAGGCCCGCCACGGCGCCTGGCTGTCCCGCTTCGACGCCCGCGTCTACTCCTGCCACATCGGCGTCGCCAAGCCCGACCCCCGCGCCTACGAGATCTGCGCCGGACGCCTCGGCGTCGAACCCGCCGACGTCATCTTCTTCGACGACAGCCGGCGCAACGTCCTCGCCGCCCGGGAGACCGGCATGCGCGCCGAGGTCTTCACGTCCCGCGACCAGGTCCGCAAGCTCGTCGGCTAGGACGGCTGCCGGCGGTGGCGCCCGCGTTCAGGCACCACCGCCGGGCCGCGTTCAGCCGGACTAGCCCCAGGTGGGGGCGTCGGGGCGCAGACCGCTGATCTGCTGCCAGGTCAAGGCTCCCTGGAAGGCCCAGACGTCGTCGACGGGTCCCGGCCAGTACTCGGGGTCGCCGATGGCGGACCGTCCGACCTGGAGGGCGCCCTTGGCACCGAACGCGCCGACCTCCGTCTTCACCGACCGGCCCTCGTCCGGCTGTTCGTTCACATACAGGGTCATCGTCCGGGTCGGACCGTCATAGACGACCGCGAGGTGGTCCCAGGACCCGCTGACCCCCGTGTGCTCGGCGACCGTGACCTTCGCGTCCGGGCTGTCGGAGTCGGCCATCGCGGCCTGCCAGGCATACCTGCCGGGTTCGCTCCCGGGCTGGAAGCGCAGCGCCAGCCGGTTGACCTTCTCGCCGGGCAGCGACAGCAGCGTCGCGGCCTTCGCCGGGAGCCGTTCGGTGTCCACCCAGACGGAGAGGGTGAAGCTCCGGTCGGTCCGGATGACGGGTCCCGCGGTCTCCGCGTAGGCTCCGGTGCCGGTCAGCATCAGGCCCGCCGGGGACGACCAGTCCGCCCCGGCGGCCGGGTCGACCGCCGCGCCGCCCCGCAGCGCCATGGCGTTGCCGAACGTGGAGTCGTCGGCGCCGTCGACGTCGAACTTCCAGCGGCCCCGCACGTGCGCCGGGACGGTCTGGAGCTCCGCCGCCTCCTTCGGGACGATGATCCGGTCGTACACCCTGACCTCGTCCAGCCCGCCGCGGAAGGGGTGCGCGTGGGGCCGGACGCCCGCGCCGATCCGCAGCCTGCCCTGCGCGTTCCACGCGGACTCACCGGACGCGACATCGGACGCCAGGGTCCCGTTCACGTAGAGCCGCAGCCTCTTCTGCGTCGCGTCGTACGAGCCGATCAGGTGCGCCCAGGTCCCGGGGTAGACGGGCTGCTCGGCCACGGCCTGCGTGGTCGCGGCGCCACGGGAGTCCGCGTCCGACTTCACGAACGCCCAGTGCCCGTCCCGCGACCGGAGCGAGAACGCGTTCTTGCGGCGTCCGGTGGCGGCGACGACGACGGAGTCGCGCTCGGACGTCGGCCTGGCCCAGGCGGACACGGTGAAGCTCTTGCTGGTGTCCACGAGCGGGGCGGAGTCGGCATGTCCGCCGGTCAGCCGCGCACCCGTCCCGAGCTGCCCCTCGGCGCCGGTGGCGACCCGGCCGACCGCCCGTGCGGTGACCGGCTCGTCGCCTTCGGGGGTCTCGGCGGCGAGTTCACGCGCCCCGGTGGGCTCGTCGAGCCTCCAGTGCGCCTTCGCGCCGTTGCCGGTCCAGACCCGGAACTCGTACGTGGTCCGAGGGCTGACCTCCCCGGCCGGGCCGAGGGACTGGACGTCGAGGATGACGGGCCCGCCGCGATAGGGCGCGATCGGCACGGTGACCGGCGCCCCGTCCTGCGTGGGCAGGTTCAGGCCCGGCTGGCCGCTGATGTTCACCGAGTACTGCACCGCCTGGTCACTCGGGTCGTCGAACGTGAAGTCGCCGTAGACCCCGACGCCGCCGTGCCAGCTCGCGTCGGCCGGATAGTCGGCCGACGCGACGGTGGGCGCGGGCAGCACGACTTCGGCCAAAGCCGCTCCCATGCTCCCCGCAATGGACATCGGTGCCGCCACCGCGAGCGCGGTGAGCAGGACCGGAATGGTTCGACGTGGACGCATCCACACCTCCAGGCCACGGCACGCGGCGCAGCGGGGAGGAACGCCGTTCGTGCCCTTTTGAGTTGGGTGCCGTGATCCTGGCACCGCTCCGGCCGCGCCGCGGATGCGGAAAGATCACGATCTTCCAACTGCGTGCGGCGGTGGGGGAGACGGCGTCCGGCTAGGACGGGGGCGGGAGTTCGGCGCCGGCCTCGCCGCCCGCTTCGGCGGCCTGGGCGAGGCGTTCGCGCAGCGTCCGGACGAGCTCGTCGCCCTGCTCGGTCAGCCGCTCGATCGCGGGCAGCGCCAGGTCGTCGCGGACGGTGTCGGCGAGCAGCTCGTCGTACTCGTGCGCCTTCTCCGCGATCGACTCCAGGTGGCGCTGGGCGCGCAGCACCTCGTCCGCCGACCTGGCCCGCTCGGCGTAGCGCTCCAGCGCCTCGATGCGGCGCGTCACCGCCACGACCGAGATGTCGAGCTTGTCGCGCAGCGGACGCAGCGCCGCCTCCACCTCGGGGATGGCCGCGGCCTCCTCCATCTCGTCCTGGTCCGCGCGCAGCTTCGACTGCTTCGCCAGGACCTGCGCGATCTCCCACTCCTGCCGCGGCAACGTGACGGCGTTGTCGACCGCGTCCAGCAGGCCCTCCCGGTTGACCTGCGAGTCGCGGACGGCGTCGACCGCCGTCTGGACGCGGGCCAGCAGCGCGCGGCCCTCGTCGTCGAAGTCCTCGGGGGTGAGGTAGCGGTCGCGGCGCCGCTCCAGCTCCCGGGCGCGCCGCAGGTCCAGCGAGACCGACGGGGTGCCGAGCGCGACCAGCACCGCGAGCATGCCGAGGCCGATCAGCCACAGCGAGCCGAGCAGCGGGGAGCCGAGCAGGCCGAGGGCGAGGACCGACAGGGGCGCCAGCCACAGCAGCGGCTTGCGGCGCGCGACGATCGTGTCCAGTTCGGCGCGCAGCGCCGGGTCGGCGACCGGGCGCGGCTCGGCCGGGGCGCCGTCGGCCGGGTCGCGCGGCGGCGCGATGCGGCGCCAGACGGTGCCGACATGGGTCTCGAACGCGAAGTCGGTGCGCGCGATCTCGATCTCGGTGGGCCCGGCGGGCAGCGGCCACGAGCCGACGGGGTCGCCGCCGCCCGGCCCGGTGAAGCGCACCCACCAGCCGCCCTTGCCGTTCTCGCATCGGTACCGGCCAGGGGCGACGTCGATCCCGACGAAGAACGTACCGATTCCCGGGATGGAATCGTTCCACGCGCCACTGGCCACCGGCGACCTCCCGTACCTGAACGACGTCCGGGGGACGGTAAGAGTTGCATTACCCACATCCGCTCCGGGGAAGCCGGATCGGGTTTGGAATACTCCACACGTGCGACCTGACTATGACCCCCTTGACGACCCGCCGTGGGCGATGCAACTGGTGGTACGGGCCGAGAAGGCCGATCCGCCCAATCACGGCGCGGTCTGCGAGGCGGCGGCGACCGCGGTCGTCCGGGTGCTGACCGACCCGCGCGCCGCCGCGCCCGAGGGGGAGTGGCGCGAGGCCGTCCGGGAGTGGGAGTCGCGGCGGATCAGGAAGGTGGCCCGGCGGGCCCGCGGCGTCCGCTGGCCGGAGGCGGAGGCGCTGCCCGGCGTGACCGTCGCGCACGCGGGCGCCCAGGTGCGCGCTTTCCCGCCGGGCCCGGTGTCGGACGTCCCGCCGCAGCTGGCGAGGCTCCAGGTCGCGGGCCTCGACCTCGCCGACGCCGAGGAGCCTGCCCCGCCGCCCGAGCCCCCGTACGCGGTGATCGCCCTCAACCCGGACATCACGATCACGACCGGGAAGGCCGCCGCCCAGTGCGGGCACGCCGCGCAACTGCTCCTGCGGCAGGGCCGCCGCAAGCACGTGGCGGCATGGGTCGAGGCCGGGGCGGCCGTCCACCTGGCGAGAGACGTGCCGTGGCGGCAGTGCGTGAAGGAGGCGACGGTAGCGGTAAGGGACGGCGGCTTCACCGAGATCCCACCCGGCACCATGACCGCCATCGCCTGGCTCCAACGTTGACTTGCGGCGTGTTGTTGTTATGCGACCGGGCGGTTTCTAGTGTCTGTTGCAACGAGGTTCCTGGAAGGATCTTGTTGTGCCAGGACGTCGTCTTACGCTCGCTGAGCGTGCGCAGATCGAGGTGTTGTTCGGTGCGGGCCATTCGTTTCCGCAGA
>NZ_SMKY01000225.1 GCF_004349235.1 Actinomadura darangshiensis | reverse complement strand
CCCGTCCAGGAGACCACTCGCGTCCCGGCGCCTTCGTCATCGATCACCTTCACGTCCTACCACCACCCCGCCGGGCGGTGGGTCAGTGGTGGGTTAGGACGTTGATCACTCGGCCGTTGGGGTCTCGGGCGAAGAAGCGGCGTACGCCCCACTCCTCGTCCTGCAAGGGGTGGACGATTTCGGCGCCGCTCGCGAGCATGGCGGCGTAGGCGGCGTCTACGTCGTCGACCTCGACGCTCATGTCGGGGGTCACCGGGGCGGTCTTGTCGGCGGTTATGAAGCTGACCTGCGCCGTCGGGTTGGACGGCGAGGCGAGCGTCACGATCCAGCCTTGGTCCATGACCTCCTCGAAGCCCAGCAGCGTGTAGAAGTCCCGGCTCTCCTGCACGGCCTTCGACTGGACGTTCGGCATGACACGGCGAATGGACATCGGCAACTCCCAGCGAGAACGGATCTGAGTCCATCGTTGCCCGTGAATGTGCCCGTGTCTTGGACGGATGGGAACCGCGCGTCCGTGGTGGGAACCGGGGGTCGTCCGTGGCGGGTTCCGTGGTCGGCACGGAGGCGGTCCGCGCCCTTGCCGGGGGAGGGTGTGAGCACGGAGATCGGCACGACTACAGGAGTGATCATGGCTGCTAGCAGCACGTATGAGGGGTTCTCGGCCGAGGAGCGGGCCGCGATGAAGGATCACGCGAAGGAGCAGAAGCAGGCGGTGCGGCGCGGGTCGCAGGCGGACAAGGCGGCGGAGGCGGAGCGGGACGTCCTCGCGAAGATCGCCGAGCTGGACGACGCGGATCGCGTCATGGCCGAGCGCGTCCACGAGGTCGTCAGGACCAACGTCCCGGAGCTCGCGCCGAAGCTCTGGTACGGGATGCCCGCCTACGCGCTGGACGGCAAGATCGTCTGCTTCTTCCAGAGCGCGGCGAAGTTCAAGGCGCGCTACGCGACGCTCGGGTTCAGCGACCTGGCGCAGCTGGACGAGGGCGACATGTGGGCGGCCGGGTTCGCGCTGGCCAAGGTGACGCCCGAGGTGGAGCAGCGGATCGCGGCGCTGGTGAAGCAGGCGGTGAGCTGAGGCGGCGCCGCTACCGGGCGGCCGGGGGTGCGAGGCCGAGGCCGGCGAGCGCGGTCTCGTCGCCCCTGGCGAGCAGCAGGGTGCGGGCCGACTGGTAGCGGCAGCCGGCCGCGTCGAATGCCGCCGCGGCGGCGAGCTGGCGCGAAAGGTCGCCGTCGAGCAGCGCGTCCGCCCGGTCGACCTGGGCGGACGCGACCGGATTGCCGGCGACCACATCGCGGGCGGCGGCGATGCGGTCGCGGGCGTCCGGATGCCCGGTGAGCACCGCCGCCTCCGCGCGGAGTGCCACGTACCAGTGCAGCCAGACCCAGCAGACCCACTTCCAGACCTCGTCCGGCGGCGGGGCGACGCGCTCCAGCGCCGCCTCCGCGTCCCCGTGGTGGAGCAGGACCATGGCGTCGAAGACCGCGCCATAGCCGAGCCGGTGGTCGTCCGCGGGGCCGGCCTCGGAGACGATCGCGAGCCACGAAGCCCGGGCGGAGCGGTCGCCGCGCAGTCCGTGGATCATCGCGACCGACGCGGCGGCCGGGCCGAGCGAACGCGACCGCAGGCGTCCGCTCTTCTCCCACGTGTCGTGGAATCGCCTGCTGGTCGTCAGGACCTCGCCGACGTTGCCGCTGAACGCGTCCGCGACCAGGAGCCAGGACGTGGCGTGGTGGCCCGCCTCGGCCAGCAGCGGATGTTCGGCGAGCCGCGCGCCCCATCGGCGGGCCGCCGGCAGATCGCCCACGCCGACGGCGGTTCCGGCGGCCATGGCGAGGGCGTCCATCAGCTCGTGCGTGGCGGCGGGGGCGGGCGGTTCGCAGGCCAGGACGTCGATCCGGCGCCGGGCGGCGGCCGCGGCGGCGAAGGCGTCGCCGGCCCAGCTCACGGCGCCCGCGAGCGCGTCCAGGGCGGCGGACTCCGCCACCGGGTCGCCCGCGCGGCGGGCCAGTTCGACCGCGTGCTCGGCACGCGAGACCGTCGCTTGCGCGGGGTTGTCCGGAGATCCCTGGACGGCGCCGAACGCGTCCGCGACCACCGCCGCCTCGGCCAGCGCGACGGCGGCCTCGGCGGACGGGGCATCGCCGGCCAGTTCCCGCGCCTGCGCGAGCATGGCGGTCACCTCGTCCACCGGGGGCGGCTGCGCGAACGAGCTGGAGAAGCGGTACGCGACGGTGGCGGCGGCCGCCAGGTCGCGGCCGGCGCCGGCGGTGTCCCCGGCCCGGCGGGCGGCCTCCGCGGCGGCACGGAACAGGCGGTAGGAGTCGCCGTCGACGCTGCGGCAGCCGGCCACGGCGGCGGCCTGACGCAGCGCGGCGGCACCGGCGCCGTCGTCGTCGGCGGTGAGGCCGGCCGCCTGCTCGAACCGCTGCTGGGCCTCGCCGAGCAGGGTCCGGGCGAAGGCCAGCTCGGCCATGGCCGCGGCGAGCCGGCGGGCGTCCGCGCGCTGTTCCGGCTGGTCGGCGGCCCAGGCGAGAGCGGCCCGCAGCTCCTCCGCGACCGCGTCGAACCGCGCCCGCCATTCCGCGCCTCCGCCTCCCGTCAGCGCGGACGCGTTCGCCAGGCACCACCCGAGATGCCGGGATCGGACGTCCGTCAGCTCGCCGGCGTCGGCGAGCCGCTCCGTCCCGTACTGGCGGATGGTCTCCAGCGCGTGGTACCGGGTGCCGGACGCGGACGGCGTCACGCCGAGCAGGCTCTGCTCGGCCAGCACGCCGAGCCCGTCGACGACCGCGGCCGGGTCCAGCGGGGCGAACCCGGCGACCTCCGCCGCCGCCTCGGCGGTGCACGGCGCGACGAACACCGACACCCGGCGCAGCAGCGCCCGGTCTCGCGGTTCCAGCAGGTCATGGCTCCAGTCCAGCACCGCGCGCACCGACCGGTGCCGGTCGTCGGCGCGGGGCCCGCCGGTCAGGATCCGCAGCTGGTCGGAGAGGCCGGCGGTGAGGCCGTCCAGCCCGAGCGTGGACCACCGCGCCGCCGCGAGCTCGATCGCCAGCGCCATGCCGCCGAGCCGTTCGCAGATGGCCACGACGCCGTCGCTCACCGCCGGGCCCGGCGGCCAGCCGACCGCGCTCGCCCGGTCCATGAACAGGGCCACCGCCTCCGACTCGTCCCCGCCCTCCCGCGACAGCGGCGGGACGGCGAAGACCCGCTCGAACGGCACCAGCAGCCGGGCCCGGCTCGTCACGAGCACCCGCAGCCGGGGACAGGCCGCCAGCAGCCGCTCCAGGAACGGCGCCACCCCGTCCAGGACCTGCTCGCAGTTGTCCAGCACCAGCAGCGCCCGGCGGTCGGCGAGCGCGTCCGGTACCGCGTCGTCGATGCCGCGTCCGGGCTGCTCGCCCACGCCCACGGCCGCCGCGACCGCCGCCCCCACCCGTCCCGGTTCGGTGACCGGGACGAGGTCGGCGAACCACACCCCGTCGGGGAAGTCGGGAGCCACGTCCGCCGCCACCGCCAGCGCCAGGCGCGTCTTGCCGACCCCGCCCGGGCCGGCCACGGTCACCAGCCGGTGCGCCCGCAGCGCCTCGGCCAGTTCCCCGCGCTCCCGCACCCGTCCGATGAACGCCGTCAACGGGGAGGGCAGAGCGGGCTCGACCCGCTCGGGGCCGGCGGCCTCGGCGGCCTGCCGGGCGAGGGCCCGCCGGTCCGGCAACTGCAGCTTGCGCAGCAGGGACGAGACGTGCGACTCGACGGTGCGCACGGAGATGACCAGCCGCGCGGCGATCTCCGCGTTGGTGAGGTGCTCCCCGAGCAGCGCGAGCACTTCGGCTTCCCGAGCCGAGATCACTGGACTGGACACCGGCTCATTATCCGTGGTGTTTTCCGTGCTCAGCGCGGAGGCGCCGCCACGCGCGCCGGGAAACCCTGTGGGCACGAAGACCGGCCCGACCCCGCCGCCACGCCTCACGACCACAGGAGAAGCCATGACGAGCACCAGTCCTCGCCCCGTCGGCCCCGGTTCCGCCGACGCCGGCTCCGGGGGGCCTCGGGACCGCGGGCGGCGCCGCCGCGACACCGAGGACCGGCTCGTCCAGGACGTCGACGTGTGGGTGGCCACCGCCTCGGCGGACGGTGTGCCGTACCTGGTGCCGCTGTCCTTCGCCTGGGACGGCGAGGTACTGCTGATGGCCACGCCGGCCGACAGCCCGACCGGGCGGAACCTGGCCGCCGCCCGGACCGTCCGGCTGGGGCTGGGGCCGACCCGCGACGTGTCCATGATCGAGGGGGACGTCGAGGTCCTGGAGCTCGACGCGCTGCCGCGGGAGCGGGCGGACTGGTTCGCCGAGACCGCCGGATTCGACCCGCGCCCGCTGCCCGCGCCGTACCGCTGGTTCCGCGTCACGCCGCGCCGCGTCCAGGCGTGGCGCGAGGCGGACGAGCTGCCCGGCCGCGAGCTGATGCGCGGCGGCCGCTGGCTGGCCTGACGCGCCCGGCGGACGGGAGCGCTTCCGGCCCGGCTCGCGGTGCTCTCGCTTACCGAAACCGCCCGCGAACCCGTAGTCTCGTGGGACGGACGTCCGGTGGCTGGCGGAGTGCCAGAGAGCAGGCCCTCGGGGGCCGGAAGAGGGAGTGCACCGTGGAACCCGGTGGTCAGCTGAACATGCAGGAACTGCTCCAGCAGGCGCAGGCCATGCAGGAGCAGCTCTTCAACGCGCAGCGTGAACTCGCGGAGGCCGAGGTGAAGGGCTCCGCCGGCGGCGGGCTCGTCACCGTGACGGTCAACGGGCAGGGCGAGGTCACGGGCCTGTCGATCGACCCGAAGGCCATCGACGTGGACGACCCGGCCGACACGGCGGAGACCATCGCCGACCTGATCCTGGCCGCGATCCGCGACGCGGGACGAGAGGCGCAGGAGCTTCAGCAGGAGAAGATGGGCCCGCTCGCCCAGGGCCTCGGCGGCATGCCGGGCGGCGGCGGCCTGCCGGGCGGCGCGGGCGGAGGCGGCCTGCCGGGCGGCTTCCCCGGTCTCGGCGGCTGAGCAAGGACGACCAGGAAAGGAGGGGTCCGTTGTACGAAGGGGTGGTCCAGAACCTCATCGACGAGCTGGGCAGGCTGCCCGGCGTCGGCCCCAAGAGCGCGCAGCGGATCGCCTTCCACCTCCTCGCCGCCGATCCGGCCGACGTCGAGCGCCTCGGCAAGGCGCTCAAGGAGGTCAAGGACAAGGTCCGCTTCTGCAAGACGTGCGGGAACGTCGCGGAAGAGGAGGAATGCCGGATCTGCCGGGACGCGCGCCGCGACCCGCACGTCATCTGCGTCGTGGAGGAGTCCAAGGACGTCGTCGCGATCGAGAAGACCCGCGAGTTCCGCGGCACCTACCACGTCCTCGGCGGCGCGATCAGCCCGATCGAGGGCGTCGGCCCGGACGACCTGCGCATCCGCGAGCTGATGCAGCGCCTCGCGGACGCGGCGGTGACCGAGCTGATCCTCGCCACCGACCCCAACCTGGAGGGCGAGGCCACGGCGACGTACCTCGCCCGGCTCGTCAAGCCTATGGGCATCACCGTCACCCGTCTGGCCAGCGGCCTGCCGGTGGGTGGCGATCTGGAGTACGCCGACGAGGTCACGCTCGGCCGCGCATTCGAAGGACGGAGGCTGCTCGATGTCTGACAGCAACAGCCCGCAGGACTGGAACGCCCTCGCCGAACGCGTGGCGTGCCATGTCGACAACTACCTGAACGGCCTGGAGGCGGTCGCCCGCGGCGACGGCGGAACGCACACGATCCCGCTGCTCCTCCTTGAGGTGTCGCAGGTCATCCTGGCCGGCGCGCAGCTCGGCGCCAGCGCCGACGTGATCCTGCCGGACAACTGGGAGCCCGAGATCGGCGACGACCCCGACCTCGACGCCGTCCGGCAGGGGCTGTCGGAGCGCCTCGAAGCCCTGGACGAGTACGCCGAGGTGTTCGACCCCTACAAGGACACCGAGTCGACCCCGTACCGCCTGTCGGACGACCTGGTCGACGTCGCCAGCGACCTCGTCCACGGCCTCCGCCACTACAACCAGGACCGTCCGCTGGAAGCCCTCTGGTGGTGGCAGTACTCCTACTTCAACCACTGGGGCAACCACGCCGGTGCCGCCCTGCGCGCCCTGCACGCCTTCGTCGCCAACTCCCGCCTTGACGTCTCCACGGAGGAGCCCGCCACGGCCTAGCCGGACGACCGGCCCTGCCGGACGACCGGCCTAGCCGGACGTCTCGTCGGAGTTCACCGCCGCGCCCAGCGTCCATGCGACCAGCTCGGCCGCCTTCTCGGCGTCCGAGCCGATCTGCCCGCCCGGCTCGGTCGCCCACGCGTAGAGCCGCAGCTCACCGTCCCAGACGACGGTGGCCTCCTGGCCCCGGTAGGCGACGTGCAGCCCGTCCGCCTCGTCGCGCGGCCGCGTCGCCGCCAGCTGCGGGGCGCGCCGCCGCAGCGCCGCGTACAGCGAATCCAGCGGTCCCCTGCGCACCCGCGGCAACTCATCGAACGCGGCCATCGGCCCTCCCATCGGCTAAGACTCCGCGGCGCCGCCCCAGCGCGGACGCGGCGGACGAGAGGAACCACGGCGCCCCGTCGAACCCCCCGCCGCTACATAGACGCTTTGCCCCGCCTTCAGGTGGTCCGCGAAGTTCAGTCGGCGGACGGACCGCGGTCCTCGTAGAGGTGGCCCTCGGCGGCGCGGACCGCCATGGCCGCCACGTCGCGGACGTCCATGGAGGCCAGCGGTTCGATGCCCAGCAGGTAGCGGCAGTAGACGATGCCGAGGGTCTGGCTCAGCAGCAGGGCGGCGCGTTCGCGCACGTCCGGGGCGTCCGGAATGGCCTTCCGCAGGGCCGGGACGATCTCCTCGTCGAAGATCGCCTGGACCCGGGCCGCCGCGTCGGGACGGGTGGGCGCCGTGCGCAGCAGGACGGCCTCCGCGGTGTTCTCCCCGGCCTCCCAGCGGGCCAGGAAGGACCGGACGTAGGCGGCCGCCGCGTCCTGCGCCCCGCCGAGGTCGGGGACGGCCAGGTCGATGGCCGAGGCGGCCGCGTACAGGTCGGCCTTGCTGCCGAAGTACCGGATCACCATGGACGGGTCGATGCCGGCGTCCGCGGCGATGGCGCGGATCGTGGCCCGCTCGTAGCCGTCGTCCGCGAACAGCCGCCGGGCCGCGGTCAGGATGGCCGTCCTGGTCGGTGCGGAGCGCTCGGTGAAAGCCATGCGGCAAACATATGCCACCAGGCGTTGGCAAACGAGGGTTCGGCGTCTAAAGTCTCAACAAAGGTTGGCCATCAACTGTTGGCAAACAAGCATTCGCAGAGGAGACGACCATGGAAGCTCTCCCGCAGACCGCCGACGTCCTCGTCGTCGGAGCAGGCCCGGTCGGGCTGTCCCTCGCCGCGTCGCTGCGGCTCCAGGGGGTGGACGCCGTCCTGGTGGACCGGGCGGCCGAAGGCGCGAACACGTCCCGGGCGGCCGTAGTCCACGCCCGGACGCTGGAGACGCTGCGTGAGATCGACGTGACCGGCGAACTGGTCGAGCGCGGCGTCATCGTGCCGCGCTTCACCGTCCGCGAGCGGGACCGCGCGCTGCTCACCGTCGAGTTCGGCGACCTGCCGACCGAGTTCCCCTACACGCTGATGGTCCCGCAGAACGTCACCGAGGAGATCCTGCTCGCCCGGCTGGAGGCGGCCGGCGGCCGGGTCCACCGCCCCTTCGAGATGACCGGGCTGACCCAGGACGGGGACGGCGTGACGGCCGAGCTCGCGAGCGGCGAGAAGATCCGCGCCGGCTACGTGGTCGGCGCGGACGGCATGCACAGCGCCGTCCGCGAGCACTCCGGCATCGCCTTCGAGGGCGACGCCTACCCGGAGTCGTTCATCCTCGCCGACGTCCACCTGGACTGGGACGCCCCCCGCGACGAGGTCATGCTGTACTTCTCACCGGAGGGCGTGACCGTCGTCGCTCCGCTGCCCGGAGACCGGCACCGCATCGTCGCGACCGTCGGCGAGGCCCCGCAGGAGCCGAGCGCCGCCGACGTCCAGGCGCTCCTGGACGCCCGCGGCCCCAAGGCGCACCCGGCGGTGATCAAGGATGTCGTGTGGAGCTCCCGCTTCCGCGTCCACCACCGGCTGGCCGCGCACTACCGCGCGGGACGCGTCTTCCTGGCCGGCGACTCCGCCCACGTCCACAGCCCGGCGGGCGGGCAGGGCATGAACACCGGCATCCAGGACGCCCTCGCCCTCGCGGACAAGCTCGCCGCCGTCCTCAACGACGGCGCGTCCGACGACGTGCTGGACGCCTACGAGGCGGAGCGCAGGCCCATCGCCGAGCACGTCGTCTCCTTCACCGACAAGATGACGAACGTCGCGACGGTCGGCAGCCCGGTCCTCCGCGGCATGCGCAACACCGTGCTGCGCGCCCTCGACTGGGTGCCCGCCGTCCACCGCACGATGGCGATGAACCTCTCCGAGCTCTCGACGGACCCGACTCGCCGCTGAACCGCTTGCCTCGGCCGGAGCGGGGACGGAGCATGCGGGGATGCGCTATTCGATCAACATTCCGAACTTCGGGGACTTCGCGGATCCGCGGGCCGTGGCGCGGGTCGCGGAGGCGGCGGAGCAGGCCGGGTGGGACGGGCTGTTCGTCTGGGACCACGTCGTCCATGTGAAGAGCGAACGCAAGGCCTTCGGGGACCCGTGGATGCTGCTGACCGCCGCGGCCCTCGCGACCGGCCGGATCAGGCTCGGCACCCTGGTCACCCCGGTCGCGCGGCGGCGGCCGCAGCAGCTCGCCCGGCAGGTCGCCACGCTGGACGTCCTCAGCGGCGGCCGGGTGATCTTCGCGGCGGGCCTCGGCGGGCCGGTCGAGGACGAGTACGGCGCCTTCGGCGAGCCGACCGACGAGGCCCTGCTGGCCGAGCGTCTCGACGAGGGGCTCGGCCTGCTCGAACGCTACTGGTCGGGCGAGCCGGTGACCCATCGCGGGCGGCACTACCGGGCCGAGGACGTCGCGCTGCTGCCCGCCACCGCGCAGCGCCCCCGCCCGCCCGTGTGGGTGGCCGGGTTCTGGCCGAACCGGCGGCCGATGCGCCGGGCCGCCCGCTGGGACGGGGCCGTCCCGCTGTTCGGCCCCGGTTCGCACGGCCCCGCGCCCGCCGTCGAGGACGTCCGCGACCTGGTCGGCTACGTCCGGCGGCAGCGGGAGGGCGACGGGCCGTTCGAGATCGTCGTCGGTGGCGTCAGCCCCGCCGACGCCCGCGACCTGGTCGGACCGCTGCGGGACGCCGGCGCCACGTGGTGGGACGAGCGGCAGGTCATCGGCTCGGCGGAGAACGAGAGCCTCGAAGCCGTCCTGCGCCGCGTCGAGCAGGGCCCGCCGAGGCTCTAGGACCCGCGCGTCCCGGCCCCCGGTAGTTACCTGGTCGTAATCCATGGGGACGGGCTCGGTAGACTCGTCGTCCGGAACGCCTGACCCCGATCCGAGGAGCGCCCCACTCGTGGCTCTTGTCGTGCAGAAGTACGGTGGCTCCTCCGTCGCCGACGCCGAAGGCGTCAAGCGGGTCGCCCAGCGCATCGTCGCAACGAAGAAGGCGGGCAACGACGTGGTCGTCGTGGTCTCCGCCATGGGCGACACGACGGATGACCTTATCGATATGGCCAAGCAGGTCAGTCCCCTGCCGCCGGGCCGTGAGCTGGACATGCTGCTCACCGCGGGCGAGCGCATCTCGATGGCCCTGCTCGCCATGGCCATCGCGAACCTGGGCCACGAGGCCCGCTCGTTCACCGGCTCCCAGGCCGGCGTGATCACCGACGGCACGCATGGGAAAGCCAAGATCATCGATGTGACGCCGGGCCGGATCCGGACCGCGCTGGACGAGGGCTCGATCTGCATCGTGGCCGGGTTCCAGGGCGTCTCCCAGGGCACCAAGGACATCACCACGCTCGGCCGCGGCGGGTCCGACACCACGGCCGTCGCGCTGGCCGCCGCGCTGGACGGCGACGTCTGCGAGATCTACTCCGACGTCGACGGGGTCTTCACCGCGGACCCGCGCATCGTGTCCGCCGCGCGCAAACTCCCGAAGATCTCCTACGAGGAGATGCTGGAGATGGCGGCGAGCGGCGCGAAGATCCTGCATCTGCGCTGCGTGGAGTACGCGCGCCGGTACAACATCCCGATCCACGTGCGGTCCTCGTTCAGTCAGAAAGAGGGCACGTGGGTCGTCGACAGCAGTGAGATCGAGGGACAGGGCATGGAGCAGGCGATCATCTCCGGCGTCGCGCACGACCGGAGCGAGGCGAAGATCACCGTGGTCGGGGTGCCGGACAAGGTCGGCGAGGCCGCCACGATCTTCACGGTGCTGTCCGACGCCGAGATCAACATCGACATGATCGTGCAGAACGTGTCGGCGGCGTCCACCGGGCGGACCGACATCTCGTTCACGCTGCCGTCCACCGACGGGCAGAGCGCGCTGACCGCCCTCAACAAGCTGAAGGAGCGGATCGGCTTCGAGTCGCTCCGCTACGACGACCGGATCGGCAAGGTGTCGCTGATCGGCGCCGGGATGCGCTCGCACCCCGGCGTCACCGCGAACCTCTTCGGCGCGATCGCCGAGGCCGGGGTGAACATCGAGATGATCTCCACCTCGGAGATCCGGATCTCGGTCGTCGTCGCCCAGGACGACATCGACACCGCCGTCGCCGCCGCGCACCACGCGTTCGACCTCGACTCCGACCAGGTCGAGGCCGTCGTCTACGGCGGCACCGGCCGCTGATCCTCGCGAGGCCGCGCAGGCGTTCCCTCCGAATGCGTGCGCGGCCCTTCGCGTTGCCAGCCCTCCGCAGCACCCTTCGCAGCGACGTTCGGCCTACCACCCGTACGTGCCGTCCGGCGTAGCCTCCGAGTCTGCGTCGTCGGGCGCGATTTCTGGTTCTGCGTCGTTGGACGCAATAGGGTGCCGGCGGCCGTGGGATCATCCGACCTTGGAGCCGGTAGCGGTAGTTCTGAGGATTTGACTTCCTCTCCTTCCTGAAGGAAGGGGATTCCTACGGCTCGCGCCGTGGGTGTTTCTGCTTCGCGGCCGACTGCGGGAGGGAGGGCCCTTGCCGTCTCACATCAGCTCCACAGACATCACCGGGGGAATATCCGGTTACGGCTCGACCAGCCGCAAGGATGTTCTTGGCCGCGTTGATGTCCCGGTCGTGCCGGGTGCGGCAGCCCGGGCACGTCCAGTGCCGGGTGGAAAGGCTCAGTTGTGCGAGCAGGTGCCCGCAGTGCGAGCAGGTCTTGGACGAGGGGTACCAGCGGTCGATCACGACCAGCGTGCGTCCGCCGCGTGCGGCCTTGTACTCCAGTTGCCGCCGGAACTCGCCCCACCCGCAGTCGGAGATGGCACGTGCCAGCCTGCGGTTGCGCACCATGTTGGCGACGGCAAGATCTTCGATCACGATCACATCTGCCCGGTCGGCGATGCTGGTGCTGGTGCGGTGCAGGAAGTCGGCGCGGGCGTTGCGAACCTTGCGGTACGCTGCGGCGACCTTGGTCCTGGCCTTGCGATGGTTGGCCGAGCCGGGTTGCCTGCGGGCCATGCGCCGCTGGTAGCGGGCCAGGTTCGCGGCTTTGCGCGCCAGATGGCGCGGGTTGGCGATGCGGTCTCCGTCGGAGGTCACCGCGAAGTCCTTCACCCCCAGGTCGATGCCGATGGCGTGCCCGGCGGCGGGCCTGGGTTCGGGGGTGTCGGTATCGACGGCGAAGGTCACATACCAGCGTCCGTCGGGGTCACGCGAGATAACGACCATGCTCGGATTCAGCGAGGCCAGGTCCACCTTCTGGAACGACCACGCGAACTCAAGTGGCGTGGTGGTCTTGGCCATCTGCAGTTGCCCGCCACGGATGCGGAAGGCCGAGCGGGTGTAATGCGCGGCCTGGCGGGAGGTGCGGTTCTTGAACCGCGGGTAGCGGGCGCGTCCGGCGAAGAATCCGGCGAAGGCCGCGTGCTGGTGCCGCAGCACCTGCTGCAGCGGAACGCTGGACACCTCGTTCAGGAACGCCAGCTCCTGGGTCTTCTTCCAGGCGGTCAGCGCTGCGTCGGTCTCGGCGTAGGAGGTGCGCCTGCCGCTGGCATGCCAAGCGCGATGGCGTTCGGCCAGGGTCTTGTTCCACACCAGGCGCACGCAGCCGAACGTGCGGCCGAAGATGGCCGCCTGTTCGGGGTCGGGGTAGGCCCGGCACTTGTACGCCGTCCGCATGACCGGAACATTACAGAACGTCAGTGTGCCTGTACGGAGAATACGGATCGTGCGCCGTCGAACTGCGACGCACAAGCGTCCCGGTTGTGCCGGTACGGCCTCGGCAGAGTCCGAATTCCTCCCCGGCCTCAAGGCCGAGGCATTTTCCGGAGGGTTTGGTGAGTGCGACGATGGGCTCTGCTTCCGGGCTGCCGACCCTCGCGGTCGCCGGTGCGACCGGCGCTGTCGGGGCGGTGCTGCTCGACCTGCTGTCCACCCGCCGGGACGTGTACGGGGAGATCAGGCTCGCCGCGTCGGAACGTTCCGCCGGGCGGACGCTCCAGGTCCGCGGCGAGCGGGTCCCCGTCTCGGCGCTGACCCCCGAGGTGTTCGACGGCGCCGACGTGGCGATGTTCGCGGTGCCGGACGCCGTCGCCGCGCACTGGGCGCCGATCGCGGCGGCGCGCGGGGCCGCGGTGGTCGACGGCTCCCGGGCGTTCCGGACGAGACCGGACGTTCCGCTCGTCGTCCCCGAGGTGAACCCGGAGCGGGTGCGCGACCGTCCGCGCGGCGTCGTCGCGGGCCCCGGCTGCGCGACCCTGTCGATGATCGTGGCGATCGGCGCGCTGCACCGGCGGTACCGGCTGAAGGAGCTGGTCATCGCGTCCTACCAGGCGGCGTCCGGGGCGGGCCGGAGCGGCATCGACACCCTGTACGCGCAGCTGGAGAAGGTCGGCGGCGACCGCGCGCTCGGCAACCGGGCGGGCGACATCCGGGGCGTGGTGGGCGAACTCGGGCCGTTTCCGGCGCCGCTCGCGATGAACGTCGTCCCGTGGACGGGCACCCACGCCGACGGCGGCTGGACGTCCGACGAGACCGGCCTGCGGGACGAGACCCGCAAGATCCTCGAACTGCCCGGCCTGAAGGTCGCGGCGACCTGCGTCCGCGTCCCGGTGATCACCGGTCACTCGATGGCCGTGCACGCCGTCTTCGAGGAGCGGACCGGCCGCCGCGAGGCGCAGGACATCCTGGCCCGCTCGCCCGGCGTCGTCCTGTGCGACAACCCGGAGACGCGCGAGTTCCCGACCCCGTCCGACGTCGCGGGCACCGACCCGACCTGGGCGGGCCGCGTCCGCTGCTCCCCCGACGACCCGAACGCCCTCGACCTGTTCCTCTGCGGCGACAACCTGCGCAAGGGCGCCGCCCTCAACACCGTCCAGACCGCCGAGCTGATCGCCGCCGCCCTGACCCCGTGAGCGGGCGCGGGCCGAGCGGGCATGGGCCGGAGCGGTTGTGGGCCGAGCGGCTGCGGGCCGGGGACCCCCGGCGGCGGGGTCCCCGGCCCACGATCCCGAGGTGGTCAGGTCCGCGGTTGTGCACCGAGCCGGTCGACCCAGCCCATCAGCTCGAACGCCTGGACGAGCAGCGGGAGCGGGCGGGCATCCCGCATCTCGATCTGCAGCAACTGCGCCGAGGCCGGATCGATGATCATGCGGTACTCGATCCTGCCGCGGGTCGTCTCGTCGCCGGGGCCGGTCAGGATCAGCGCGGTTCCCGTACGGCCGAGGAGGTCGCGGACCCGGCTCTTGGCCGTGATCCCCGGCTGCCGCGCCATGACGCGGAACAGCGCGGCGCGGGTGCCGGACGTGACCGGAGCGGTGAGAAGATCGCTTCCCGTCTGCCACAGGTACGTGGCGAACGTGTCATCCGGCCGGGCGCCGGCCCGGTCCCGGTACAGCTGCTTGAGCCGGCTCTCCAGCGCGGCCGTGCCGGTGGGCAGCGCGGAGACGTTCGCGAGCGTCAGGCCCGGGTTCGAGATCGACAGGGGCCGCCGCAGGGTGTCGTCCGAGGCGGACTTGTCCCCGGCCGCCAGCGCGGGGGACCCCATGGCCTTCCACTTGGCCTCGTCCTCGGGGGAGGCGAAGGTGTAGTCAGGGTCCGGGCGGGTGACGTTGCGGTTCTTCCCGCCCGCTTCGCGTGCCCGCCAGACCTCCTGGGTGTCGGCGGCGGCAGCGGCGAACGGCGGGTCGCCGTGCAGCTTGAGGTCCGTCAGCTTCTTGTCGAACTCGCGCTGGGCGGCCTGCACGGCGCCGGCATCGCCGCGCGCCGCCTTCCTCTTCGCCTCCAGCTCCTTCCGGAGGGCCTCCACCTTGGCCTTGTACTCGCCCGGAACCGTATTGACCAGGGACGAGGTCAGGGTCTCGGTGTACCAGTAGCGGCCCGTTCCGGCCTTGCCATGGGTGGCGGTCTCGGCGGCCGTCAGCAGGAAGGACCGGGCGTCCACCGAGGTAACGGGTGGCGAGGACGCGATCACCGGCGCCTTGCCGGAGGATCCGGTGGCCGCGGGGACGACGGCGAACGCGGCGGCCGCCAGCCCGGCGACGGCGCCGCCGGCGAGCAGGTAGCGGGGACGGCCGGACATGAGAGTCCTCCAGTTGGACGCGGCGGGTCCGGGCGGGGTGCGGAGGGCGAGCGCCAGGTCGTCCTCGCGGCGGCGGGCGTAGGTCTGCTCGACCGTGTCGCGCACGTCGGGTT
>NZ_SMKY01000224.1 GCF_004349235.1 Actinomadura darangshiensis | reverse complement strand
GTGTGTGCTAGTGGGGGTGGTCGGGGGTTATGCGGAGGGTTTTGATTGTGGTGGCGAGCATTTCGTAGTGGGTGGCGAGCAGGGTCAGTTCGATGCACTCGGGCTCGGTCAGGTGGGTGCGGAGGCGGGTCCAGGTCGCGTCGTCCAGGTCCTGGGTGGCGTGGAGTTGGTCGGCGGCGGTCAGGAGCGCCTGTTCGCGCGGGGTCCAGCCGGGGGCCTCGGGGCCGGTCGTGAGGCGTTCGATGTCCGGGCGGCGGACGCCTGAGCGGCGGGCCAGGCGGACGTGGTGGTCGAACTCGTAGCGGCAGTCGCGCAGGTGGGCGATGCGCAGGATGACCAGTTCCGTCTCGCGGCGCGGGAGGGTCCCGCCGGGCATGAGGTGGCCGGCGAACCAGAGCCAGCCGCGGAACAGGCCGCGGCGGCGGGCCAGGGTCAGGAACAGGTTCGGCGGGCCGGTTCCGGTGGCGCGGCCTGCGACGCGGCAGACGAGCCAGTTGACGACGCCCACGTCGCGGAGGCCGCCGGGGGTGGGACGCGGGGCGGTCGCCTCGCCCGGCTTCTTCGCGGACTCCCGCATGTTCAGCTCCCCTGGAGAAGACTCACTCGCTGGACTCGGGTTGGGGGGTGGTCAGGTCGACCTTCTCGGTTCTGGCGACTTCCAGGATGTCGCGTAGGCCGCGCTGGACGGTGCGGTCGGCGAGCGGTTGAACGAGCATCCGGACTGGCAGGACGCCACCGACCCACCAGGGAGCGACGACCCGCTTGGATCGGCGGGCGATTCCGCGTTCCAGGGCGTCGATCCCAACGTGCAGGGGTGCGACACCCGAAATGAAGCTGCTTCGTGGGACGGCGCTCATCATGGCGGTCGCCGCCTTGGTGTCGAACCCGCGCCGCGTCATGTCGGTGTCGAGTTCCGCGAAATAGGCGACGCCCGCCTTGGCGCCCCAAGGACGCAGTTCGGCTCGCAGTGTGTTGCCCAGTGCCTCGACCGCCGCCTTGGACGCGCTGTAGGCGCCCAGCAGGGGCGCGTTCACGGCGGCCGCCAGGGACGACACGGCCAGCGCGTAGCCGCGCGGATGACTGACATGGGGTCCGGCCGCACGGAGTGTGTTGTAGACGCCCAGAACGTTCACCCGCAGGCTCTGCTCGATGACGGACGGGTCCCCGCCTATGACCGGCATCTGCGCGGCTACTCCGGCGTTGGCCACGACCACGTCCAGGCCGCCCAGCTCGGCGACGGCGTGCGCCACGACCTC
The DNA here is from genome assembly GCF_004349235.1 of Actinomadura darangshiensis. Taxonomy (GTDB): domain Bacteria; phylum Actinomycetota; class Actinomycetes; order Streptosporangiales; family Streptosporangiaceae; genus Spirillospora; species Spirillospora darangshiensis. The sequence continues at coordinate 13,660 of NZ_SMKY01000224.1, read as the reverse complement.
TTCGACCCGGCCGCGGTCGGTCACGTCGCACGTCCACCAGGGCGCCTCCCCGCACTGGGCGGCGACGGCGGAGAGGTGGTCGGGTTCCAGGCCGGCGAGCGCGACCCGTGCGCCGCGTTCGTGCAGCCTGGCGGCGAGGGCCGCGCCGATCCCGCGCGCGGCACCGGTGATCAGCACCCGCCGTCCGGCCAGGGTCGCCGTCCATCGCGAGGAGTCAGGGCTCATGGGGTGACCATAACATTAATAAACACCCCTGTCTTTTTAACTTCGCCGCGTAATCGCGCCGTGGGAACCACGTCAACTCGGGCGATGACAGGTGTCCTCTGAGGGTTGTGGTGATATGCGGGCCTTGGATTGGATGGCGGGGTGGTAGCGGGCGTGGGAACGCGGCCGGACGCCGACCTGCTGGCGGCCGCTGGGACGGGCGACGAGCAGGCGTCGGACGAGCTGTTCCGGCGCCACCACACCGCCGTGCTGAGGTACGCACGCGGGTTGGTCCGCGATCAGCATCTCGCGGAGGACCTCACCAGCGAGGCGTTCACCCGGACGTTCGCGGCGATGCGCCAGGGCCACGGCCCGCGCGACGCCTGCCGTCCCTACCTGTACACGGTCGTCCGGAACGCGGCCACGGACTGGGCCCGCGGTGCCCGCCGCACCGTCGTGACCGACCAGGTCACCGAGTGGGCCGACGCCCCCGAGGACGACCCACCGGACGTCGACGAACTGGACGCGCTCGTCCGCGCCTTCCGCTCCCTGCCCGAACGGTGGCAGATCGTCCTCTGGTACACGGTCATTGAGGACGAGCCCATCGCGCATGTGGCCGAACTCCTCGGCATGGAGAAGGGCGCGGTCTCCCAGCTGTCGTTCCGCGCGCGCGAGGGCCTGCGCCAGGCGTTCCTGGCCGCCAGTTGCGACGGTCAACCGGAGTGCGCTGAGTTCACCGCACAGATAGCCGCGAACATAAGACGTCCAGGACGACGTCGTGGCCGCGCCCTGCGCCGGCACCTGGAGTCCTGCGAACGGTGCAGGCGCGCCGCAGAGGAAATGACCGACCTCAACGGACGCCTGAAGCGGTGCCTGCCGATCGGGGCCGTCCTGCTGGGCGCGCCGGCGACACCGTTCGGAGCCCTCGGCGGCCCGGCGGCGGCTCTCCCCGGCTGGGCCGTGCCAGGCGCGGTCGCCGGCGGCGTCGCCACAGGACTCGCCATCATCCTGTTCACCACGACGGGCGGCGACCCAGAGAGCACACCGAAAGCCGTCCCGCCGCCGACGACCCCCACGCCGGTGAGCACGACACCGCAGAACCTCCCGCAACCTGACGTCGCGGTCGGCACACGGACCCCGGGCCAAGCCGAGCGGACAACCAGAGGCGCCCCGGCGTCCGCCGCCGGTCCTTTCCACGTGCGCAACACGACGTTGCAGTCCTGCTTAGCCCCCGACGGTCCGTCGGTCGTGCAACGCTCCTGCACTGACTCCTCGACCGGATGGCAGCGCAAGAACACCGCGACCGGTTTCACGCTGAGAAGCTCGTCCACCGGGAAATGCATGAGCCGGGGCCAGGCGTCCGACGGCGTCGCATGGGAGGGCGGTACCGAGTACTCCGTCGTCATGGCTCCCTGCGGAGGCGCGAACCAGACGTGGAAGCTGGTGCGGTTCGCTCCGTCCGTGTACCGGCTGGCCAACGGCGACGGATGGTTTCTCCAGGCGAGCTGGTCTGGGCTGCGCCCAGTGACATTGAAACCGTCCTCCTACTCGGGGATGGCGGCCCAAGGCTGGGCCGTCGAAGCGCCAGGCTGACCCCACGCGCGTCCAGGCTCGCCATTGAGGGCGAGCCAGGCGCGCAGTGCCATGTGGAGCTCCAGCCGGTCGGACGTCGCGTGCATGTCGTCCCCGAAGAGCTCCTCAAGCTGGCGGAGCCGGTACCGGACGGTCTGCGGGTGCAGATGCAGGTGACCGGACACCTCCGTGGCGTTGAACCCGCACTCCAGGCAGGTCAGCAGCGTCTCGGCGAGCCGGTAGCGCTGCGCCGGACGGGCCCGCAGCAGCGGCGCGAGCCGGCGGGCGACCACCTTCTCGACGAGCAGCCGCTCCCGCATCATCACGATGATCGGCATGTGCCGTTCGGCGGCGATGGGCGAGTCGCCGCCGATGAGGCCCTGGTCGGCCAGCTTCAGGGCGGCCCGGGCCAGCCGCAGCGACGCGGCGGCCTCGGTGAGCCGGACCGCCGGGCCGATCGAGGCCGTCCAGCCGTCCAGCTGCCGCTCCAGCATCCGGCCCCGGCCGGGGCCCTCCGGGTCCGGGACGACCAGGCACGGCTCGGCGAGGTGCAGGCCCAGCAGGACGTCCGGCGGCAGGACAGGGTGCCGGGTGTCGGGGCCCCGCTCCCGGAGCGCGACGGCGGCGACGGTGCGCGGCAGCGGCCAGTCCGCCTCGCGCGCCGGTACGCGCAGCTCCTTCGGGGACGGATCGTTCAGCAGCAGGTCGAGGAGGTGCCGCCGGTGGTCCTGGCGGGCGCCCGCGGCCTGGGCGGCGGCGTCCGCGTGGCCCTCGGAGACGATGGCGGCGACCTGGTTCAGGTAGCCGAGGACGGCGTTGGTGATGCCCGCGATGGTGGCCGGGCTCGTCCGGTAGCCGAGTTGCTCGGCGCGCTCGGTGAGCCGCTCGACGGCGAGCCCCATCCCGATCCGGGTCGCCGCCTGCCAGGAGTCCAGCGTCCGGCCCTCGCCGGCCTCGCCCGCGCCGATCTGCCGCCAGAACTCCGGCACGTCCGGGGGCGCCGTGCCGGGCTCGGCCATCAGGTCCAGGAAATGGCCGATGGCGCACTCGACCGCCAGCAGCATCGCCTTGGCGTACCGGGGGTCGTGCGGCCGGACGAACTCGGGCAGCTGCCGCTCGATCCGGGCCACCGCCTCCTCGGCGATGCCGGGCACGTGCGCACGAAGACCACGGGCGATCCGGGCGGAACCCTCGAAATCGAGCTCCAGTTCGATGCGGCGCACCGGGAGCCGGACCACCTGGCTGAGGTCGGACATGAGATCTCCTTCGGGGAAGGCGTGCCCCGTAGAGACGGCGGAACCCGGCCCCGATTACGGCTTTCGCCCCGACTTCTCACCGCGCGCGGGCGGCGGCCGGACCCGGCCGGTCCGGGCCGGTGAGGCAATAGGCTGGCCGGTATGGCGACGGAGGCGTCCCCGAAGGCGCGGGCTCGGAAGTGGAAGGACGAGACGCGGCTGGGGCTGGTGCGGCGGGCGCGCCGGATCAACCGGATCCTGGCCGAGACCTACCCGGACGCCCACTGCGAGCTGGACTTCGGCACCCCGTTCCAGCTCCTCGTGGCGACCGTCCTGTCGGCGCAGACGACCGACGTGCGGGTGAACCTCACGACGCCCGCGCTGTTCGCCAAGTACCCCACCCCAGAGGACCTGGCCGCCGCGAACCCCGAGGACGTCGAGACGATCCTGAAGCCCACCGGCTTCTTCCGCGCCAAGACGAAGTCGGTCATGGGGCTGTCCGCCGCACTGCGCGACCAGTTCGGTGGGGAGGTCCCAGGGCGGCTCGAAGACCTCGTCAAGCTGCCCGGTGTCGGACGTAAGACGGCGAACGTCGTCCTGGGAAACGCGTTCGACGTCCCCGGAATCACGGTCGACACCCACTTCGGGCGTCTGGCACGCAGATTCGGCTGGACGACTGAGGACGACCCAGTGAAGGTCGAGCAGGAGATCGGTGAGCTGATCCCGCGCAAGGACTGGACGATGCTGTCCCACAGGCTGATCTGGCACGGCCGACGCATCTGCCATGCACGCCGTCCGGCCTGCGGGGCGTGCCCCCTGGCGCGGCTGTGCCCGTCCTTCGGCGAAGGCCCGGTTGACGAGGAGACGGCGCGCAAGCTCGTGAAGCCGGGCCCCTTCTCTTGAGCCGTCCGGGAAGGAACGCGGCCGTTCCGGAGTTGGGACGGACGTGACCGACACCGCCCCTAGCAGTCCCGCCTGGCTCGACCGCTTCGTCGTGGAAGGGCCGCGGACGCCGGTGCCGCCCCTGTTCCGGCCGGCCCCGGGCGCGCGCGCCGCGGCCGTCCTCATCCTCTTCGGCGAGGGAGCGGACGGTCCGGACGTCCTGCTCACCGAGCGTGCCGCCACCCTGAACAAGCACGCCGGCCAGCCCGCGTTCCCCGGCGGCCGCATCGACCCCGAGGACGACGGCCCGGTGGCGGCGGCACTGCGCGAGGCGTGGGAGGAGGCCGGCGTCGAACCGTCCGGCGTGGACGTCCTCTGCACGCTGCCGGAGCTGTACCTGTCGCACAGCGAGCACCGTGTCACGCCCGTCGCCGGCTGGTGGCGCCGGCCGTCGGAGATCGCGCCGGGCCATCCGGGGGAGGTCGCGATGGTGGCGCGCGTCCCGATCGGCGAGCTGGTCGACCCGGCCAACCGGGCGATGGTCCGGCATCCGTCCGGCCTCAGGATGGGGCCGGCGTTCCACGTGCGGGACATGCTCGTGTGGGGGTTCACGGCGGCGCTGCTGACCCAGGTGCTGGACGCCGGCGGCTGGAACCGGCCGTGGGACACCTCCCGCGTCGAGGACCTGCCGGAGGACGTCCTGAACCTCGCTTCCCGAGGGTGAGACTCTCGTTCGTTCCCACAAAACCGGCCCGCTCCGGGCGACGGCGGTGAACGGCAGGTCAGGCCCCTGTTCGCGGAGCGTACGGCCATGGTCACGGCCGCGTGTCACACCTGGCGGTTACCGTCGCGACCCGAATCTGGTCCACGGAGGGGACGTGATCCGGCGGCGCGGCCCTATACGGTGAAGCGGTGCTGCACGACCACGTTCTCGATGTCATCCTGCTCGTGCTCGTCGTGCTGTTCGGAGTGTCGGGCTACCGGCAGGGCTTCATCGTGAGCCTGCTGAGCTTCGCCGGCTTCGTCGGCGGCGGTGTCATCGGGGTGCTGGTCGCGCCGCCGATCGCCGAGGCCGCGGTGGACGGTGCCGCGCAGCAGGCGCTGCTCGCCATCGTGATCGCGTTCCTCGCCGCGACCCTCGGGCAGCTCGTCGCCTCGTCCCTCGGCGCCGTGCTGCGCAACCGGGTGACCGGCCTGAACGCCCGCACCGCGGACGCGGTCGGCGGCACGTTCGTCAGCGCGCTGTCGCTGCTCACCGTCGCCTGGTTCTTCGGCAGCCTGGTCGCCAACTCCGAGTTCAAGCCCGTCCGGACGCAGGTCAAGGGCTCCTCGATCATCAACGGCATCAACGGCGTGATGCCGGCGCAGGCGCAGACGTGGTTCACCTCGTTCCAGGGGTTCGTGAAGAACAGCGAGTTCCCGCAGGTCTTCAACGGGCTCGGCGGCGAGTCGGTGGTGCAGGTGCCGCCGCCGGACGAGTCGGTGCTGAGCACCCGGGGGCTGCGCGCCGCGAAGAACAGCATCGTGAAGGTGACCAGCACGGCGCCGCAGTGCCAGCGCCGCATCGAGGGCACCGGGTTCGTGTTCGCGCCGAAGCACATCATGACGAACGCGCACGTCGTCGCCGGCGCGCGCGGCGCCTCCGTCGTGTCGTCGGTGAACGGCCACAGCGAGAAGGGCCGGGTCGTGCTGTACGACCCGAAGCGGGACGTCGCCGTCCTGTACGTGCCGGGGCTGCAGGCGCCCACGCTGCAGTTCGCCAAGGAGGCGCGGGTCCGGGACGACGCGATCATCGCCGGGTTCCCGAAGAACCAGCCGTTCACGCCGGGGGCCGCCCGCATCCGCGCCCGGCAGACGGCGCGCGGGCCGGACATCTACCACTCCGGGCAGGTCAGCCGCGAGATCTACGCGATCCGCGGCAAGGTCGAGCCGGGCAACTCGGGCGGGCCGCTGCTGTCCACGGACGGACGCGTGTACGGGGTCATCTTCGCGGCGGCGCTGGACACGCCGTCCACCGGGTACGCGCTCACCGCGGAGGAGGTCGCGCCTGACGCGCGCGCGGGCGTGAGGTCGACGAAGCCGGTGTCTACGCAGAACTGCTCTGACTGAGGCGTAGGCCGATGGGGCCGTCCTCGGGTTCCTTGGCCAGTTCCCGCGCGCGCTTGACGACCCCCTGGACGTCGACGCCGTGCGGTGGGTCTTCCTGGTAAGGGACAAGGCGGTCGGCGGCGCGGCTGAGGAGGGCTTCGGCACCCCGCGCGTTTCCTCGCCGTAGGTGGGTTACGCCCACCGCGACCTGTGCAAGGCCCCTCCACAGTTCCCGTTCGGATTCTGGCGCGGCCTTCCAGACCGCTTCCAAAACTTCGTGGGCGTGGAACGGACGGTCTTCGTCCAGGAGGCGTTGCGCCTCGGTCAGGGCCTCCGCGGGCGGCATGTCGATCTCGTCCGGCATCGTGGGTATGCCAGTGGCGCCGTGCGGTAGCGGGCGCCCGTACGCGTCGCGTGGGCGTGCGTTACGTGGGCGTCCAGATTCGTCCCTATCCCGCATGCCTCCACGGTACGCCGCTAGCGTTCCGGCTCCGGATCCGCCAGCCAGCCGAGAAGCTGGGCGTCAAACGCTCGCGGACGTTCCTGATGGGGGAAATGCCCTGCGCCCTCTATGAGCTTCCAACGGTAGGGGGCCGCCACGTAGCGTCCGGAGCCTTGGGCACTGGCCGGCAGGGTGCACGTGTCGAGCGCGCCGTGCAGTTGCAGCGTGGGGATCTGGATGGGGGCGCGCATACGGTGCGCGTAGCGGATACCGTCCGGGCGGGCCTGCGACCGGATGAGCCAGCGGTGGTACTCCAGCGCACTGTGGGCCGCCCCAGGGATCTGCACCGCCTTCCGTACTCGTTGCTCTGTGCCGGCGTCCGGCCAGCCGGGGCCTGACCAGTCGTGCAAGAGCTTCCCGACCAGCGCGGCGTTGTCGCGCACCAGGCGGCGTTCAGGCCACAGCGGCACCTGGAAGCCGAACGTGTGCCGGGTCGCCCAGCCCTGCCCGCGCGGGTCACCGGCGATCGCCTGCCGCAGCCGCAGCGGATGCGGGGCGCTCACCACCGCCAGCCGCTGGACGATCTTCGGGTGGTAGACGCCCATCGTCCAGGCGAGCAGCCCGCCCCAGTCGTGCCCGACGACGATCGCGTTCGCCTCGCCCAGCGCGCGGACGAGCCCGGCCGCGTCCGCGGCCAGCGTGACCAGGTCGTAGCCGCGCGGCGGCTTGTCGCTGCCGCCGTAGCCGCGCAGGTCGACGGCCGCCGCGCGGAAGCCCGCGGCCGGCAGCGAGACCAGCTGGTGGTGCCACGACCACCAGAACCCGGGGAAGCCGTGCAGCAGCAGGACGAGCGGCCCCTCGCCGGCCTCGGCGACGTGGAAGCGCGTCCCGCCGGCGCTGACCTGCCGGTGGGTCCACGGCCCCTCGGCCTCGATCAGCGACACGTCGTGCCCGGACATGGCGTCGGTCAGACCGTCAGCTCGGGGGTGTCGGAGTCGCCGCGGTGGCGGAGCGCGGAGAAGTCGTCCTTCAGCGTCTTGCGGGTCCGCTTCGCACCCTCGATCTTGCCCATCCGCCACTTGCCGAACAGCATCAGCAGCCCGGCGACGACCGCGTACACGCCCGCCACGATCAGGAACGCGGCCCAGTGCCAGATGCCGAGCGCGACCAGGCCGTAGGCGAAGGCGATCGACAGCAGGATGACGATCAGCCCGCCGATCATGCCGGCGGTGCCGAACGACGCGCTGCCGATCGCGGCCTTCTTGGCGTCGGCCTTGAGCTCCAGCTTGGCCAGGTCCAGCTCGGCCCTGATCAGGTTGGAGATGTTGCTCGACGCCAGCGCGACGAGTTCGCCGACGGACTTGTCCTCGACGCGCTCGCCCGGTAGTGCCTCGGACATATCGCTTTTCTCCTTAGCCCGGGCGCGCCCGCAGGCGCACCCTTCTCCGGAAGACGACGGCGGCGGCCGCCGAGGCGAGAACGCTCGCGATCAGGACCGCAGTCGTCACTCTCTCGAATTGTGACGGGTCGGTATAGGCCAAACCGCCGATCAGCAGCGAAACGGTGAAACCCACCCCGGCGAGCAGCGCGACCCCCGCGATCTCGTGCCAGTGCAGTTCGTCGCCGAGCGTCGCCAGGCCGAGCCGTACGGCCGCCCAGGCGCCGCCGAAGACCCCCACGAACTTACCGATCACGAGTCCGGCGATCACCCCGAGGGCCACCCTGTCGGTGAAAACCGCTCCCAACTGGGACGCACCGAGCCCCACGCCGGCCGACACGAACGCGAAAACCGGCACGGCCACGCCTGCGGAGAACGGCCTCAGCACATGGTCGGTGCGTTCAGCGTTCGTGGGACGTTCGTCCGGGGTTTCCTTCGAGCTGGTGAGCATCCCCAGGGCGATACCTGCGACGGTCGCGTGGATGCCGCTGCGCTGCAGGCAGTACCAGGCGACCACGGCGAGGGGCACGTAGACCCAGGGCGAGCGCATGCCCTTGTACTGGAGGACCCCGTACGCGGCGATCAGAAGCACGCCGATGCCCAGGGGCGTCCAGTGCAGAGTGTCGGTGTAGAAGAGCGCGATGATGGTGATGGCTATGAGGTCGTCCACCACGGCCAGGGTCAGCAGGAACGCGCGCAAGGGCGCCGGGCACGAAGTGAACGTCACAGCGAGCACCGCTAGGGCGAACGCAATGTCCGTCGCGGTCGGGATCGCCCATCCGCTGGACGCGCCTGGCTCGCCCACGCTGATCGCCAGGAAGATGAGCGCCGGTGCCGCGACCCCTGCGGCGGCCGCGATGACGGGCAGCGCCGCGTCCCGCGGATTGCGCAGCTCGCCGTGCGTCAGCTCTTCGCGCAGTTCCAGGCCCGCGATGAAGAAGAACACCGCCAGCAGGGCGCCGGACGCCCAATGCTGCACGTCCATGTGCCCCACGTGCAGCCAGTGCGGACTGATCTCGAACGTCTGCAGGCTCTTGTAGGCGCCGGCCCAAGGCGTGTTAGCCCACACCAGCGCGGCGACCGCCGCGAGCAGCATCACCACGCCGCCGATCGTCTCCGTGCGGAGCGCACTGGCGACCTGCGTGCTGTAGCGGACGGTCGGACGAAACGGCCACGTTGCAGCAACGCGGCGCCTGACGGTCGGGCGCGCCATAAAGAAACCCCTGGGAAAGCAGCGGACGGACTCGAAGGCCACATGGGGGCGGCCTTGCCGACCAGACTTCCCGGCGCACCTACAGCGATTTTACCTCGTACATGGAACGGCCCACGTCCGGCGGGGTGTGCCGCCAGGCGTGGGCCGTCCTCTGGACCGTCTTCTGGCCGAAAATCAGTCCTCGGTCTTGGCGCTGGGCAGCTTCTCGGAGATGAGGTCCATCACCGTGCTATCGGCCAGCGTGGTGACGTCGCCGATGCTGCGCTTCTCCGCGACGTCCCGCAGCAGCCGCCGCATGATCTTGCCGGAGCGGGTCTTCGGCAGCTCCGGCACCATCATGATCTGGCGCGGCTTGGCGATCGGGCCGAGCGCCTTGGAGACGTGGTCGCGCAGCTCCTTGGCGAAGTCGGCGCCCTCGACCTCCTCACCGGCGCTGCCGCGCGGGATGACGAACGCGACGATGGCCTGCCCGGTGACCGGGTCGGTCGCGCCGACGACCGCCGACTCGGCGACCTTCGGGTGCGACACCAGCGCCGACTCCACCTCCGTCGTGGAGATGTTGTGGCCGGACACGAGCATGACGTCGTCCACGCGGCCGAGCAGCCACATGTCGCCGTCCTCGTCCTTCTTCGCGCCGTCGCCGGCGAAGTACAGGCCGTCGAACCGCGACCAGTACGTCTTGATGTACCGCTCGTCGTCGCCCCAGATGGTGCGGAGCATGCTCGGCCACGGCTCCCTGACCACCATGAACCCGCCGCCGCCGTTCGGCACCGACTGGCCTTGGTCGTCCACGACGTCCGCGACGATGCCCGGCAGCGACCGCATCGCCGCGCCCGGCTTGGCCGCCGTGACGCCCGGCAGCGGACTGATCATGATGGCGCCGGTCTCCGTCTGCCACCACGTGTCGACCACCGGCGTGCGGTCGCTACCGATGTGCTTGCGGTACCAGATGTAGGCCTCGGGGTTGATCGGCTCACCGACCGACCCCAGCACGCGCAGGGACGACAGGTCGTACTCCGCCGGGATGTCGTCGCCCCACTTCATGAACGTGCGGATCGCCGTAGGCGCCGTGTAGAAGATGGACACCTTGTACTTCTGGATGATGTCCCACCAGCGTCCCTTGTTGGGAGTGTCGGGCGTCCCCTCGTAGATGACGCTGGTCGAGCCGTTGGCGAGCGGCCCGTACACGATGTAGGAGTGGCCGGTGACCCAGCCGATGTCGGCCGAGCACCAGTAGATGTCCGTCTCCGGCTTCAGGTCGAAAACGGCGTGGTGCGTGTAGGCGCACTGGAGCAGGTAGCCGCCGGTGGTGTGCAGGATGCCCTTCGGCTTACCCGTCGTCCCGGACGTGTACAGGATGTACAGCGGGTGCTCCGAGTCCATGGGCTCGGCGGTGTGGTCCTCGCTCTGCCGCTCGACGACGTCGTGCCACCACACGTCGAGGTCGTTCTCGGCGACCTGCTCGCCGGTGCGGCGCACCACGAGGACGTGCTCGATCGTCGGCGTCTGCGCGACGGCCTCGTCCACGATCCCCTTCAGGTCGGACGGCTTGCCGCGCCGGAACCCGCCGTCCGAGGTGATGACGAGCTTGGCCTGCGCGTCGTCGATGCGGGTTCGGAGAGCCTCGGCGGAGAACCCGCCGAACACGACCGAATGGGTCGCGCCGATGCGGGCGCACGCCAGCATCGAGATCGGCAGCTCGGGAATCATCGGAAGGTAGATCGCCACACGGTCGCCCTTGCGGACGCCCAGTTCGAGCAGCGCGTTGGCGGCCTTGTTCACCTCGCTCTGCAGGTCGGCGTAGGTGAGGGTACGGGTGTCGCCCGGCTCGCCCTCCCAGTGGAACGCGACCTTGGCTCCGCGCCCCGCCTCGACATGACGGTCGACGCAGTTGTAGGCGACGTTGAGCTCGCCCCCTACGAACCACTTGGCGAACGGCGGGTTACTCCAGTCGAGGACCTCGTCCCAGCGCTTCGACCAGCTGAGGCGATCGGCCTGCTCGGCCCAGAAACCCAGGCGGTCCTGGGCAGCCTGCTCGTAGGCGTCGGCCTTGACGTTGGCCGAGGCGGCGAGGTCGGCGGGCGGTGAGAAGCGGCGCGTCTCCTGCAGAAGGTTCGACAGTGTTTCTTGGCTCTGACTCAACGCGAACTCCTTGCTAGGTGATGCGGGGGTCGCCCGGTATCCCCACTTCACCAGGAAGGTCTCGGTCCTACAAGGCCGCGATCCCGGATGTCGAGGATGAGCGCGACCGGCGCGCACGTCTCCGGATGGTGTTGTGCGATGCCCGACACAACAGGCCTTCCCAGGACCGGCATGCGGGAACCGCCTCCGTTTTACGCCTTCGCAGGCCGTTGCGCGAGTGCCTCGGAGGACCACATAGGGTCGGGCCGTGACCGATGCCCTAGCTGATGTTGCGAAGCTGCCCGGCGTCGCCGGCGCCGTCGACGACGCTCGCAAGGCCGTTGACCGGCTGCTCGGCCACCGCATCCTGCGGCGGCGCAGCGCCGAGGTCTCCACGGAGTCGGCATTGCGCGGTGCCAGGGCCTCCGCGGTTCTAGACGGAGCCTCGGTCACGCTCGACGAGCTGCGGACCACGGAGAACCCGTCCGATCCCGTCGTGCAGGGGGCATTGCGCGTGTCGGCCGAACTGGGGACGCTGACGGAGGTCTGGCGTCACGCGCCTAGGCAGGCCTTGGCGCGGCTCCATGTGCTCGCAGGGGCTGACGCTGTGGACGACGCCGCTTTGGGACGTCCACGCACTGACGACGCAGTCGTGAAGGACGTTCTGGGCCTGGGTGAGCCGCCTTCCCCGTCCGAGGTGGCCGCTCGCCTGGACGCGCTCAGCGGTCTGCTGACCGAGCAGAGCAAAGCGCCGGCACTGGTGGTCTCATCGATCGTGCACGGCGAACTACTGGCTCTGCGCCCGTTCGGGTGGGGGGACGGCCTGGTCGCGCGCGCCGCACAGCGTCTCACGCTCGTCTCCCGTGGGCTCGACCCCAAGTCGCTTGTAGCGCCGGAGGTCGGACACCTCGAACTCTTCGACGAATACGCCGAAGCCTTGCGCGGATACGCGTCCGGCACGTCCGAGGGCGTGGCGCGGTGGATCGTTCACTGTTCCGCCGCCGTGGCGGCTGCCGCACGTGACTCCCAGGCCATCTGCGAAGCGTTCATGCGGGGCTGAGGCTGTCGGTGGGTGCCGCCATGATGTGTCGGTATGGCTGATCGCATGCACGGACGTCCTGCGGCACCGACGGAAACCACGATCTCGTCGGCGAACTGGGATTCGCGTGACCTGACAGGCGAGAACCACGAAAGCGTCCTGTTCGTGGATGTGGACATGACCGAGGCCAGCGGGACCGGTGCCGTCTTCACGGACTGCACGTTCCGGGGCGTGCGTTTCAACGCGTCCAGCCACGACGACGCCGCGTTCCTGAACTGCACGTTCGTCAGATGCGGTTTCTTCGACGCCACCTTTACCGGATGCAAGCTCGTGGGCGCTCTCTTTGACGGCTGCACCTACGACCTCATGAAGGTGAAGGGCGGCGACTGGTCGTTCACCGGCCTGCCAGGCGCCGACCTGCGGCGGGCGTCGTTCACCGACGTGCGCATGCGCGAGGCCGACCTCACCGGCGCGCGGTGCGCGGGGGCCCGGCTGCGCGGGGTCGACCTCTCCGGAGCATCTCTCCACAAAGCCGACTTCACGGGCTGCGACCTGCGCGGCAGCGACGTGTCCGCCTTCGACCCGCTCACCGTCGAACTGCGGCGGGCGGTGATCGATCCGTACCAGGCGATCATCCTGGCGACGGCGCTGGGCCTGGACGTCCGCGAGTAGGCGCAAAGCGAGCGGCGCCCCTGCGCGGGACGCCGCCGCCAGACACGTCACACCGGGTTACCAAGCGTGCACCTCGTATTCGTCGGATCGGGTCAAGCCCGTCTCGACGCGCCTCCCGCGGCTGGTCGCGCGTGGGTGCCCGGCTGCCGTGCTCGGACACTTGGTCCGTACGACCTGTCTACGCCTCATTTGCCCTGTTGACAAGGCCCTATTCGGAAAGCGCGCGGCACCACCGGATGCGGCGCCGCATGGGACGCCGGTGCCCGCTGGGGCCAAGGTGGGATATTCCGGACTATCCGTAACCATCGACCGGTTCGCGTAAATTGATCACGCACCGTGATCGTTTCTTTTTGGACGCCGATCCCGGCGGACCCCAGGAAAGATCTTTAGTTCTCCTGTACGCTCCCACTTCCGTCCCGATGCACTTCCTGTGCACCGGGCCGGGACGCCCGCCGAGGGCGGCACGGCGCATCGCGGTACCGCCTCCAGCGGATCGTCGCCACCAGATGCGAAAAAACACCACGTGCCGGACGAGTTTGCGACTCGACGGAACTCTCGGCGATCGGGCAGCATATGTTGTATCTGCCTAGACTGGAGTCAGCGTGAGTTTGCCTCTCCCATAGGGCGAACTTACATACGGCAGTTCGAACTCCCCGAGACTTTCTTGGGAAAGCGGACCGGTTCTACCCCCCCGGAGCCGGACCGCCAGGCGACCCCCGCTCTCCCCCCCGGCGGGGGTCGCCCAGTCCTAGCG
>NZ_SMKY01000223.1 GCF_004349235.1 Actinomadura darangshiensis | reverse complement strand
GGGGTAATGACCTGCCATAGCGCAGAATCATCGCATGCATTGCCGCTACCATTTGCGGCCATGTCTGCTCTTGCGGCGATGGTCCGGTCGCGCCCGGTTGTCCTGATGGTCTCGGCGGCGCTGGCCCTGCCCGCGCTGACCAGCACTTCCGCGGCGGCGGACGAGCGGATCACCGCGGCGGAGCGGGTCCTGAAGGACCACGTCGTCCTCACCGCGGGCCAGGGCGGCACCGTCAAGGTGAAGGAGACGATCGTCTACCGGTTCGCCGGGCACGACGGCTTCCGCCGGACGTTCCCGACCCGGACGCACGAGAGCCTCAGCGAGGACCGCGTCTACAAGCTGGAGAACCTGCGCGCCGGCAGCCCGGACGGCGGGCCGTCGAAGGTCGCCTCGTCCGAGGGGGAGACGACCACGACCGTCACGGTGTCGGGCGGCGGCAAGCTGACCGGTGACCGCACGGTCGTCCTGGAGTACGACCTGCGCGGCGCGATCACCCGGCAGGGCGCGGCGGAGGAGCTGCGCTGGCCGGTGATCGGCGGCTGGAAGGTGCCGCTGGACGAGGCCAAGGCGACCGTCGACGGCGACGCGATGATCCGCAGCGTCAACTGCTTCACCGGTCCGATCGGCAGCACGATCGGCTGCACGCAGTACTACACGAACCACACGCACACGCAGGGCGTGTACGCGCAGCAGGGGATGCTGCCGGGCGAGTACCTGACGGTCGTCGCGGGGCTGCCCGCGGGCACGACGGGCGGGCACGCCCTCTACGAGCGGCGGCACACGCTCGCGACCGCGTTCTCCGTCAACGGCGTGACGGGCGGCGCGCTCGCCGGCCTGCTGGTGCTGCTCCTCGGCGGCCTCGCCGTCCTGTACCTGCTGCGCGGGCGCGACAAGAGGGTCGTCGAGAAGAAGGCCGCCGAGGGCGACCAGGCGCCGCTCGCCGGGGCCGAGTTCGAGCCGCCGGACGGGGTGCGCCCCGGCCAGATCGGCACGCTGATCGACGAGCAGGCCGACGTGATCGACGTCACCGCGACGATCGTCGACCTCGCCGTCCGCGGCTACCTGCTGATCGAGGAGGAGGACCGGGCCCGGACCGGCCGCCTCGACTGGACGCTGCGCCGCCTGGACCGCCCGCAGGTCGACCTGCTCCCCTACGAGCGGATCCTGCTGGACGCGCTGCTCACCGCGCCCGACGGAACGGGCCGCGACGCCGTCAAGCTGTCCGAGCTGGGCGGGACGTTCGCGACGAAGCTGGCGCAGGTCAGGTCCGCGATGTACGACGACGTGGTCAAGCAGGGCTGGTTCGCGCGGCGTCCGGACACCGTCCGGTCCCGGTGGACGATCGCCGGCATCCTGGTGACGCTGCTCGGCATCGCCGGGACGGTCGCGCTGGCGTTCACCACCGAGTGGGCGCTGGCCGGCCTCGCGCTGATCATCGCGGGCGCGGCGCTGGCCTACGGCGGCCAGTACATGCCGGCGAAGACCGCGCGGGGCGCGACCGTCCTCGCGCACACGATCGGCTTCCGCATGTTCCTGGAGCGCGGCGCCCTCGCGGGCGACGCGGCCGCGTCCCGCCAGCGGATCGCGCTGTTCTCCCGGTTCCTGCCGTACGCGGTCGTGTTCGACGCCGTCCCGAAGTGGGCGGAGACGGTGAAGGACGCCGGCGAGCGGGCCGAGGGCGCCGACAACCTCTACTGGTACGAGGGCCCGGCGGAATGGGACCTGTCGAAGTTCGCCGAGTCGATGCGGACGTTCACGCTGGCCACCTCGGGTTCGATCTCCCAGTCGCGGGGGCTGTGACCCGCGCCGGCGGTTACCGGACGGTTAACCTCCCGGCTGGGGGTAAAGGCATGAGGCGAGGAGGTGTCGCCTCATGCCGGTACTCGACGTTTCGGTACTCGCCGATTCCTGGCGGCTCGGGGACGCCTATTTCATGGCGATCGGCCCGGCCGTCATCTTCCTGGCGCTGATCGGCTGGATCACGGTGCTGCTGACGACGTCCCGCAAGCGGCGGCACTACCGCGGCGGGGACGACGGCCTGTCGCACCGCGGCCCCGTCATGGGCGGCATCATCCAGGGCAGCCCGTCCCAGCGGACGCGCCGCGACCCGGCCCCGTCGGTGACGCACCGGCAGGTCATGGCGCACATCGAGCACGCGCGCGAGGTCGAGGAGGCCGAGCGGCACGAGGCGCGGAGGCCGCCGGCCAGGGCGCGCCGGAGGTTCCGCCCGCCCCGGTTGCGCTGACCCGCCGCCGAAGCCGCGGCGCCCGCCGGATCCGGCTCCCACCCACACCCCCGTCCGGCGGGCGCCGCAGACGCCCGTGGTGATCACCGAGACCCCTCCCGGTGGTCACCACGGGTCGTGCTCGTAAGATGTCTGACATCTTAATTTGGGGGCTTTTGTGGGATTGAGTCCGGTGCCGGGCGGTTCGACGGTCGACGCCGTCCTCGACCAGCTGCAGGCGGAGGTCAGCGCGGGTTCATGGCCGGTCGGGGAGCGCATCCCCGGCGAGATGGACCTGGCCGCGCAACTCGGCGTGAGCCGTCCGGCCGTCCGGGAGGCGATCCGGGCGCTGTCGCACGTCGGGGTGCTGGAGGTGCGGCGCGGCGACGGAACGTACGTGCGCAGCAGCTGCGACCCGCGCCCGCTGCTGACCAGGGTGTCGCGCGCGTCCGCCCGGCACGTGTTCGAGGTGCAGCTCGCCTACGACGTCCAGGCGGCCCGGCTCGCGGCGCGCCGCCGCACCGGCGCCGACCTGGCGCGGCTGGAGGAGCTGCTCCGCGCCCGCGACGAGGCCACCGAGCCGGACGCGTTCGGCGCCGCCGACGCGCGGTTCCACATGGGCGTCGCGGAGGCGTCCCGGAACCCGGTGCTGATCGAGGCGATGCGGTTCTTCATCGAGCGGCTGCACGAGTCGATGCGCGCGATCAGGCTGGACCACGAGGTGCCGGAGGCGGGCCCGGCCGCGCACCGCGCGGTGCTGGACGCGATCACGGCGGCCGACCCGCACGCCGCCGCGGCGGCCGCGGCCGCCGTCGTGGAACCGACCCTGGCCGTCCTGGAGACCCTCCTCGGCGACCAGACCACGGGCGACCGGGCCACGGGCGACCAGGCCACGGGCGAGGGGGCGGCCAGGTGACGGGACGGCGCGCCGTCGCCGGCTCCCTGCTGATGATCGTCATCGTGGCGGTCAACCTGCGGCCGGCACTCGCGGCGGTGGGGCCGCTGCTGACCGAGATCAGCGACGGGTTCGGCCTGTCCGGGACGGCGGCGGGCGCGCTGACCACGCTGCCGCTGGTGTTCTTCGGCTCCTACGGGCTGGCCGCGGCGTTCCTGCGGCGCACCCCGCGCGGCGAGACGCTGCTGGTCAGCGCGATGGCACTGCTCATCGTGGGGCTGCTGCTGCGCCTGCTGAACGCCCCGTTCCCGCTGTTCGCCGGGTCCCTCGTCGCGGGCGTCGCGATCAGCATCGGCAACATCGCGATGCCCGCGATCATCAAGCGGGACCACCCGTCCCGGATCACGACGGTGACGTCGATCTACACGGTCGCGGTGACGGTGGGCGCGTCCGTCGCGTCCGGGCTCGCCGTGCCGGTGGAGGACCTCTTCGACTCCACCTGGCGGCTGCCGCTCGGCCTGCTCGCGATCCCGGCGGCGCTGGCCGGGCTGATCTGGGTGCCGCGGGCGCGGCGGGCGGCGCACGCGGCGCGGTCGGCCCCGCCCGCCGCCGCCCCGCACGGCGTCGCCGCGCTGGTGTGGCGGTCCGGGCTGGCCTGGCACGTCACGGTGTTCATGGGCATGCAGTCGCTGCTGGCCTACGTGGTGCTCGGCTGGCTGCCGACGATCTGCCAGGACCGCGGGATGGCCGAGGCGCCCGCCGGGTACGTCCTGGCGCTGTCGTCGGCCGTGCAGGCGGTCGGGTCGCTGGCCGTCCCGGTGCTCGCCCGCCGGTTCCGCGACCAGCGGCCGCTGGTGATCGCCACGGCGGCGCTGAGCGCGATCGGGTTCGCCGGGGTCACCTGGGCGCCGATCGGCATGGTGTGGGGCTGGACGGCGGTCCTCGGGTTCGGGCAGGGCCTCGGGTTCGCGACCGCGCTGTCGTTCATCGGGCTGCGCGCCCACGACACGCACGTCGCGACGCAGCTCTCGGGGATGGCGCAGGGCGTCGGGTACGTCATCGCCGCGCTCGGCCCGCTCGCCCTCGGCGCGCTGCACGACGCCACCGGCGGCTGGACCGTTCCGATGGTCGGCGTGCTGGCGGTGGCCGCCGGGATGACCGTCCCCGGCGTGTCGGCGGGCCGGCTCCGCATGGTGGGCGCGCCCGCCGAACCGGCCCCCGAAGGGGTTAACAGGGAAATTAGCGGACACATCCCTAACTGACCCCCACGGGGGCCGACACGCCATCGGGAGGTGGTCCGCCATGCTCACCACGATCGTCGCCGGCCCGGTCCAGGCGGATACGGCTCCGACCGGCGCGCTGGCCTTCGCCTGGATCATCCCGGTCCTGGCGGTCATCGCGCTGCTGGCCTGGCTGTACCTGACGATCGCCGCCTCGTCCAGGAAGGTGCGGCCGGAACGCCGGAACGACCAGGACAACCACCGGGGCATGGAGCAGGGCGGCCTGTACACCTACCGGCCGGGGATGTTCTCCCACAGCTACCCGCCGGACCGCGAGAGCCAGTGGGAGGAGTTCCGCAAGGACAACCCTCAGCCGGGACGCGAGCCGAGGGACGTCGGGGCCGACGGCATCCTGTACGAGCAGACCCTCTTCAAGGAAGAGTTCGAGGAGCTCAAGCAGCCCGAGAACGCCGAAGCCCGCCAGGGAGCCCTGATGGGCCCGTCCCGCCGGCGCCGGCGCAGACGGCGGGCGGGCGGGGCCCGAACCTCCGGCTGACGGGGCGCGCGCCGTCCGGCTGACTCCAGGGTCGCTGTACTCTGTTTGCAGTGGTCTGAAGGCGACGGAGACAGCACACAGTGAGAAGCAACCCGGCCCGCCGTGCCGCCCTGCTGGACGCGGCCATCGAGGTACTCGCCCGCGAGGGGACGCGCGGCCTGACGCTGCGCGCGATCGACGCGCAGGCGGGCGTGCCCACCGGCACCGCCACCAACTACTTCGCCAACCGCGCCGACCTGCTCGCGCAGGTCATGCACCGCACCCGCGAGCGCCTCACCCCCGACCCGGCGGCGCTGGCCGAGACGATGCGGCAGGCGCCCACGCACGACCTGGTCACCGAGCTGATGCGCCAGCTGCTGGAGCGCATGAGGGGCGACCGGACCGGCTACCTGGCCATGCTGGAGCTGCGGCTGGAAGCGACACGGCGCCCGGAACTGCACGCCGACCTCAGCGGCTTCCTCACCGCCGAGCACGAGGAGATCGTCCGGTACCACCTGGACGCCGGGCTGCCCGGCGACGCCACGGGTGTCGCGCTGCTGTACTTCGCCATGGCCGGCCTGCTCCTGGACGACCTCACCGTCCCCGCGATTCTGGAGCCCTACTCCACCACCGGCCTGATCGGGCAGATCGTGACCCGGCTCCTGCCGGCACAGGGTTAACCGGGCCCGCCGAAGACGCCCGGCACCGGGCGGATGGCGCCGACGACGCCGCCGCCCCCGCGCACCTCGACGATCGACAGCTCGTCCAGCTCGGCGCCGCCGGCGACGCCGAGCGCCCGCAGCAGCGCGACGGTCACGGGCGTCCGCGCCCGCATCGCCCCATCGTCGATCTTGACGGCGCCGGCGCGCCCGTCCGCGCACGCGAACGCGTCCACGCCCTCGGCGCCGCACTTGACGAGCAGCCCGGGGACGGCGTCCATCAGCTGCCGCTCCTCGCGCCGGGTGCCGGACGTCCACTGCGGGTGCGTGCGCATGGCGTCGGCGACGCGCCGCTCGGGCGTGCCCGGCCCGGCGAGGACGAGCGCCCGGAAGGCCCGCGCGACCCCGGTGATCGACACGGCGAACAGCGGCGCCCCGCACCCGTCGACGCCGGCCGCCGCGACGGGCTCGCCGGCCAGCTCCTCGACGACGGCGCGGACGGCGAGCTGCAGCGGATGCTGGACGTCCAGATAGGACTCCGTGGGCCAGCCGGCGGCGACGCACGTGGCGAGCATGGCGGCGTGCTTGCCGGAGCAGTTCATCCGCGGCCGCGAGGGCCCGCCGCCCGTCCGGGCGACATCCTGCTGCGTCGCGGGGTCGAGCGGCCAGCTCTCGGGGCAGCGCAGGTCGTCCGCGACCAGCCCGGCACCGGCGAGGACCTTCTCCACGCCCTCGACGTGGAAGTCCTCGCCCGAGTGGCTGCCGGCGGCCAGCGCGAGCAGCTCACCGTCCAGGTCGAGGCCGCTGCGCAGCATCGCGACCGCCTGCATGGGCTTGTTCGCCGACCGCGGGAAGATCGGCGCCCCGGGGTCCCCGGCCCGGACGGCGACGCCCCCGTCCGCACCGACCCCGACGGCGGCCCCCCGGTGCCGGGACTCCACGAACCCCGACCGCTCCACCTCGACAAGCACAGGATTAACGTCCACCGCGCCCCTCCACAAAGACCCGCACCGAAATGCGGGCCCCTCCCATCCGGCGGGGGACCCGCTTACCTCCATGGTCAAGTACCCAGATCAGCGCGGGGAACCGCATCCGCCCCGCCCGGAAAATGAACGATCCCCGGACCTTCCCGCCGGGTGGCGGGGCGACGGACAGGACGGGTCCATCGGTCCGGGGATCGGGTAACTGCCTGGGATTCGCCGGTCACCGTCGCGACCGGTTGCCACCGCCGGGGGCGGCGGCGCCGAGGCGGAACGGCGACTAGCGGACAGCCACCTCGCGAGTCCTAGAATCAACCATTTCTTGGACCACCTCCTTTCGCGCGTCCCCCGAACGTATGCGAGCGTCCCGCGGCGAGGCAAGCGAGTTTTCCGACGGCTGAACGCGGAGCGGGGACGGGCCCCGGCGACCGGACCTAGACTCGGTACATGGTCGAGTCGTGGCAGGAGGAGCTGCGGGCGAAGGGGTACCGGGTGACCCCGCAGCGCCAGCTGGTCCTTGAGGCGGTCACCAACCTGGAGCACGGGACCCCCGAGGAGATCTGCACCGAGGTGCAGCGCACCGCTCGCGGCGTGAACATCTCCACCGTGTACCGGACGCTCGAACTCCTCGAAGAGCTCGGGCTCGTCAAGCACGCCCATCTCGGGCACGGCCCACCGAACTACCACCTCGCCGCCGAGGCCGAGCACATCCACCTGGTCTGCCGCGGCTGCCACACCGTGGAGGACGTCGACCCGCGCGCGGCCGCCGGGCTCGCGGACGTCCTGCAGCGCGACTTCGGCTTCGACACCGACGTGCACCACCTCACTGTCTACGGGCGGTGCAAGGACTGCCGCGCGAATTAGGCTGGACGGCATGGAGAGCCCTCTGCTGCAGTCGCCCGGAGCCGTCGCCGCCGACGCGCCCGACCAGGAGGTCGCCGCGCACTACGGCGACCCGTCGCACGAGCAACGCGCCCTGGAGGAGGGGACGGCGTTCGTCGACCGGAGCAACCGGGGCGTCGTCAGGGTCTCCGGGCCGGACCGCCTGTCCTGGCTGCACAGCCTCCTCAGCCAGCACCTGGACGCCCTGAAGCCGTTCGAGCCGACCGAGGCGCTGCTGCTCGGCCCGAACGGGCACATCGAGCACCACCTCTTCCTGGTGGACGACGGCGAGGCCGTCTGGGCGCACGTCGAGCCGGCTACGGCGCCGTCGCTGGTGGAGTTCCTCGACCGGATGCGGTTCATGCTGCGGGTCGAGGTCGCCGACGTGTCGGCGGAGTACATGGTGGTCACCGGCCCCGGCGCCGGGGAGGGCGCCCTGGCCTGGCCGGACGCCGCCGGGACCACGACCCGGATCGTCCCGCGCGGCGAGTTCCCGGCCGGCCTGCGTCCGGCGGGCAGCTGGGCCTACGAGGCGCTGCGCATCGCCGAGCACCGTCCCCGTTTCGGGCTCGACACCGACCACCGGACGATCCCGCACGAGGCCGGCTACGTGGAGACGGCCGTCCACCTCAGCAAGGGGTGCTACCGGGGGCAGGAGACGGTCGCGCGCGTCCACAACCTGGGGCGGCCCCCGCGCCGCCTGGTGTTCCTGCACCTGGACGGCAGCGTCGACCGGCTGCCCGCGCACGGCGACCCGGTCGGGATCCCCGGCGGCCGCACCGTCGGGTTCGTCGGGTCGGCGGCCCGGCACCACGAGCTGGGGCCGGTCGCGCTGGCGCTGGTCAAGCGGAACGTCCCGGTGGACGCGGAGCTGCTGGCGGGCGGCGTCGCGGCGGCGCAGGAGGTCGTCGTCTCGCCGGAGACCGGCGCGAACGCGCAGATCGCCCTTCGCCGCCGTACGGCAAAACACGGGTAGCAGCGCGCCCCCCGGGCGAATATCGTCGGACATAGACGATTTCTCACCTGTCGCTGCCCGGGGAAGGCGGATTCCTACCGATGGTCGCGAACCTGGGGAAAGAGGGACCGCCGGCGGCCAGACGGGGAACCCGGCGCCGTCCCGGCCGGGAGTCCGCGCTGGTGTGGTGGGCCCTGTTCGCGGCGATCGCCGGGGCGGCGTGGTGGCTGAACTCGTGGCGCGTCGCGCTGCTCGGGCTGCTGGCGTGGTCGCTGTACCAGTTCATGCTCGTCCCGACCATGTGCCGGGTGCTGACGCCGCAGGGCGCCGCCTGCACGGAACGCACCAGGGGGCGGCTGT
Organism: Actinomadura darangshiensis; assembly: GCF_004349235.1. Classification (GTDB taxonomy): domain Bacteria; phylum Actinomycetota; class Actinomycetes; order Streptosporangiales; family Streptosporangiaceae; genus Spirillospora; species Spirillospora darangshiensis. Next base: position 6,268 of record NZ_SMKY01000223.1, on the reverse strand, counting down.
TCGCCTGCCGCCGTCCCGACCACCAGCGGCTCCGCAACGACGCGCTGTGGCGGCTCGCCGGCCTCCGCAACCCGTTCCAGCGCGAACCGCACCAGGACGAGGACAGGACCGGCGTCGTGGTCGTCTCCGGGGAACTCCGCGGCCGCCTCGTCCCGCAGGACCGGGCCCTCATCCTCCTCGCGACCGCCGGCACGGTCGCCGCCCTCGTCGGGATGGTCTACGGCTTCCGCTGACCGCCCGCCTCAGACGTCCACGACGAGGGTGATCGGGCCGTCGTTGACAAGGGCGACCTTCATGTCCGCGCCGAACTCGCCCGTCTCGGCCTTCGCACCCAGCGCCCTCAGCTCGCGGACGACGGCGTCGACCAGGGGCTCGGCGACCGGGCCGGGGGCGGCGGCCGTCCACGACGGGCGGCGGCCCTTCCGCGCGTCCCCGTAGAGAGTGAATTGGCTCACGACGAGGAGCGGCGCGCCGACGTCCGAGCACGACTTCTCGTCGTGCAGGATCCGCAGGCCCCACAGCTTCGCGGCCAGCCTGCGGGCCTTTTCCGGGCCGTCGTCGTGCGTCACGCCGACGAGGACCAGGAGCCCCGGCCCCTCGATCTCGCCGACGACACGCCCGGCCACGGACACGCTGGCCTGGCTCACCCTCTGGACTACCGCACGCATGACCATGCATTCTGCCGCCTATGGGAGCAACGACGCTCATCACGGTGGCGCCCACGGGCGCGGAGTCCGCGAAAGCGGATGTCCCGGCCCTGCCCGTCACCCTCGATGAACTGGTCCAGACGGCCAAAGAGTGCGAGGCGGCCGGCGCGGCCGTGATCCACGTGCACATCCGCGACGACGACGCGCAGCCGACGCTCGACCTGGCCCTGCTGCGGGACACGGTCACGGCGCTGCGGGAGAGCACGGGACTGATCGTCCAGCTGTCCACGGGCGGCGCCGTCACCGACCCGTACGAGGACCGCCTCCGCGTCCTGGACGCCGGACCCGACATGTGCTCGCTCACCTGCGGGACGGTCAACTTCGGCGACGACGTGTTCATGAACCCCTGGCCGTTCATGGAGGAGCTCTACAAGCGCACACAGGACCTGGAGGTCGTCCCAGAGTTCGAGTTGTTCGACCTGGGCCAGGTGGCGGCGCTGCACCGCCTCCTGGGCAAGCACGGCCTCCCGTACGGCGGCCACGTCCACTGCGACTTGGTGATGGGGGTCCCGGGCGGCATGCCGGGCGACGCCCGCTCCCTGGTGGCCGCCGTCGAGGCGCTGCCGTCCGGCGCCACCTGGTCGGCCACCGGCATCGGCCGGACGTCCCTGCCCGTCATGCTCGCCGCCCTGTCGGCGGGCGGCCACCTGCGCGTCGGCATGGAGGACACGGTCACCTTCGCCAAGGGACGTCCGGTGACGGCGAACGCCCAGCTGGTGGAGCGCGCCGCCCAAGCCGCCAACCTGGCCCAGCGTCCGCCCATGTCCGCCGCGGACGCCCGCGCTCTGCTGGCGGTCAAGCGCCGCTGAGCCTTCGCGCGGGCGGAGTCGTGTGCTCAGGACACTTTCTTGAGCTGCGCCGACAGGTGCGATTGGAGCTTCTGCCCCATCGCCGCCATGTCGTAGGCCCAGCCGAGGTCCTCGCCGATCAGCCCGTACAGGCGGTGGCCGGCGGTGACCTCCTTGGCCGACTCCGTCCGCGCGACGACGTCCGTCTCCAGCTCCACCCGGTTGAACGCCACGTTCCCGACGTAGATCTCGACGATGCCGGTCGGATGCGCCAGCGTCACCTCGACCTGGTGGTCGGGACGCGGCCGCCAGTACCCGGTCTCCATGCCCAGCGGACGCCCCAGCGTGCCGTCCTCCTCGATCTTCCAGGTGCGGCTGGCGTAGCTCAGGAAGGGCTTCCCGTTGTGGCCGAAGGAGATCTCCTGGCCGAAGTTGAACGACTCGATCGTCGGGTAGCCGCCGACGCCGGCGCCCTCCCAGGTGCCGAGCAGGAACTTCAGGGGCTCAAGGTCCGGGTGCAGCTCAGGATCCATGGACACCGAGCGTAGCGGCGCGCCGGGCCGCGCGCGTCCCGCGGCCTGGTGAAACCGTCCTATTTCAGGCGGCCGAGGCGGATCACGAGGAGGACGGCGGCCACCGCCATCAGTCCGAGGGCGATGACCAGGACCGCCGCGTTCGCCATTCCGCCCACACCGCAGGATGCTACGCGGTATCCGGGACTAGAGTGCGGCTATGGCCCGACCACTGGTGATCAAGGTGACGGCGGGCGCCGACGCCCCCGAGCGCAGCAACCAGGCGTTCACGGTGGCGGCGGCGGCCGCGGCGAGCGGGGTCCCGGTCTCGCTGTGGCTGACCGGGGAGTCGGCGTGGTTCGCGCTGCCGGGCAAGGCCGCCGAGTTCTCACTGCCGCACGCCACTCCCCTGGACGATCTTCTCGCCGTCATCCTCGGCTCGGGGCGCGTGACCCTCTGCACCCAGTGCGCCGCCCGCCGCGAGATCGGCCCGGACGACGTCCTGCCGGGCATCCGCATCGCCGGCGCCTCCACGTTCGTCGAGGAGATCACCCTGGACGACGTCCAGGCGCTGGTGTACTGACCCGTCCAGGGTGAGGTGGACGGTCGTGTCCAGGCTGAGGCGCGGGCGTCCGGCGGGCTCCGGCCGGACCCGCGGGCGGCGCGGCCCCCGGGCGGCGATCACCAGGCCCGCGGCGACCGACCCGGCGAGGCCGAGCATGAGGTCCCCGATGGTGTCGCGGTAGATCGTGACGGTCTCGGGGGTGTCGAGGATGAACACGCCGTACTCGAAGAACTCCCACAGGATCGCGGAGATGGCGCCCAGCCCGGCGCACGTCAGGGCCAGGGACCAGGTCGGCAGGCCGCCCCGGCGGCGGAGGACGAGCCCGGCGGCGGCGCTCAGCAGCGCCCAGTTCCCGAAGTGGCAGGCGTCGTCGAACCAGCCGATCGTGTCGTAGAGGTCGGCGGCGTTCCCGGCGACGTCCACGACGAACGGGAGGGTCACCAGGAGGTCGACGTCCCAGGGGAAGGGGCGGCCCCGGCCGCGCAGCGCCCAGACGAGCGTGACGACCATGACGGCGGCGGGATAGGCCGCCACGCGGACGCCCATGGCCTTGTCCGCGAACCGGTCCCACTCCGGGAAGACGACGACGAGCGCGAGGAGCGCGGCGAGGGCCGCCTTGGCGGTGAGCGCGGCCGCCTTGGCGGGACGGGGCGGGCGCCGGCGTGTGGTTTCCATGCCCGCAGCCTCGCCTTTCATCCGGCAGCGCCGCATCGGCTCGAATACTCAGACCCGCCTGAGTGCCTGCGCCCCCGCCGTCCGGGGTCCGGAGGTAGAAGCACGGCAGAACGGTTATAGGACTGGCGAAGCCCCGCACCGACTGGAGCAGCAGGATGGTCGACATACCCGCATGGGCCTGGGGCGCGACGATCGCGCTGATCCTCGCGCTCTTCGTCTTCGATCTGCTGGTCGCCGTCCGGCGGCCGCACGCGGTGCACATCCGGGAGGCCACGTTCTGGTCGGTGTTCTACATCGGCGTCGCGCTGCTGTTCGGACTCGCCGTCTGGGTCCTCGGCGGCTCCAAGGCGGGCACCGAGTACTTCTCCGGCTGGATCGTGGAGAAGAGCCTGTCGGTCGACAACCTCTTCGTCTTCGTGATCATCATGGCGCGGTTCGCCGTGCCGGCGGAGTTCCAGCAGAAGGCGCTGCTGTTCGGCATCGCCGCCGCGCTCGTCCTGCGGGCCGCCCTCATCGCGGTCGGCGCCGCCGCGATCAACCTGTTCTCCTTCACCTTCCTGATCTTCGGGCTGATCCTGATCTGGACGGCGGTGCAGCTCATCCGGCACCGCAACGAGCAACCCGACGTGGAGGACACCTTCCTCGTCCGCGGGGCCCGCAAGATCCTGCCGGTGAGCCAGGACTTCCACGGCGGCCGGATGCTCGCCCACGAGGACGGCCACCGCGTCATGACGCCGCTGGTCCTGGTGTTCGTCGCCATCGGCAGTACCGACGTCCTGTTCGCGCTCGACTCCATCCCGGCCGTCTTCGGCGTGACGAAGGACCCGTTCCTCGTCTTCACCGCCAACGCGTTCGCGCTGCTGGGGCTGCGCGCCCTCTACTTCCTCATCGAGGGCCTGCTCGAACGCCTCGTCTTCCTGTCGATCGGCCTCTCGGTGATCCTCGCGTTCATCGGCGTCAAGCTGATCCTGCAGTTCCTGCACGAGGACGTCACGAAGTCCGTCCCCGAGATACCGACGCCGCTCTCGCTGGGCGTGATCCTGGTGATCCTGCTGTTCACGACGGCGGCCAGCCTCGTCCGCGTCCACCGCCATCCGGAGGAGAAGGCGCAGGCGGGCTCGATCCGCAAGCGGCGCGAGAAGCGCCCCGAAGAGGAACCCGCCGCCCGCTGACCCGGACCGACGCTCGGGCAGTCGACACTTCTCCGAAATTCGATAAAAAGTTTCGGAGACTTCCTCTCCAACCTTGATCACGTTACGCGGCCGCGTGCAACCGTTTTGGACATAGTCGGAAATTCTGCGTACTGAACAGGCGAAAGGTCGCCTTAACGCGATCATTCGTTCCGAAACGTTTCCGAAACTGTTGACACGCAGAAGTGCCCGGCCAACACTGTCGCCATCGGCGGACTTCGACCACCCCCGAGGCTCCGCCGACCCGGGTCATCCGTCCTGCGCAGCCTCCGGCCGTCCACCGCGCGACCGCCGCCCAACTCCCCCGCACCCGTGGCCACCGCGCCGACCGGGTCATGTCACGCGCCCTCAAGTAAGGACCCACCCCCATGAAGAGCGCGCAAATGAGCGACACCGCCATCCCCGCAGCCGGCCGCAGACGCCGCCGGCCCGGACCGTTCCTCCGCACGAAGCCCGTCATCGGCGCCTGCGCCGTGGCACTGGCGGCGGCCACGGCCCTCGTGCCGGGCACCGCCAACGCCGACACCACCATCACCTCGAACCAGACCGGTACCAACAACGGGTACTACTACTCGTTCTGGACGGACGGCGGCGGATCGGTCTCCATGACCCTGGGATCTGGCGGCAGCTACAGCACGAACTGGAGCAACGTCGGGAACTTCGTCGCGGGCAAGGGCTGGAGCAACGGCGGACGCAGGACCGTCAACTACTCCGGCAGCTTCAACCCGTCCGGCAACGCCTACCTCGCCCTGTACGGGTGGACGTCGAACCCGCTCGTCGAGTACTACATCGTCGACAACTGGGGCACCTACCGGCCCACCGGGACCTACAAGGGCACCGTCACCAGCGACGGCGGCACCTACGACATCTACCAGACGACCCGGACGAACGCCCCGTCCGTCGAAGGCACCAAGACCTTCCAGCAGTACTGGAGCGTCCGGCAGTCGAAGCGGACCGGGGGAACCATCACGACCGGGAACCACTTCGACGCCTGGGCGAGCCACGGGATGAACCTGGGCGCCTTCCGGTACTACATGATCCTCGCGACCGAGGGCTACCAGAGCAGCGGAAGCTCCAACATCTCGGTCGGCTGAACCGCCGGCGCTCCCGTCCCCCGCCATGAAAAGGACCCCGCCATGCGAACCGGACCACACCGATCGAAACGCTCCCTCGCCACCGGACTGGCGCTCGCCGCCATCGCCGCGGTGAGCACCGTCGCCGCCGCCATCCCCTCCCAGGCCGCGGCCTGCAACGGGTACGTCGGCCTGACCTTCGACGACGGCCCGTCCAACGACCACACCCCGGCCCTGCTCAACGCGCTCAGGCAGAACGGGCTGCGGGCCACGATGTTCAACGAGGGCCAGTACGCCGCCGCCTACCCGTCCCAGGTCCAGGCCGAGGCCGCCGCCGGGATGTGGATCGGCAACCACAGCTACACCCACCCCCACCTCACCCAGCAGGGCCAGTCGCAGATGGACTCGGAGGTCTCCCGGACCCAGCAGGCCATCGCCAACGCGGGCGGCGGCACACCGAGACTGTTCCGCCCGCCCTACGGGGAGACCAACGCGACGCTGCGGTCGGTCGAGGCCAAGTACGGCCTGACCGAGATCATCTGGGACGTCGACTCGCAGGACTGGAACGGCGCCGGCACCGACGCGATCGTGCAGGCCGTCGGCCGCCTTGGCAACGGCCAGATCATCCTCATGCACGAATGGCCCGCCAACACCCTCGCCGCGATCCCGCGCATCGCGCAGACGCTGGCCGGCCGCGGCCTGTGCGCCGGCATGATCTCCCCGCAGACCGGCCGCGCCGTCGCACCGACCTGACCCCG
>NZ_SMKY01000222.1 GCF_004349235.1 Actinomadura darangshiensis | reverse complement strand
CGTCCCGACACCGGCGACGCCCCGCGCGCGGCCGGTCATCCATCCGACGCCGACCCCGACGCCCACGCCCACGCCGACCCCCCGTCCGGCCGTGTGGACGCCGGCGAAGCTCACCGCGCTGGACAAGCCCGTCCGGGAGCTCACCGAGCTCTCCCCGCCTCCCCCGGCGAAGTCGATCGCGCTCACCGTCGACGACGGCCCGAACCCCACCTGGACCCCGCGCATGCTCGACCTGCTGGCCGAGCACGAGATCCATGCCACGTTCTTCATCATCGGCGAGCAGGTGAAGGAGTGGCCGAAGCTCACCCGCCGCATCGCCGACGCCGGCCACCAGATCTGCAACCACACCGAGACGCACCCGATCACCATCGCGGGCATGTCGGCGAAGAAGGTCCGCAAGGAGATCGTCCAGGCGCACGACCGCATCGCCGACGTCACCGGCGTCGTCCCGCAGTTCTTCCGCTCCCCCGGCGGCGCCTGGTCGAAGACGGTCCTGGAGCTGGTCGCCGAGCACGGCATGCTCCCGATCGACTGGGCCGTCGACCCCCGCGACTGGTCCCGCCCCGGCGTCGGCCACATCCGCCGCACCCTCCTCAAGGGCAAGGCCGGCAACATCATGCTCTGCCACGACGGCGGCGGCGACCGCTCCCAGACCCTCAAGGCGCTGAAGACCGTCATCCCGAAGATGAAGAAGCGCGGCCTGACCTTCGTGGCCCTCTGATCCGGTCAGCGGAGGCCGGCGAAGAGGTCGGTTTCGGGAAGGCGGGTCTGCACGTGGGTGCGGGCCAGGTGGTAGTCCTCGGTGGGCCACACTTCGCGTTCGATGTCGCGCGGATGGGCCATGAATCCTGCGTTCGGGTCGATCTGGGTGGCGTGGGCTAGCAGGGCCTTGTCTCGGACGGCGAAATAGTCCGCGCAGTGGACGCGGGTGGTGATGTCGAGCTTGGGTGCCGTGTCGGGCCATTCGGCGAGGATTGGGGCGATGCCCGATTCCAGGCGGCGCTCGGTCATTCCATCGTGGAGGGCCTGGAACCACTCCTTGGAGAAGGCGCCCTGGTAGTAGAGCTTTGCGGGCCGCCATGGCGCCCCCGTCCCGGGGTAGCGCGCCGGGTCGGCGGACGCGTCGAACGCCTCCGCCGTCACCTCGTGCGTCTTGATGTGGTCCGGGTGCGGGTAGCCACCCGTCTCGTCGTAGGTGACGACCACGTGCGGGCGCAAGTCGCGGATGAGGGCCACGAGCGGGCGGGCCGCGTCGGCGAGGGGCGTCCGGGCGAAGCAGCCGTCCGGCAGGGGTTCGCCTTCGCCGGGCAGGCCCGAGTCGGTGAAGCCGAGGAACCGCTGCCGGACGCCGAGGATCTCCCGCGCCGCGTCCATCTCCGCGCGCCGGATGGCGGCGAGGTCCGCCCGGATCTCGGGCCGGTCCATCGCGGGGTTGAGGACGTCGCCGCGCTCCCCGCCCGTGCAGGTCGCGACCAGGACGTCCACCCCTTCGGCGGCGTACTCGGCGAGCGTGGCCGCACCCTTGCTCGACTCGTCGTCCGGGTGGGCGTGGACGCTCAGCAAACGGAACCTCATCGGTTCTCCTTCCGGGACGGGTAGAAGAGGGCGGGAATCAGGGTGATGGCGGAGAGGGCCACCGCCCACCGGAAGGTGTGGCCGTAGGCGGCGGCGGGGGCGTGGCCGTCCAGGGAGCGCTGGAGGACGACCGCGAGGACCGCCGTGCCGAGGGAGCCGCCGACCCTGTTGATCGTGTTGACGGCTCCGGCCGCGCGGGCGACCTCGTGCCGTTCGACCGCGGCGTAGATCGTGGCCATGCCGGGGGCCATCACGACGCCGAGGCCCGCCCCGCGGACGATCAGCGACGCCACCAGGAGCCAGCCGGCCGGGGACGAGCCGAGCTGGGTGAACGCGACCGTCCCGGCGAGGGTCAGCACGATGCCGGTGAGGATCAGCGGACGGGGTGCCAGGCGGTCGGTCAGGCGGCTGGCGAAGAACGTGGCGACGGCCGTCCCGAGGGCCTGCGGGGCGAGCAGGAGGCCCGCCTCCAGCGCGGACGCGTGCTCGACCTGCTGGTAGTAGAGCGGCAGCAGGAGCATGGAGCCGTAGAGCGCGGCACCCTGCAGGAAGGAGTTGGTCGTGGCGACCGCGAAGCCGCGGCGGGCGAAGAGGCGGAGATCGATCAGGGCGCTGGTCCGGCGGTGCAGCGCGTGGACGGCGTAGGCGATGACGAGGGCCGTCCCCGCCGCCAGCGAGGCGATGACGCGGGTGGCCGCGATGCCCTCGTCGCCGGCCTCGGAGAAGCCGTAGACGATCGCGGCCAGGCCCGGTGAGAGCAGCACGAGGCCCCGCACGTCCAGCCGCGTGCTCCCTCCGCGTCCGGTGTCGGCCGGGAGGTACCGGGCCGCGAGCAGCAGGGTCAGCAGGCCCAGCGGGACGTTGACCAGGAACATCCAGCGCCAGTCGAGCCTCTCCACGATCAGCCCGCCGGCGACCGGGCCGAGGACGGGCGCGAACGTCATCGGCAGGATCGTGATGCCGAAGACGCGCCCGAGGCGGGCGGGCCCGGCGGCCCGGACGACGATCGACTGCCCGATCGGCTGGATGAGGCCGCCGCCGACGCCCTGGAGCACCCGGAAGAGGATCAGGCTCCCGGCCGACCACGCGAGCCCGCAGAGCGCGGATCCGGCGGCGAACAGGGCGATCGAGAGCATCCACATCGAGCGGGCGCCGAACCGGTCGCTCGCCCAGCCCGCCAGCGGCATCACCATCGAGATGGCGAGCAGGTAGCCGGCCGACACCCATTGCAGCGTGGCGAGCGGGCTGTGGAAGTCGCGGGCGACCGAGTCGAGGCCGACGGTCACGATCGTCGTGTCGAGCAGCGCGAGGATCGGGCCGAGGACCAGCACGAACGAGGTCTTCAGCAGAGCCGGGTCGAGCCGGTCCGGCGGTTTCACCGCCACCGCGGGCGCGGTCATGGACACCTCCAAGTGAGTATGACGGACCTAAATTTAGATCCGTCATACTCACTTGGTCAAGCCTATTTTTAGGTTTGACCTACCTTTGTCCGACGAGCGGAGGCGCCGGCGCCGGTTCCGCCGCGGGCTCCTCGCCGTGCGAGATGCGCGGCAGCCACTCCAGCCAGCGCGGCAGATACCAGTTCGAGCGGCCCAGCAGGGACATCACGGCGGGCAGCAGCACCACCCGCACGACCGTCGCGTCGATCAGGACGGCGACCGCCAGCCCGACGCCCAGCTGCTTGAAGTCCTGCATCGAGAGCGTCCCGAAGATCCCGAACGTGGCGATCATGATGACGGCGGCGCTGGTCACGACGCCGGCCGTCGCCCGCACGCCCTCCCGCACGGCGCGGGTGGTGTCCAGGCCCCGGTCGTAGGCCTCGCGGATCCGGGACACGACGAACACGTGGTAGTCCATCGACAGCCCGAACAGGACGACGAGCACGAACAGCGGGATCCACGACTCCAGCGCGCCGGCGCCCGTCGTCCCGACCAGGAAGTCGCCCCAGCCGTGCTGGAACACCGCGACCATCACCCCGTACGCGGCGCCGACCGACAGCAGGTTCAGCACGATCGCGCTGGCCGCGATCAGCGGCGACCGGAAGAAGATCAGCATCAGCAGGAACGTGGCGCCCATGACGAACAGGAACACCGGCACCGTGTTCGACCCGAGCTTGTCGTTGTAGTCGACCGACCAGGCGAGCTGCCCGCTCACCGGCGCCTCGCCGACCCGTCCGACCGTCCGCGGGACGATCCGCTCCCGCAGCGTCTCCAGCGCGTGCTTGGACATGTCGTCCGAGCCCGTCCCGGCGAGCGGCACGTCGATCTCGGCGACGTTCGCGCGGTCGTGCACGGTGACGTCGATCGGCTCGTTCATCTCGCCGGACGCGACGGCCTGCCGCTTCAGTTCGGCGATCGCCGCCGCCACCCGCGGCGCGTTGATGTCGTCGGCCTTCAGCACCACTTCCGCGGGCTCAGGGTTGCCGGGGAACGCCGTGTTCAGCCGCGTGTAGGTCTGCGCGATCTCCTCGCCGGGCGGGATCTGCTGGTCGATGCCGAGCCGCTCGGTCTTCATGCCGAGCGCGGGCGCCGCCAGGGCGAGCAGCAGCCCCGCCGACAGCAGCGCCGCGATCCCGGGCCGCGCCAAGACCGGCTTCAGCACCGTCCCCACCACTCCGGCGCGCCCCTCGCGGCGCCGGCGCGGCAGGCGGACGCGGCCGAAGTCGACCTTGTCGCCGAGCAGGGACAGCAGCGCCGGCAGGACGGTCACCGACCCGAGCATCGCGATGCACACCACGAGGATCGTCGCGATCGCGAAGCCCTTGAACAGCATCAGCCCGGACAGGAACATCCCCGCCATCGCCACCATCACGGTGATCCCGGAGACGAGCACCGAGCGGCCCGAGGTGGCGGCGGCGATCGCCAGGGCCGTCTCCCGGTCCCGGCCCCTGGCCCGCTCCTCGCGCTCCCGCTGCAGGTAGAACAGGCAGTAGTCGACGCCGACCGCGAGGCCCATCAGCAGCGTCACCGAGTTCACCATCTCGTCGACGTGCATCGCGTGGCTGGCGACCGCGAGGAGCCCGCCGGCGGCGAGGAACGCGGTGAACGCCAGCACCACGGGCAGGACGGCCGCGAGCAGCGCCCCGAACGCGACGAGCAGGATGCCGAGCGCGAGCGGCACCGCCGTCATCTCGGCCCGCTTGAAGTCGCTGCCGAGCGCCTCGTCGAACCAGGCGTCGGCCGTCGCGCCGCCGAACTCCCCGATCCGCACGGACGGGTTGTCCCGCTGCGCCTTGCCCACCGCGTCCTGGATCGCGGGCAGCGGGTCCGGGGCGGAGTCCGGAACCTCCTTGACGGTGAACTGGACGATCACGTTGTGCCGGTCCTTGGCCACCACGTCCGGCCGCAGATCGGTGATCTTGCCGGTGGCCTGGACGCCGGCGCGCACCGCCGCCACCGCCCGCGTCATCTCGGCGGAGCCGGCCGCACCGCCCGAGATCAGCACCGTCTCCTGGTCGGGATCGTCGATCCCGGCGTCCTCGATGATCTGCGCGGCCCGCGCCGACTGCCCGGTGCCCTGCTCGTGCTCCGCCATCGTGACCTGGCCGACGGCCCCGCCGAGCACCGCGGCCACGACGACGAACAGCAGCCAGCCGAGGATGGCGGTCATGCGGTGCCGCGCGCTCCAGCCTCCGAGCGCCGCGGCGAGGTTCCGTTTCATGGGGTTCCCCTGAGTGGTCGTATGCGGGATGACACCCAACGACGCTATGAAGCGGGCCCCCAGGGCGACATGGCTCTAGACGGCGTCCGGCGGTGTACTCAACTACACCCCCAGGTCGGGTTGCGGGCACACTGTGTTCCGGGGCGGCCGCCAGAAGACTGGACTCCAGACGGCAAGCGACCCCTGGAGGACCCCGGTGAACGGTGAACTGGTGAAAGAGACGCGATTGCAGCAGCACGTCCGCGCCCCGTGGCGCGGGCTGGCGCTGATGTTCCTGGGCATCCCCGCCTCACTGGTGGGCCTCTGGTTCATCACGGTGGTCTCGATGATCACGAGCTTCATCGGGGTGCTGCTGTTCCCGGCCGCGACGATGCTGCTGCGCTCCCGGCTCGACACCTACCGGGAGCGGATCAACAAGTGGACCGATGTCCAGATCCAGCGGCCCTACCTGCCGGAACCCAAGGCGGAGCCCGGCCTGAGCGGCATGTTCAAGCGGTTCGTCGCGCTGATCTCCGACCCGGCGACCTGGCGCGACTACCTCTGGGTCGTCGCGGACCCGATCGTCTCGATCTTCACCGCGGCGCTGCCCGGCCTGCTGATCCTGTACGGGATCTGGGGATACGTCCTCGCGGCGTTCGCCGGCGGGATGATCGGCCACTACGGCGGCAGCGACTGGTACGCCTACATCCACGTCACGGAGGGCTACGACCAGGACGTCGCGCGGATCGTCTCCACGGTGTTCGTCGCCACCCTCTGCATCGCCGTCGGGTTCCTCATCGGCCCGAAGATGATGAACGTCTACGGGCACTGGGGCCGCACCATCCTCGGCCCGACGAGGAAGTCGGAGCTGGCGCTGCGCGTCCAGCACCTCACCGAGACCCGGTCGGACGCCGTGGACGCCTCCGCGGCCGAGCTGCGCCGCATCGAGCGGGACCTGCACGACGGCGCCCAGGCCCGGCTCGTCGCCATGGGCATGACGCTCGGCGCGATCGAGCACCTGCTCGACAAGGACCCGGAGAAGGCCCGCTTCCTGCTCGCCCAGACCCGCGAGTCGTCCGCGACGGCGCTGCACGAGCTGCGCGACCTCGTCCGCGGCATCCACCCGCCGGTGCTCGCCGACCGCGGCATCGGGGACGCGGTCAAGGCCCTCGCGCTCGACCACCCGATGAACGTCGAGGTGTCCGCCGACCTTCCGTCCCGGCCCGAGCCGCCGGTCGAGTCCGCCGCCTATTTCGCGGTGTCGGAGATCCTCACCAACGCGGCCAAGCACTCCGGCGCGTCCCGCGTCTGGGTCGACATGGGGTACGAGCACGACAACCTGCGCATCACGGTCACCGACGACGGCCGCGGCGGCGCGTCCATGGACGCCGGCAGCGGGTTGCGCGGGATCGAGCGGCGTATCGGTACATTCGACGGGATCCTCGCCCTCAACTCGCCGGTGGGCGGCCCGACGATCGTGACCCTGGAGCTGCCGTGCGCGTTGTCCTCGCCGAAGACCTCGCCCTCCTGAGAGAAGGGCTCGTCAGCCTCCTGGAGTCGCACGACTTCGAGATCGCGGCCGCCGTCGACAACGGCCCGTCCCTGCTGAAGGCACTGCTCGACCACCGCCCGGACGTGGCGGTGGTCGACGTGCGTCTGCCGCCGTCCTTCACCGACGAGGGCCTCCAGGCCGCGCTGGAGGCCCGCCGGCAGGTTCCGGGCCTGCCCGTCCTCGTGCTGTCGCAGTACGTCGAGCAGCTCTACGCCCGCGAGCTGCTCGCCGACGGCACCGGCGCCATCGGCTACCTGCTGAAGGACCGGGTGTTCGACGCCGAGCAGTTCGTGGACGCCGTCCGGCGGGTCGCCGGGGGCGGCACCGCGATGGACCCGGAGGTCATCTCCCGGCTCGTCGCCACCAGCACCCGCGACACGCCCCTCGCCCGCCTCACCCCGCGCGAGACCGAGGTGCTGGAACTGATGGCGCAGGGGCGCTCGAACGCGGCGATCGCGGAGAAGCTCGTCGTCACCGAACGGGCCGTCACCAAGCACACCGCGAACATCTTCACCAAGCTGGACCTGCCGGTCACGGGCGACGACAACCGGCGCGTCCTCGCCGTCCTCACCTACCTCAACCGCTGACGCATCCCACCGGGGGCGCGGCGGGTGGCGTAGTCTGCCCCGCGAGCTGGCCCCCGGGAGGGCGCGATGACGGTGATCCTCGTTCTGCTGTGCCTGGCGATCGCCGGGCGGGAGCTGTACCTGGCGTTCGAGCGCAAACGCACGCCCGGCGCCCCGGAGATCGCCGACATCCGCACGCAGCTCCGCGCGCTCAAGGGCACGCGGGACGAGCTGGAGGGCTTCCGCGCGTCCCAGCGCGAGCGCCTCGACCGGCTCACCGCCGAGCAGGACCGCGACCGGGAGGCGCTCGCCGAGACCGACGGCCGGATCAGGTCGCTGATCACGCAGATCAACGACCGGGTGCTGCCGGACGTCAGCGGCCGGCTCAAACAGCAGCGCGAGGCCGCCGACGAGCAGCGGGACGCCGTCGCGCGGCTGGCCGCCGAGGTCGCCGGGCTCCGCGCGCACCTCGTCGGGCGGCTCGACCAGGCCGCCGCCGCGTCCCTCGGCGCCGACCCCGCCGACCTCGTCGCCGGCGCCCTCACCGTCACGCCGGCATCGGCACGGCCGTCGCTGACCGGCCCGTTCGAGCGGTTCGCGGCGCAGCACGGGCTGCGCGTCGAGCTGACCGACCGGGACCGCTACTTCCTGTCCGGACGCAGCCCGCGCGGCCTCGAACGCGACTTCACCGACCTCGTCGCCGGGCTGCGCGACAACTGCCCGGAGGCGGCGGGCACGGCGCGGACCCTGCTCGGCGCGCTGCGCGACATCGAGCGGGGCGGCGCGCAGATCGGCCCGTTCCTGATCGTCCGGACACCCGAGTCGCTGGTGTGCGGGGTGCTGCCGCTCGCCGAGCTGCGCCGCCCGGAGACCGCCCGGCCGCTGGACGACCCGTCCGGCGCGGCCCTGCGCCTGCACCGCCTGCCGGAGGGCAGGTTCTGCGACCTGTCCGCCTTCAGCGTGTGGGAGAGGTCCAGCTGAAGGCGGGCGCGCGGCGTTCGAGGAACGCGGCGATGCCCTCCTCGACCTCGCCGCTCGCGGCGACCTCCGCGAGCCACCGCCCCACCCTCTCCTCGACGGGACCCGCGGCGACGATCGCGTCCACGATGTCCTTGGTCGCCCGCTGGGTGAGCAGGGACCGGGACGCGAGCGTCTCGGTGAACGCCGCGACCCGGTCGCGCAGCCCGCCGGACGGGACGACCTCGTCCAGCAGCCCGACGCGGAGCGCGTGCGCGGCGTCGACCAGGTCGGCCGAGTACAGCAGGTACTTCGCGGCGGCCGGGCCCACGAGATGGACGAGCCGCGCCGTCGCGGCGGCCGGATAGACGATGCCGAGCTTGGCCGGGGTGATCCCGAACCGCGCGCCGTCCGCCGCGAACCGCAGGTCGCAGGCCGCCGCGAGCTGGCAGCCGCCGCCCACGCAGTACCCCTCGATCGCGGCGAGGGACGGCTTCGGGAACGCGGCGAGCGCCCGCTCGGCGACCGTCGACAGGTGCGAGTCGTCGTCGCGGTGGATGTCGGCCAGCTCGGAGATGTCGGCGCCCGCGCAGAAGTTCCCGCCCGCGCCGGTCAGCACCGCGACCCGGACGGCCGGATCCTCCGCCAGCTCGTCCAGGATGCCGGGCAGCGCCCGCCACATGTCCGCCGACATGGCGTTCCGCTTGGCCGGCCGGTCGATCACGACCGTCCCCACCCCGTCCGCGACCGAGAACCTCAGCCCGTCGCCCAATCGTCCTCCCTCGACCGCCGCCGCGCCGCTCATCGTATGCGGCCACCACCCGCCCGCTGGAACCCGGGAGGCTCCCGCGGAGTCATACCGGTCGTCAGCCCGCGAAAGTTGTCACCGACCTCCGGGAATGCGAAGGCGGCCCGGATTGCTGTATCCTCCAGGCAGTGTCCTCGGATTTCCGCGACTCGCGTCGAGGACGTTTCTTCCCCGCCCGGGCCATCTGAGCGCCCGGTGACTTTTCCGGCTCGGCACGCAGGTCAGCGTGCGGGGCCGCCGCACAAGGGAGCCGTCGTCAGCCCGGTGAACCGAGCTGCATTTCTCGCATTCCCCTCGCGTACGCGCCGCGGGTTCCGCCGCCGTACGCGGGCATCGACTTCGGGTGGCGCGGACCGTTCCGCGCCCGCCTGAGAAGGGACCCACATGTCCGCTTCCACACTCACCACCGAACCTCCCGCCACCGAACCTCCCAGCACCGAACCTCCCAGCACGGGCCGCCGGCAGCAGGCGCGCGGCTCGCACGCCGTCACCGCGCAGAGCGCCCGCAAGGGCGGGCAGCAGCAGGGGAGGCGCCCCGCCGACGAGACGCCCGTCGTCCCGTTCCAGGGCATCCTCTCCGTCCAGGACAAGCACGCTTTCGTCCGCACGTCCGGCTACCTCGCCGGCCCCGACGACGTGCACGTCTCACTCGCCCAGGTCAAGACGTACCACCTGCGGTCCGGCGACATCGTCTCCGGGACCGCCAAGGCGCCCAAGTCGAACCGGGAGAAGTTCGGCTCCCTCGCCCGCGTCGAGTCCGTGAACGGGCTCCCCGTGGCGGAGGCGGCGAACCGGCCCGAGTTCGGCAAGCTCACCCCGCTGTTCCCGGACGAGCGCCTCCGCCTCGACACCGGCCCCCTCGCGACCCGCGTCATCGACCTGGTCGCGCCGGTCGGCAAGGGGCAGCGCGGCCTCATCGTGTCGCCGCCGAAGGTCGGCAAGACGATGGTCCTGCAGTCCCTCGCGAACGCGATCGCGCAGAACAACCCCGAAGTGCACCTCATGGTCGTGCTCATCGACGAGCGGCCCGAAGAGGTCACCGACCTGCAGCGGTCCGTCACCGGCGAGGTGATCCACTCGACGTTCGACCGGCCCGCGCAGGACCACACCGCGCTCGCCGAGCTCGCCGTCGAGCGGGCCAAGCGGCTCGTCGAGCAGGGCCACGACGTGGTCATGCTGCTCGACTCCATCACCCGGCTCGGCCGCGCCTACAACCTGGCGGCGCCGTCCAGCAGCCGGATCCTCGCCGGCGGCGTCGCGACGACCGCGATCTACCCGCCGAAGAAGTTCTTCGGCGCCGCCCGCAACATCGAGGACGGCGGCTCGCTCACCATCCTCGCCACCGCGCTGGTGGAGACGGGGTCCCGCATGGACGACGTCTTCTTCGAGGAGTACAAGGGCACCGGCAACATGGAGCTGAAGCTCGACCGGGGCCTCGCCGACCGCCGCGTCTTCCCCGCCGTCGACATCGAGGCGTCCGGCACCCGCCGCGACGAGCTGCTCATGTCGCCGGAGGAGCTCGCCCTCTCCTGGCGCCTCCGCCGCGCACTCCAGGGAATGGAGAGGCAGCAGGCCGTCGAGCAGCTCCTGGAGAAGATGAAGGGCACCGCGTCCAACGCCGAGTTCCTGCTGCGCCTCCAGCAGACGACCTGACGCTAGTCGGCCTCCTCGGGCCTGAACGACTTCAGGATCCTGTCGTAGAGGCGCTGGCCCGGCGTCCAGTCCTGGTCGGGCGCGTGGAAGCAGAACTCGTACCCGGCCGCGCGGCCGCACAGCACGTGCCGGACCGCCCGGCGACCGTCGTCCCGCCAGGTGAACTCCCATTCGGCGCCGCCGGCGATGACCTCCGGAACCAGTTCGAGCCGCAGCCGGTGGTAGCCGGGATAGCGGTGCTCCGCCAGCGCGCCGCGCTCCTGCGCGCGCAGCCCGGAGAGGGGATCGCCGGGGGCCGGGGAGATCCACAGTCCCCGCCGCGAATCGGTGTCCTTCCAGGTCATGACCTTGCCGTGCCGGTCGGCCTGCCACCCCGCCGGCACCCGCACCGAGTAGGCGCCCGCCTCGTGGTACTTCGCCGTCTTGGCCGTCACGCCCGCCGCCGGCCGCAGCGCGACCGCGTCGCCCTTGCCGACCGACGTCCAGCGGGCCGCCCACGTGCCCGTCCCGGCCGCGAGCGCCGCGAGGACCGCCACGCTGGCGACCGCCCCCGGCCGCAGCCGCCGCCCCGGCGGCAGTTCCGGAAGGCCCCACCGGCCGCGCCGCGACCCGCACGGCGGACTACCGGGCGCCCTGTCTCCAGTGGAGGGGCGACCCCCCACACCCCCCGCCGGCTCCCTCCGCTCCGCCGGCGCTCCACTCCGGAAACCGGGCGCCTTCGCGCTCCGCAGCGTCCACGGCACGCGCGGACCCCGGAAGACGCGCTCCTTTCGGTCACCCAATGTGACACGGTGCGGCGAGAAACGGCGCTGCCGCGGGACCGTGGCGCGCGTAACACCCGGTTCCGGGACGGTTCCGATTACTTTCTGCAACAATTCCGCCGTTGCCTCGGCCGTCAATCTGTCATCCGGAGACTGGCGCAGCAGTCCCTCGATGACGGGAGTGAGCGGCCCGGCCCTTACCGGCCGCACATAGTCGCCCAATAGCACCGCCACCATCGACGCGAGCGCGTGGCAGCGCAGGAACGGCGAGAATCCCTCGATGGCCGTGTAAAGCGTCGCGCCGAGCGACCACAGGTCGGACGCCTCCACGCTCGGCAGCCCGTGCACCCGCTCCGGCGGAAGGTAGGCGGGCGAGCCCTCGATGCCGGCGAGCAGCGTGTCGGCCGGCTCCCGGCCCTTGCCGTTGTGCACGGCGAGGCCGAAGTCGCTGAGCAGCACCCGCCCGTCGTCGCAGATCAGGACGTTGCTCGGCTTGACGTCGCGGTGCAGGATGCCCGCCGAATGCGACGTGCGCAGCACCGACAGGACGGCCGCGCCGATCTCCGCCGTCCGGCGCACGCCGAGCGGCCCGTCCTCGGCCACCAGGCGGTTCAGGGAGCACGACTCCACGAACTCCATGACGATCCAGGGCCGGTCCTCCTCGACGATGAGGTCGTGGACGGCGACCACGCCGGGATGCCGCAGTGCCGCAGTGGCGCGCGCCTCCGAAAGGAGCCGCCTGCACATCACCTTGCGTTCGCCTTCGGTGATGCGCGAGGGGAGATGCACCTCCTTCACCGCGACGTCCCGGTCAAGCATCTCGTCATACGCCCGCCAGACGGTGCCCATCCCGCCTCTGCCGACAACAGAGAGCAGGCGATACCGGCGCGCAAGCGATATCCGCAGATCCCCACTCATGCGGAGGTTAATCGCCGGAACGCGGTTAAGACACGCTCCCTCGCCATCAATTGATTCTTGACCGGTGCGCGCCGGGGAAAGTGCGGCCGGACGTGGTATGGCAGGGAATTACCCGAGCACGCTCCGCGCCCACTTGTAGTCGGACTTGCCGACCGCCGTGCGCTGCACCTCGTCCACCACCGTGATCTGCCGCGGCAGCTTGTAGCCGGCGAGGCGGCCCCGGCAGTACTCGGTCAGCTCCTCCAGCGTCACCGTCGCACCGGGCCGCGGCGCGACGACGGCGGCGACGCGCTGCCCGAACCGCTCGTCGGGGAGGCCCACGACCACCGCGTCCTCCACGCCGGGGTGGTCCTTGAGCGCGACCTCGACCTCCTCCGGGTAGACCTTCTCGCCGCCCGTGTTGATCACCAGTGAGCCGCGGCCGAGCAGGACGATCGTGCCGTCCTCCTCCAGGCTCGCGAAGTCGCCGGGGATCGACCAGCGGGTGCCGTCGGCGGCGGTGAAGAACGTCGACGCCGTCTTGGCCGGGTCGTTGTAGTAGCCGAGCGGGATGTTGCCGCTGCGCGCGAGCCTGCCGATCTCGCCGGGCTCGACGACGTTCAGGTCGTCGTCCAGGACGGTGATGCCCGGCTTCATCATGAACCGGGCCGTCCCCTCCTTGCCGCCGACGGACGGCCCGCACGCCCCCGTCTCCGAGGCGCCGTAGTTGTCGAGGAACAGAACGTTCGGCAGGTGCTCCTGCAGCGCCGCCTTGGCGCCCTCGGTCAGCGGCGCGCCCCCGGACGCGATCGCCATCAGCGAGGACGTGTCGTGGTCCCCGGTGGCCAGCGCCTTGGCGACCGGCCGCGCCATCACGTCCCCGACCAGCATCAGCACGTTCGCCTGCTCCTCCGCGAGCAGCCGCAGCGCCTTGTCGGCGTCGAACGCGTGGTCGGTGTAAAGGACGACCTTGGCGCCCGTGAACAGGCCCATGAACGCGACCCATTGGCCGGCGCCGTGCATGACGGGGGCGCAGTCGAGGATGGCCATCGCGGGCTGGTCGGCGTTGGCGGCCAGCTCCTCCGGGCTGCCGATCGGGTCGCCGAGGGCGTTCCCGCCCCCCAGCGCGCCGAAGAAGATGTCCTCGCAGCGCCACTCGACGCCCTTTGGGTAGCCCGTCGTGCCGCCCGTGTACATGATGTAGCGGTCGTCGCTCGACCGCTCCGGGAAGTCGTCGCCGGGGCCGCCCTCCGCGAGCGCCTTCTCGTACTCGACCGCGTCGGGAATCTCCGCCGCGGACCCGTCCTCCAGGACGGCCACATGCCGCAGCTTCGGCAGTTCCCCGCGGATCTCCTCCACCTTCGCCAAGAGCGAACGCTCGCCGATCAGCGCGACCGAGTCGGAGTCGGCGAGCACGTGCCGCAGCTCGGCGGCGACGTACCGGAAGTTCACCGGGACCGGCACCGCGCGGATCTTGAACGCGCCGACCATCGCCTCGATCCACTCCACCCGGTTGTAGGCGAGGATCGCGACATGCTCGCCCGGCCGCACGCCGGCCGCCGCCAGATGGTGCCCGACCCGGCTCGCACGCTCGCTGAGCTGCCGATACGTGCGCCGCTCGTCCCCCGCGACCAGGGCGGGGCGGTCCGGCCCCGCCGCGGCGAGGATCTCGATCAGGTCGGCCAGGTTGTAGCTTCGCGCCATGCCACGTCCTCGCGTGTCGGGGTGGGGGACCCTCTCGATCCTCCACGTGGACGCCCGGGGAACTCAATCCGTATTGGCGTCCGGTCCAATGAGATGAGTCACAGCCCACATGCCCTCATCCGGCCACATCCATGGTCCTTACACGGCTCTTATCTGGGTACCGGCATGCTTGGCCGTAACGATTCAGTATCAGACGGGGGTAGTGGTGAGCGCAGGCGCGATGGCGTGGACCCCGCCGACATGGGAGCAGATAGTCAGCGAGCACTCGACCAGGGTGTTCCGGCTCGCGTACCGGCTGACCGGCAACCGGCACGACGCCGAGGACCTG
This sequence comes from Actinomadura darangshiensis, assembly GCF_004349235.1. Classification (GTDB taxonomy): domain Bacteria; phylum Actinomycetota; class Actinomycetes; order Streptosporangiales; family Streptosporangiaceae; genus Spirillospora; species Spirillospora darangshiensis. The sequence goes on along the minus strand of NZ_SMKY01000222.1, from coordinate 645 downwards.
ACCCAGGACGTCTTCATCCGGGTCTTCCGGTCGCTGTCGTCCTACAGTCCCGGCACGTTCGAGGGCTGGCTGCACCGGATCACGACGAACCTGTTCCTCGACCGCGCCCGGCGCAAGCAGCGCATCCGGTTCGACGCCCTCGGCGACGACGCGGCCGAACGCCTGCAGGGCCGCGAGCCGTCCCCGGCGCAGGCCTACGACGACCGGCACCTCGACCACGACATCCAGAAGGCCCTCGACGGCCTCGCCCCCGAGTACCGCGCCGCCGTCGTCCTGTGCGACATCGAGGGCCTCTCCTACGAGGAGATCGCCGCGTCCCTGGACGTCAAGCTCGGCACCGTCCGGTCCCGCATCCACCGCGGCCGCGCCCAGCTCCGCAACGCCCTGGAGCACCGCCGCCCGGCCGAATGCACCCGGTGAGCCTTATTGGACGCAGTGACGAACATCACTAGTGACCACTGAGTAACTTCCGGCCTACCCTTCGCCCGTGGACATCGTCTTCGAGCGCCGCGGCGAGGGGCCGCCCCTCGTCCTGCTGCACGGCATCGGCCACCGCCGCCAAGGCTGGGCACCCGTCATGGACGTGCTCGCCGCCGAACGCGACGTCATCGCGGTCGACCTGCCCGGCTTCGGCGACTCCCCGCC
>NZ_SMKY01000221.1 GCF_004349235.1 Actinomadura darangshiensis | reverse complement strand
CCCTTGTGGATGAGCAGCCAGTCGCCTGGGTGGAGGGTCGGGAGCATCGAGTCTCCCGTTACCTCCACCGTGCGGAGCTTGCGGGCGGCCGTCAGGGCCAGTGCCGCGGCGGCCAGGGAGCAGAGGGCCGGCGTCCGGATCCGCATGGTCCTCCTTGTTCGTCCGCATACTTCGGCGGGTGGCGGTCATGAACTCTGCTGGAGAGGTTCCGGGCCGCGTGCGGTCCGGGTCTTAGGCCGAAATACCGAGTGCCCTGGCCGGACGGGCCCGCGGGCACAAGAGTAATGTCGGTGACCTGAGCATGATCCGTAACGAGGGAAGGGATTCGCAGGTGTTGCTCAAGCTTCTGCGTCCGAAGACCACCGTGTCTGCGCACTGCGACCTGCCGTGCGGCGTCTACGACCCGGCGCAGGCCCGGATCGAGGCCGAGTCGGTCAAGGCGATCGCCGAGAAGTACGCGGCCAACGAGGACCCGGAGTTCCGGGCTCGGGCGATCCTGATCAAGGAGCAGCGCTCCGAGCTGGTCAAGCACCACCTGTGGGTGCTCTGGACCGACTACTTCAAGCCGCCGCACTTCGAGAAGTACCCGCAGCTTCACCAGCTGTTCAACGAGGCGACCAAGCTCGCCGGCGCCGCCGGCACCAAGGGCAGCATGGACGTCAAGGTCGCCGACGAGCTGCTGGGCAAGATCTCCGAGATCGACACGATCTTCTGGGAGACCAAGAAGGGCTGACCAGCCCGAACTCCTGAGGCCCAGCTCGTCGCGAAGACGGGCTGGGCCTTTGCGGTGTCAGGAGCGGGCGGCCTTGGTGAGGGCGTCGCCGGTCAGGCGGTAGGTCGTCCACTCGGCTTGGGGGCGGGCGCCCAGGGACTCGTAGAAGCCGATCGCGGGTTCGTTCCAGTTGAGGACGGCCCACTCGACTCGTTCGTAGCCTTCGGCGTCGGCTACGCGGGTCAGTTCGGTGAGGAGCTTCTTGCCGTAGCCGTGGCCTCGGTACTCCGGCTCTACGAACAGGTCTTCCAGGTAGATGCCGTGGGTGCCGTTCCAGGTGGAGAACGTCAGGAACCACAGGGCGAACCCGACGACCTGGTTGTCGTGCTCGGCCACGTGGGCGAAGACCTTGGGGTCGTCGCCGAAGAGGCGGTCGGCCAGTTGGGCCTCGGTGGCCTTCACCTCGTGCAGGGCGCGTTCGTAGTCGGCCAGTTCGCGGATCAGGCGCAGGATGGCCGGGACGTCGTCAGGGGTCGCGTAGCGGATCACAGGTGGCAGGTTAATCGAGCGGCGCCAGTGGGACGGTCGGGTCGGCCCAGCGGTCGTTGGGGACGATCGGGTACCAGCCCGGACGGCCCGGGTCGCGGTCGTAGGGGTAGCCGCCCAGTTCCTTGTACAGCTCGGCGTACTCGGCGACCTTGTCACGGTCCAAGCGGACACCCAGGCCAGGACCGGACGGAACCGGGATCCGTCCCTCGTTGTACTGCATCAGGCCGCCCTCGATCACGTCGTCCGCCAGGTGGTGATAGTGCGCGTCGGCGGCGTAGGTGAGGTTGGGCAGGACGGCGCCGAGGTGCAGCATGGTCGCTAGTTGGATGCCTAGTTCGCCCGAGGAGTGGACGGCAACGCCGATCTGGAAGGTCTCGCAGACCCCGGCGGCCTTCACGCAGGCTCGGATGCCGCCCCAGAAGGTGGTGTCCAAGAGGACGACGTCGGCACTGCGGCGCAGCACGTTTGCTGCCAGTTGCTCGAAGTTCACTACGACGGTGTTGGTGGCCAATGGGATGTTGACGCGTTCACGGACCAGGCGGAGTCCTTCGAGGCCCAGGACCGGGTCTTCCAGGTAGTCGTTGGGGAGGTCCTCGATGGCCTTCCCGAAGCGCAGGCCCTCCTCCAGAGACAAGACGGAGTTCGGGTCGTAGCGGAAACGGTCGTCCGGGAACGCCTCGGCGAGGGCCTTGTAGCACTCCAGTTCATGGCCCGGCGGGAACACGCCGCCCTTGAGCTTGTGGACGCTGAAGCCGTGCTGGGCCTTGAGGGCGCGAGCGTGCTCGACGAGTTGCGAGGGCGTCCGGACCTCCGTCGAACCGCCGGCGCCCGGGTAGCGGTAGAAGAGGTAGGACGCGAACGGGACGGAGTCGCGGATGCGGCCGCCGAGCAGGTCGTGCACCGGGACGCCGAGGTGCTGGCCGACGAGGTCCAGGCAGGCGAACTCGATGGCGGCGAGCATCTGGGTGCGGTTGTTGTAGAGGCTCGCCGTCGGGTTGGCGATCTTGAAGCGGAGCGCCTCCAGCTCGAACGGGTCGTGGCCCTCCAGGTGGGGGGCGAGGGCCTCGAAGGCGGCCTCGGCGCTCTGCCCGCCGCCGCCCATCTCGCCGAGCCCGATGAGGCCGTTGTCGGCCTCGACCTCGACGATCGTCCGGACGAAGCGGCCCCAGTGGGCGCCGTTGCTGTGCAGGAGCGGCGCCTCCAGCGGCACGGTGACCGTGGTCGCGCGGATTCCTGTGATCTTCATGTGTCCCCGATCCGTTCTCTAGCGCCGAACGGTGACGGTCGCGACGCCGCACGCGGGCAGCCGTACCGTCATCGTGCCGTCCCGGACGGGCAGTTCCGCCGGGTCACGCTCCAGTCCGCCGCTCAGCAGGGCGCTCACGGCGCCGGGCACGTGCAGGCTCGTCTCCACGGCGCCGGTCGCGAGGGACTGGAGCCGGACGGCCAGGCCGTCGCCGTCGCGGGCGCGTCCCACCGAGGTGACCAGCACGTCCGGGTCGTCCACGTGCAGGAACTCCCCGGACTCGGCCGCCGCCGCGTCGCCGGTGGCGAGGGTGGCGACGAACGGGTCGGTGATGCCCGCGGCCGTGCGGGCGCCGAGGCGGCGGCCCGAGCCGGCCTCGCCGGACGCGAACGCGTAGCGGAAGGTGGTCTCGCCCTGCTGCTGGGACGGGAAGTTGGTGTCCCAGATGTTGTTCAGCGCCCACGAGTAGACGGTGCCGTCCTCGTTGTCGAGGGTCGGCGGGAATGGCGCGTACGGCATGTGGATGGAGCCGAACTGGACGAGCGGCGCCTCCAGCGTCGCCCACGCGACGGTCAGCTCCGGGTCCTCGAACGCGACCCAGTGCCGGATCGGGCGCATGTGCTCGGCCGACCCCGGGACGCTCGGGACATGGGTTCCGCCGACGCCGCCGGTCAGCTCCCAGGCGGCGGGCGGCCCGTCCACGGCGAACGGGAACGCGAAGAACACCGCCTCCTTGGCGGCGGTCGGCTGCTTGCCGAGCTGGTAGCGGACGTCCACGCGCGGCACGCCCGCGTACAGGTCGATGGTCGTACGCAGCCAGTCGACGCCCTTGCCGTGCAGTTCGACGACCAGGCGCTCGCCGGCCGGGGTGCGCTCGCACTCGGTGACGGTCGCGTGGGTGGCGACGGCCCGGTCGCCGAGCATCGTCTTGTCGTGGACGAGCATGTGCCCGGACATGTGGTTGAAGTGCGGCGCGGTCGCGTACCGGTCGTAGATGTACTGCCCGAACCCGGCGATGGCTCCCGCGTTCACCAGTTCGCGCCCTGCGGCCTTGTCGAAGACCGAGGCGATGTGGCCTTCCTTGAGGTCGTAGGTGACGCGGTAGAACTCGTTCTCGATCGTCCCGTCGAAGCCGAGGTCGACCGGCTCCGGGGTCTCGGACGAGGCACGGACGACGTCCACGCGCACGTGCCCGTGGCCGGGGACGTCCGGCAGCACCGCCTCCAGGTGGCGGCCGATGGGACGGGTGGGCCACTCTTCCGGGTCGACCTCCTCCTCGCGGTGCGGGACGGGTTCGCCGGTGCGGGCGTCCACGAGCGTGATCGGGACGTCCGCGGCGACGACGTCGCGGGGCAGGAAGGCGCGGGCCACGTCGGTGCGGGCGGCCGTGCCGGGGTTGACGACGAGGAACGAGGCCAGCGCGGAAGGCGACGGGCCGAAGGTCGCGCCGAGCCGCCGCGCGCCCGCCTGGAGCAGGTCGAGCGCGTCGTCGTGGGCCTGGTAGCCGACCTGCGACTTGCGGGTCCACTGGAGGCCGCCGGAGTCGCCGCCCTCCTCCCCGTCCTCCCACGGGTTGGCGGCGCCCCAGGTGTGCTCGTCGAACAGCGCGGCCCGGTCGTAGGCCTCGTCGATGGCCCTGCTGGCTGAACGGGACGCGCCGGTCCGGTCGCCGCTGCGCTCGTCGGCGAGGGCGTGCAGCGTCTCCGCCGACCGCAGGACGTTCTGCGCCCGCCGGACGTAGCCGAGCGGGCGGGCGCCGGAGCCGAGGCCGTCGGCCCACCAGTCCGTCCAGTCGCCCTCGTGGGTCTGGAGCCGGTCGCCGTGGTGCTCCTCGACGTAGTCGAAGAAGTCGGCGTTGGTCGCCATCCGCAGCCGCGGGTACGCCCAGGTCTCGTTCCAGCGGTGCGCGATCTCGGCGGGGACGATCGACGGGCCGGCGTTGTCGGCGTGGGCGCCCTGCACGCGCAGGTGGACGGCGTCCAGGAAGTCGGGGTCCTTGGCGGCGCCGACCTGGCCGGGCGCGGCGTACCAGCCGAACGTGCCGGGCCCGTACGGGTAGGGGCGGTCGGCGAGGGAGCCGAGGTAGCGGGGCAGCAGGTCCTCGGCGAGGTCGTAGCCGTCGACGAGGCCGACGGTGTTGCCCTCCATGTAGGCCATGCCGTGCGGGGTGTCGGTGAACCAGACGATCAGCTCGCCGCCGCCGGGCGACCGCCACCGGAACGGGCGGGCGAGCTTGTCGCCGCCCGTGATGTAGGGGACGGACCGTCCGGCCCAGTTGTGCGCGGCGGCGAGGTAGCGGACGCCGGCCGCGTTCAGGGCGTCCACCGTCCCGGCGACCGCGCCCGGGATGTCGGTGTGCATCGCCGAGCGGACCTCGATGCCGTACCGCTGCCGCAGGTGCTCGACGAAGCGGAGCTGCCGGTACAGCTCCTCGGTCGAGCACGCCTCCGTGTGCAGCTGCATCGGGAACGCGGTCACCTCGATGTTCCCCGCGCGGACCCGCTCGGTGAACTCGGCGACCTGGTCGTCGGGGCGGGTGGACAGCCAGCGCAGCGCCGGCATCGACGACTCCACCGACCAGCGGAAGCGGGCGTCGTCGGGGCGTCCGTCGGTCTCCCGCGCGAGCCGGAGCGCCGCGTCGAGGTAGTCGAGGTGGTGCCGCAGGACGGTGCCCTGCGTGTCGGTGTAGCCGATGTCGAGGTGCGAGTGGTGGACGACGAAGACGTTCCACTTGCGCTGCGGCGTGATGTCGAGCGGCGCGGCGCCGACGAGGCCGTCCGCGTCCCGGACCTCCAGGGTGACGCGGCGCGGGCCGTCCACCTCGTGGACGAGGAGGGTCACGGTCCCCTGCGCCCCGGTCGCGGACGCCAGTTCGGCGTCGCCGTCCTTGAGGGCCACGTCCACGGGCCCGCCGCCGGACAGCGTCAGGCGGACGGCCTGGCGCAGCGTGCCGTCCTCGCCCCGCTTGAACAGCGGGAGCACGGCGGCGCGGACGGACAGCCCGCGCACCGCGAGCACCTCGGCGGACGTGTCCTGGCGCAGCGCGTCGCGGATCCCGTCATAGTCGGGCGAACCAAGGCTCGCCTGAAGCAGCCGACTCGTCATCGTTATGCGTCAATCTCTCTCTGCGGGGCGGTCTATCAGAACTGGGCCAGGGTGAGGCCGCGGGTGAACAGGCGTTGCGTCGCGAGGAACAGGACGACGGTCGGCAGGGAGACCACCAGGCCGGCGGCCAGCGCGATCGGGACGGGCGTCCCGGCGTACACGTCGGTGGTCAGCGCGGACAGCTCCGCCCACACCGGCCGGACGGTCTGCGACTGCGAGAGGGTCAAGCCGAACAGCAGGTCGTTCCAGACGAAGGTGAACTCCAGGATGAACACGGCGGCGAGGGCCGCCGCGGACAGCGGCAGGTAGATCCGCCAGAAGATGCGGAACGTGGACGCGCCGTCCAGCCGCGCCGCCTCGAAGATCGACACGGCGACGTTGCCGAAGAAGTTGCGCATCACGAGGGCGGCCAGCGGCACGTTGATCGCCGAGTAGATGATGATCAGCCCGACGTGGTTGTCGTAGAGCGTCACCTTGCTGTAGCCGACGAACAGCGGCACGAGCAGCATCTGGAAGGGCACGACCGTCCCGGCGAAGATGGTGACGAACCAGGCGAAGCCGTGCTTGAGCCGCAGCACCACGATCGCGTACCCGGCGAGCGCGCCCATCAGGACGGCCAGCGCGGGCGAGACGACGCTGTACAGCAGGGTGCTGAGCAGCGTGTCGCCGATGGCGGTGCGGTCCCACGCCTCGGCGATGTTGTCGAACAGGCCGATCGAGGACGGCGGCTTCACCGCGTCCGACGGGTCGTAGTCGCCCGCCGGCCGGACCGCGTTCGCGATGATCAGGTACGTGGGGAACAGCCACGCGAGGCCGAACACCACCAGGACGGCGCGGCGCACGTTCGTGCTCAGCGAGCGGCTCATCGGGGCTCCTCCCTGCCTACCTGACGGCGCAGATACACGTACGAGGCCAGGCCGGTGATGGTGGTGAGCAGCACCGCGACCGCGGACCCGTAGCCGTACTCGTTGGCGACGAACACGTCCCGGTACATGGTCACGGCGAGGGTCTCGGACGAGCGTCCGGGCCCGCCCTGCGTCATCACCCAGACGATGTCGAAGTTCTTCAGCCCGGCGACGAGCGCGAGGCCGAACACGACGGTGGTGATCGGGCGCATCAGCGGCCAGATGACGTGCCGGAACATCGACCATCCGGACGCGCCGTCGATGCGGGCCGCCTCGATCGGCGCCCGCGGGATCGACTGGAGGCCGACGACGAACAGCAGCATGTTGACGCCGAGCTGCTGCCACGCCCACACGATGATCATCGCGATGGTGTTGCCGGGGCCGTCCTGCAGAAAGGCGGTGTCGGCGCCCGGCATCCCGAACAGGGACAGGATCTGGTTCGCCATGCCGTCCGGCTGCAGGATGAAGCCCCAGATCACGCCGAGGCCGGCGCCGGACATCGCGTACGGCAGCAGGAACGGCAGCCGGAACCACGAGCCGCCCTTGAGGTCGTAGGACAGGACGGCGACGAGCAGCCCGAGCCCGACCGGCAGGACGACGGTCCCGACGACCCACAGCAGCGTGTTGCGGATGGATGTGAGGAGCGCGTCGTCCTCAAGGAGCCGCCGGTAGTTGTCCAGGCCGGTGAACTCGGGCGACGCGAGCCCGTCGTAGCTCGTGAAGCTCAGGTACGCCGTCCACAGGAACGGCAGGTAGAGCAGGACGGCGACGAACAGCACCGCCGGCGAGATGTACACGTGCCGGAACCGTCCGTGCAAGGCGAAGCCGGCCCGGCCGCCGCGCGCGTGGCGGCGGCCGTTGCCCTGGGGTGGCACCACCGTCAGCTTCGGACGGGAGGCAGTGGCCTTGTGCGAGGTCATTGAGGGGTCAGCTTCCGGCCTTGTGCGTCTTCCAGTAGTCCTCGTTCACCTTCTGGATGCTCTTGAGGACGTCCATGTAGGTCTCCGGCTTGTTGAGGAACTTGTCGAACCCGCTGAGCGCCTCGGTGAGGACGGGCGACGGCGCGGCCTCGAAGTAGCGCAGGACGAGCCGGTTGCCGTCCGACGCGGCCTGCTCGGTGACCTTGGTCAGCTCGGGGTCGGCGTTCTTCACCTTCGGGTTGCCGGACACGTCGCCGCGCGCGTTCGCCCACTTCTCCTGCGCGGCGGGGGTGATCCACCACTTGAGGTACTTGGTGCTGGCGGCGGCGTCGGGGGCCTTGCGCAGCGAGCACAGCGGGCCGCTCTCGAAGACCAGCGACCGCTTCGGCAGCGCCGGGTTCGTGTTCGGGACGAAGAAGAACCCGTAGTCCTTGCCCTGCTTGAGGCCGCGCTGGGTCATGCTCGTGTTGAACCACGTCCCGTTGATGACCATGGCGGCCTCGCCGGACTTGAAGTGGTCGGCGGGGTCGGCCTTGTCGCCGGGCTTGCTGAACCAGCCCTTGTCGATCATCGACTTCCAGCGCTCCATGACCTGGACGACGCCGGGGTCGGTGTAGGACGCCTGGCCCTTGGACAGCCGCTCGTACAGGTCGGGGTCGGTGCCGGCGAGGAGCTGCTCGAACCAGGCGAACGAGAACAGCGAGGTCGGGGTGGTCTGGTTGAAGGGCACCTGGCCCTTCGACTTCAGCGTCTGCGCGGTCTTCTCCAGCTCGGCCCAGGTCGTGGGCGGCTTGAGGTCGTACTTCGCGAAGATCTTCTTGTTGTAGAACATGCCCCAGTACGCGGTGTTCAGCGGGACGCAGTACTGCTTGCCGCCGACCGTGTAGTACTTCTTCAGGTCCTCGGTGAGGTCGCCGCTGCCGATGGCGTCCTGCCAGATCTTCGTGGTCTCCGCGACCTGGTTCTGCTTGACGATCTCCTCGAGCCGCCCGCCGGTCGACCAGGTGAACAGGTCGGGCTTGACGTTGGTGCGGAACGAGGTCTTGATGAACGCCGTGTAGGTCGGCTCGTCGGTGTAGCCGACGGGCGTCATGTCCAGCCCGGTCTGCTGCTTGCCGAGTGCGCCCATCTGCTCGAAGTAGGGCTTCCAGGCGCCCTTGTCGTTGTAGAGCTTCAGCTCGGACTTGCTCCCGCCGGAGTCGCCGGACCCGCAGCCGGCGGCGAGCAGCACCGCGCCCGCGGTAAGCGCGGTCACCCGCAGTCTCGTGGACACCATGGGGGCCTCCTTCATCGGGCGCCGATGCCCGATCGGGGTGGTAGAAGGTCGGTTTCTGGGATGGGTGAACCCGCCGCGCGGCGCTCGGCCTGACGGCTGGGGGGACGGACCGCTCAGCCGAGCCGCTGCTCGATCACATGTCTGATGTCGGTGAGGTGGGACCGCATGAGGGACTCGGCGTCCCGCTCCGCGCCGGCCTCGATGGCGGCGAGGATCGCGGTGTGCTCCTCGAAGTCGCGGACCCGGTCGTCGAAGATCCGCTGTATGGCGCGCTGCTCGGACGCGTGCACCGACAGCAGCGAGTCGATGACCTCGCAGAGCACCGAGTTGCCCGCGAGGCCGGCGACCTCGCTGTGGAAGGTCATGTTGGCCTTGTGGAGCCTGACCTCCGCCTCCTGCGGGTCCGGGGCGTCCGGGGCGACGCCGCCGAGATCCGCGCCCGCCTGGTCGAGGATGGCGCGGAGCAGTTCGATGTCGGCGGGCTCGGACAGCCGGGCGGCCCGCCCGGCCAGCGGCGGCTCGATCAAGAGCCGCGCGTCGAGCAGCTGGAGCAGCCGGTCGGCCTCCAGCTCGCGGACGTTGGGGTTCGGGATGACGACGCGCTCCAGGTCGGCGCCCACGTAGATGCCGGAGCCGTGCCGGAGCTGGATCGCCCCGGTCGCCTCCAGCCGGCGCAGCGCCTCGCGCAGCGTCGGCGTGGTCACCGCGAAGCGCCGCGACAGCTCGCGCGCGGACGGCAGCCGGTCGCCGGGGCGCAGGCCGTCCGACCTGATCAGCTCCAGCATGCCCTCCGTGAGCGCGTCCGACAGGCTGGGCCGGGCCACATCCTGTGCCATCGCCACCTCGTTCCGCAAAAGAAGTAAAGTCATCTAATCACTTAGCGATTGGGCTGTCCAGCCTCCTCCGCGAGACATCGCCGCAGGACGGCGCGCTCTTCGGCGAACGCGAGGCGGCCCAGCCGTGCCGCCATGATGCCGTCGAAACCGTGGCAGGCGCCCGGCACATGGTGAAGCTCGGTGGGCACACCCGAGACGATCAGCCGGTGCGCGTAGCCGAAGCCCTCGTCGCGCAGCGGGTCGCACTCGGCGACCAGCACGTAGGCGGGCGGCAGCCCTGCCAGGTCCCCCGCCCGCGCGGGCGCCGCATAGGCGGGGACGTCGGCACCCACATTCGCGGCGCCCAGGTAGTGGCGCCACATGTGCTCGGCGTCGGTGCGGTTGAACAGCGGCGGCTCGGTGAACGTCCGCATCGACGGGGTGTCCATGCGGTCGTCCAGGACGGGGTAGAGCAGCATCTGGAACACCAGCGGCGGGCCGCCCTCGTCCCGCGCGCGCTGTGCCACGGCCGCGGCCAGCGCGCCGCCCGCGCTGCCGCCGCCCACCGCGACCCGCTCCGGATCGCCGCCGAACTCGCGCGCGTGCGCGTGCGCCCAGACGGTCGCGGCGTAGCAGTCCTCGAATCCGGCGGGGAACGGGTGCTCGGGCGCGAGCCGGTAGTCGACCGACACGACCGCTATCCCGTCCTCGCCTGCGAACGTCAGGCACCGGTCGTGCTCGTTCTCCAGGTCGCCGGTCACGAACCCGCCGCCGTGGAAGTAGACGAGCACGGGCGCCGGACGCGCTTCGGGCCGCGGCCGGTAGATGCGCACGGGGACGTCCGGCGCACCGGGCGGGCCCGGGATCGTCCGGTCCTCGACGTCGGCGGACACGGCCGCCGGCTCCTCCAGCGCGGCGACGAGATCGCGCATCGACGCGCGGGCCCTGACCGGGTCTTCCAGCCCGACGTACGGCATGCCGGCGAGCAAGCCGGCAAGTTCAGCGTCCAGGGCCATGGGCGGCACCTCCTGGTTGTGGACGCGCCCCCGGGCGGGAGGTCACCCGGGGGCGCGTGGGGAGCGGAACCGCCGTGGACGGAACGGCGATGCCGCGGCTTCGGGCCTTCCGGTCAGCCGGAGACGGGGAGGTCGATGTAGCGGGAGCGGTAGATGCTCACGTCGCGGTAGTTGTCGTTCGTTGGGCCCTTGGTGGCGTCCAGGGTGTTCACGTTGTAGGAGATCACCAAGGTGCCGCTGGACGAGAGCGACGCGTGCTGGTGGGCGTTGTAGGTCCAGACGTCCGGGTCGCCGTAGGAGCCGAGCTCGCCGGTCTCCGGCGTGCTGTAGACGGTCTGCTCACCGGTGAACGGGCCGGCCGGCGAGCACGACAGCAGCACGTCGATCTCGGCGCCGTAGGGGATGCTGGAGTCCTGGTTGACCATGATGTAGTGCGAGCCGCGCCTGGTGACGCCGAACTCGTTGGACACGCCGCTCATCAGCCGCGCCGAGTCCGTCTCCTTCGCCGACCAGCCGCCGGCCGTCCGGTACTGCCACGTCCCGCGCAGGTCGGTGCCGTCCACCCGGGCGATGTGCAGGTACTTGGTGTTCTTCTTCGTCTCGGGGTCGGTGTAGTCCTCGGACCCGTAGATGTAGGTGTCGCCGCCGTCCCGCAGCAGCGCCGACCCCCACTGGACGCCCGACGCCGACGGCATCGCCTTCACCTGCGCCGGCGTGGACAGGTTTCCGGCGGAGAAGCGGGCGAGGACGTTGTCCTTGAACGTCATGTCCCAGCCGGTGCCGTTATCGGGGTCCGGGTCGTAGTACTCGCGGTAGAGCTGCTGGACCTCCGAGCCGCTCTGGGTGAGGTCGCCCGCCCAGTACCAGTGGTCGGCCTGCGAAGGCGGCATGACCGCCTTCGGGTCGGCGGCCGTCCCGCCGTGGACGGTGGTGAACTTTCCGTCCGTCCCCTGGACGACGAACGAGTTGTTGATGAACGGCGTCGTACCGCCGTCCTGGATGACGACCGGGCGGGACCCGTCGGAGTTCACCTTGCCGAGGAAGGTGTCGGAGTAGCCGTAGACGATGCGCCCGTCGGAGAGCTTCAGCGAGTACGTCGAGTCGGCGCCGGTCCAGTCGTCCAGGAGGGCGTTGCTGTTGCCGTAGGACGTGAACTTGCCGTTCAGCGCCGTCTTCTGCGCGGCCGTGCCGAACGCCGGCGGTGCGTGCCCGGAACAGGTGGGCCCGGCGGCGGCCTGGCCGTGCGTACCGGCGGACGCCGGGACGGCCGCCAGCCCGGCGCCGAGGAACAGCGCGGACGCGAGGGCGGCGGCGCGCGTCCGCCGCCGGGCGGGCGATGAGGGACGGGACTCCTGCATGGAAACCTCCGCGAGCACACCGTGGACCAGGGACGGATGGGGTGCGGTCCACACGAGGCTCGTGCGCCCACATCATGAGTCATCAAATCATTTAGTGTCTAGATCTTTTGCGATCCAGGTCTCAGATTTCCGGCAGCGCGGCCGGGTTGCGGGCCAGCAGGCCGCCGTCCACCCGGTGCTCGGCGCCGGTCACGAACGACGACCGCGGCCCGGCGAGGAACGCCACGACCTCCGCGACCTCCGCCGCGGCCGCGACCCGGCCGAGCGGATGGGCCCTCCCCCACTCGGCGACCTGCGCGTCCTGCGGTGTCTCACCCCGGAACAGGTCGGCGGCCCAGCGCAGCATCGGGGTGTCCACCGAGCCGGGGCAGACGACGTTCGCGCGGATGCCGTCGGCGGCATGGTCGAGCGCCATCGCCCTGGTCAGCGCGTTGATCGCGGCCTTGCTCGCGCTGTAGGCGGCGACCCGGTCCTGGGACACGAACGCCTGCACCGACGACATCGTGACGATCGTCCCGCCGCCGCGGCGGCGCAGTTCCGGCACGGCGGCGCGGCAGGCGAGGAAGACGCCCTTGACGTTGACGCCGAGCACCTCGTCCCACAGCTCCTCGGACGTCTCCTCGACCGTCCCGTACCGCTGGACGCCCGCGCACGTCGCCACCACGTCGACGCCCCCGTGCCGGGACACGGCGGTCGCGACCAGGCCGTCCATCTGCGCGGCGTCGGTCACGTCGGCGTCCACGCCGGTGACGTCCAGGCCGTCCGCGCGCAGTTCGTCCTCCGCCCGCCGGACGCCGTCGATGCCGCAGAACACCACGGCGGCGCCGTCGCGCGCGAGCCGCTCCACCACGGCCCGGCCGATCCCCAGCGACCCGCCGGTCACGACGGCGACCTTGCCTTCGAACTCCGTCATTGCTCCCCTCCGATGACGCCCGCGCGCAGCCACAGGCTCCGCGTGGCGTGCGGTTCCAGCGTGAGCGCGGTGCCGTTGGCGACCGCCGACGCCAGGCCGTCCGTCGGGTATCCGGCGAACGGCTCCAGGCCCATCACGTAGGCGCGGCCCCACCACGGATGGCCGGTGGTCGCCCCGAGCTCCTGCCACAGCCACAGGTGCGGCAGGACGGCCACGTCCCAGCGCACCCGCATCCCGAGGCCGCCGTCCGGATCGACGACCTCGTAGCGGCCCTCGTCCAGGCCGGTGAGGTAGACGATCTCACTCGGCGCACCGTACTCGGGGACGACGCCGAGATCGACGACCCCGCCGCCGTCGGCCGGAACATCCGGCCACACGTGCGGCCCTCCTGCCCGGACACGCCGGCCGTCCGGGGCGATCGCCGTCTCGTGCGGGACGACACGGGCGCCGTCCGGCAGCCTGATCCGGTGCCCGGGCTTCAGGAACGGCGCACCGAACACGATGTGGTGCCCCCACATCGCGTCCAGCGCCACCCCGGACTCGTTCGCCAGCTCCTCCTCGACGGACAGCTCGGCCTCGCCCGACCGGAGCCGCAGCGTCTTGGTCACCCGCAGCGGCATCCGCCTCGCCCGGACGGTCAGCCGGACCGCGACCTCCCCCGCGTCGTCGGCCACGATCTCGGCGTCCCACGGCAGCCCGGCCACCTCGCCGTGCTGCGCGAACGCGGCGCCCCGATACGTGCTGGGCGCGCCGCCGTTGGGCAGTACCTCCTGCCAGCCGCCCTCGTAGGAGTCGAGGAAGGCGGCCGTGTCGTCGGACGCGCCGCCCGCGACATCGCGCGGGTTTCGGAGGCCGCCGGGCGACAGCCACACGAAGTCCATGTCGCGCGGCTTGTAGCAGAACTCGGCGATGTCGCCGCCCTTGCCCGCGAGGACGGTCACCCGCAGCAGCTCGTTCTCCAGCACCAGGGCGTCCAGGCCCGCCCAGGTGATCTCGTGGACGCGAGCGCCCCAGTTGCGGGACGGCCGCCCCATCAGCGCCAGGTCTCCGCGCCGCCGAAGGCGAAGTGCTCGCCGGCCACGTACCGGGGACGCGGCTGGTACTCGTTCACCCCCGCCTCGCCGCGCAGCAGCAGCGCGGACGGGAACGGCAGCGGCTCCTCGGTGATCCTGGTCGACGTCGGGATGTACCGGATGGTCAGCCCGCAGCGCCGGTGCGGCGAGTCGTTGGCCTCGCTCCCGTGCATGATGTTCGGGTGGTGGACCTCGACGTCGCCCGGTTCGAGGACGAGGTCCACGGCGCGCGACTCGTCCACGCCCACCGCGCTCTCGACGCCGAACACGGCCCCCGCGTCCTCGCGTTCGCGCACCTCGTGCAGGTCGTCCTTGTGGCTGCCGGGGATGACGCGCAGGCAGCCGTTCTCCGGCGTCGAGCGGTCGATGGCGAGCCACAGCGTGACGACGCGCATCGGGTCGAGCGGCCAGAACGCGCCGTCCTGATGCCAGAGGACGGCCTTGCCGGTGTAGGGCGGCTTGGAGATGTAGGCGGACGCGAACAGCGCGATGTCGGGGCCGACGAACCGCTCGGCGACGTCGAGCAGCCGGTCGTCGGAGACGAGCCGCACCCAGAACGGGTCCTTGGCGACCAGATCGGTGGAGAGGTCCTCGCCGGTCCGGTCGGGGTACCGCCGCTGCAGCCAGCGGACGTGCTCGTCCGCCTCCGCGATCAGCGCCTCGTCCAGGACGTTCCGGAAGACCGCGTAGCCGTCCTCGTCGTAGCCTCGCATCAGATCATCGGCCATGGGCGTCCCTTCGGCGGCGCGAGCGTGACACCCCGAAGTCTTAGTCATCAGATCACTTGTTGTCTAGATGTATTGTCGCGTCCATGCGCACCCTGGACAGCCTGGCCGACCGTCCCGCCCGGATCGCCCTGATCGGCGAGTGCATGATCGAACTGAGCCACGTCACCCCGGACCGGCTCGCCCTCGGCTACGCCGGGGACGCCTTCAACGTCGCCGCCTACCTGGCCCGCGGCGCCGCCCCCGGCACCGACGTCCAGTTCGTCTCCCTCATCGGCGACGACCCGTACAGCGCGCGCATGCGAGAGACCTGGACCGCGCACGGCGTCGGCTCCGACCACACCCGCGCCGTCCGTGGCGGGCAGGCCGGCCTCTACCTGATCCGCACCGACGACGACGGCGAGCGGACCTTCCATTACTACCGCTCCCACTCCGCGGCCCGCGGCCTCTTCGGCCATGACCACCCAGACGAGATCGACGACGCCATAGCGAGCCACGACCTCGTCTACCTCTCCGGCATCACCCTGTCGATCCTGCCGCCCGCCGCCCGCGAGCGCCTCCTGGCCGTCCTGGACGAGACC
>NZ_SMKY01000220.1 GCF_004349235.1 Actinomadura darangshiensis | reverse complement strand
GGATCGGACGGCGGCGGGGGGCGTCGCGGTGAAGTCGTGCGTGCCGCTGCCGAGGCGGACGGTCAGGGACCGGTCCGAGCGTTCGACAACGTGGGCGTCGCGCACCGGGGCGCCGTCCTGGCGCACACCGTCCGGAGCCTCGGTCGGGACGGTCAGCGTGGCGTCGGCGCCGGGCGGGACGGCGACCCGGATCCGCACCTCCCCCGCTTCGAGCGACCAGCCGCACTCGACGGTCCCGCGCGCGGTCTCCTGCCGGGCGCGGGCCCAGGTGAGCCCGCCGCCGACGGCGGGCGCGAACCGCAGGTCCCGGTAGGCGAGCGAGCCGGGGGCCTGGCCGATGCCGGCGACTCCGCCGTACAGCCATTCGCCGACCGAGCCGAGGCTGTAGTGGTTGAAGGAGTTCATCGCGGGCGGCTTGATGCCGTGCTCCTCGGTCCAGCCGTCCCAGCGCTCCCAGATCGTGGTGGCGTCGTGCCGGATCGAGTACGCCCAAGACGGGAACGTGTCCTGGTGCAGCAGGGCGTAGGCGAGGTCCTCGCGGCCGTGCGCCGCGAGGACCGGGCACAGCAGCGCCACGCCGACGAAACCGGTGGTCAGGTGGTGGTCGCGGGCCTCGATGTCGGCGGCGAGCCGGTCCACCGCGGCCGGTATCGCCCGTTCGGGGAGCAGGCCGAACGCCAGGGCCAGCAGGTAGCCGGTCTGGGTGCCGCCTGCCACCCGCCCTTCGGCGGTGTCGACGAAGGCGTCGATGAACGCGTCCCGGATGGCGGTGTGGAGGGCGTCGTAGTGCTTCGCGTCGGGCTCGGCGCCGAGGACTTCGGCGGTGCGGGCGACCAGTTCGGCGCTGCGGGCGAAGTACGCGGTCGCCACGACGTCTCGCGGGGTTTCGGCGTTGACCTGGAGCCAGTCGCCGTAGTGGTTGCCGACACGGTGGCGCCACAGCAGGCCGGGGTTCGCGCGGTGGACGTGGTCGACCCACGCCTTCATGGCGGGAAAGGCGCGTTCGAGCACCCGCCGGTCGCCGTACTCCCGGTACAGGTGCCAGGGGATGATCACTCCGCCGTCGCCCCAGGCGGGCGCCCCCTCGCGCGTCATGCAGATTTCCGGGACGACGTCGGGGAACGCCCCGTCGGCGTGCTGGGCGTCGACCACGTCCCGCATCCAGCGGGCGAAGAACGCCGACACGTCGGCGTTGCGGCACGCGGTCGGCAGGAACACCTGCGCGTCGGCGAGCCAGCCGAGCCGCTCGTCGCGCTGCGGGCAGTCGGTCGGGACGGACACGAAGTTGCCGCGCTGGCCCCAGCGGATGTTGGACTGCAGCCGCGTGACGGTCTCGTCCGAGCAGGCGAACTCGCCGGTCCACGGGGTGTCGCTGTGCAGGACGCGTCCGGTGACGTCGGCGGGCACGAGGTCGCCGGGGTACCCGGTGACCTCGGCGTAGCGGAAACCGTGGAAGGTGAAGCGCGGCTCGAACACCTCGACGCCGCGTCCGGCTGTCACGTAGACGTCGGTGGCCTCGGCCGTCCGCAGGTTGTCGACGTAGAGTCCGCCGTCGTCGAGGATCTCGGCGTGCCGCACCCGGATCCGCTGCCCGGCGGGCGCGCCGCGGACGGTCAGCCGGACGCGTCCCACCATGTTCTGCCCCAGGTCGACGATGAACCCGCCGTCCGGGCGGCGTTCCACCGAGCGGGCCGGAAGCTCGTCCAGTACCCGGACGGGACGGTCCGCCGCGGCCTCCAGGACGTCCGTGCCCGAGCCGGCGACCACCACCGGCGTCCAGTCGTGGTCGTCGTAGCCGGGCTCGTCCCAGCCGGGCAGGTCGCGGCGCGCGTCGACGTACTCGCCCATGAGCATGTCGGAGTACCTGATGGGACCGGCGTGCTCGCGCCACTCGCCGTCCGAGGCCACCCAGCGGCGCGAGCCGTCGGCGAAGTCCAGGAGAAGCCGGACGATCAGCTGCGGTGCGTCGCCGTAGTGCTGGGCCTGCCGCCGCGAGTCGAAGCCGACGAAGCCGCTCCACCAGCCGTCGGCCAGGATCGCGCCGATCGCGTTCTCGCCCTCGTGCAGCAGGTCGCCGACGTCGTAGGTCTGGTACGGCACGCGATGGCGGTACTCGGTCCAGCCGGGGGCGAGCTCCGCGTCGCCGACGCGGCGGCCGTTCAGGCGCAGCTCGTACAGGCCCCGCGCGCTGACGTACGCGCGTGCTCTCACCAGGGGCTTGCCGATGGTGAAGGCGCGCCGCAGGTGCGGGCAGTACGTCAGGTGCCGGGTCCTCTCCGAGCGGTCTTGCGCCGCCGGCGGATCCTGGGGCGGCGCCGCGTCCCGGTCACGGGCGATCCACACCGCCTGCCACTCGTCCGGGTGCAGCAGTCCCGTCTCGAACCACGAGCCGGCGGGGGCGGTCTCCTCGCCGCGCGCGTCCCAGACGGTGACGCGCCAGTGGTAGCGGGTCGACGACTGCAACGGCGGACCGTCGTAGGGCACCAGCAGCGTGCCGGGACCGGTGACGCGACCGGTGTCCCAGATGAGGCGTCCGGATCCCAGATCGGCTTCGGTGAGCGCGACGGTGAGCCGGTAGGCGCTCTGGACGTCGCCGCGCCGCGCCGAACGCAGCTTCCAGGACAGCCGGGGGGACGGCTCGTCCAGGCCGAGCGGCTCGTCGAGCATCTCGCAGGTCAGCCCGTAAGGGGTCAACGCGGAATCGGTCACCACGGTCATCCTTTGAGTCCTCCGGCGAAGCCCTTGATGATGTGCCGCTGCATGAGGAAGTAGACGGCCAGGATCGGGAGCATCGCCAGGACCAGCCCGGCGAAGACCAGGTTCCATTGCGAGACGTACTGCCCGAGGAAGCCGAAGACGGCGACGGGGATGGTCTGCTGGTCACTGCCGCTGAGGTAGAGGAAGGGGGTCAGGAAGTCGTTCCAGACGAAGATGGCGTTCAGGATGATCACCGTCCCGGTGACGGGGCGGAGCAGCGGGAACAGGACGCGCCAGAAGACCTGGACCGGGTGGGCGCCGTCGATGAGCGCGGCCTCCTCGTAGTCGCGCGGGATCGCCCGCAGGAACCCCACGTAGAGGAAGGTCGCGAACGGGATCTGGAGGCCGCTGTAGAACAGCACCAGCGACCACAGCGTGCCCAGCAGGTGCAGGTCGCGAATGGTCTGGTACAGCGGCAGCAGCGCCAGCTGGAACGGCAGCAGCAGCCCGAGCATGACCAGCAGGAACAGCCATCGCGACCAGCGGGCAGTCACCCGGGCGAGCGGGTAGGCGGCCATGGCCGCCAGCACCACGATCAATGCGACGCTCAGCGCGGTGACGACGACGCTGTTGACGATGGCGCCGGCCAGTCCGGCGTCCCGCCACGCGTCGGCGTAGTTCCGCAGCGTCGGGGACGTCGTCGGCATGATCACCGAGGAGCCGTCGCGCGGGTCCCGCAGCGACAGGTTGACCAGCACGTACAGCGGGAACGCCAGGACGGCGGTGACCGCGACCATCAGGATCTCGCGCAGGAGGGTGCGCGCCGTATAGCGGTTCACCGGGCCGCCGCCTTCTCCTGCCGCCGCAGCAGCCCGTACTGGCCGCTGGAGATGACCGCGACGAAGACCGTCAGGACGATGGCGATCGCGACGCTGTAGCCGTACTCGTTGAACTGGAAGGCGTTCTTGTAGAGGAGCGTCGACAGGGTCTCGGTCGAGCTGCCCGGCCCGCCGGCGGTCATCACCCACACCTGGTCGAACAGCTTCAGCCCGCCGATGATCGACAGCATCAGGTTGATGGTCGTCGCGGGCGCGAGCAGCGGCAGCACGATGCCGCGGAACCGCTGCCAGGCGCTCGCTCCGTCGACCGCCGCGGCCTCCAGGATCTCGGCGGGGATGCTCTGCAGCCCGGCCAGGAAGATGACCATCGAATAGCCGGCGAACTGCCAGACGATGACGCCGATGACGCTGCCCAGGGCCAGATTCCCTTGGCCGAGCCAGTTCTGCTGCCAGGAACCGAGGCCGACACCGTCCAGCAGGCTGTTGACCGCGCCGTCGGGCGCCAGCATGTACTTCCACAGCGCCGCGGTGACGACCGGCGTCATCACCGCCGGCGCGAACAGCAGTACCCGCAGCACGAACCGGCTCTTCACCAGGCTGTGCACGCCCATCGCCAGCGCCAGCCCCAGCGCGTTCTGGACCACGGTGATCGCCACCGCGATGATCAGCGTCTGGCGGAGCGCACCGCGCGCCGCCGGATCCGACCACATCTGCCGGAAGTTGCCGAGGCCCACGAAATGCTTGGCCGGGCTCAGCCCGTCCCAGTCGGTGAACGCGAGCCCCGCCCCCTTGACGCTCGGCACCAGCACCACGAACGCGTACAGGGCGAGGGCGGGAAGCACGAACCACCAGGGCGTCCGCGCCCGCTGTACGGACATCAGCACCTCCCAACACCATGCGCTCACGTGCACGGCGAACGTCACCGGCTAAGGAGGGATCGTGCGCCCGCCGCCATGGAGGCCGATAGCCCGCAATGGCCCTGCGGTAGCACGATGTTCACCTCATCTCGACGAGAGCGAACCGGGTTAGGGTGCCCGCCATGGAGGAACCACCGGTCGGGACGGCCAAGGGGCTGCTGTACTTCACCGACGGCTCCCTGGCCTACGCGGGCCACTACATCCACGAGGACCGCGCCGAGGTCCACACGCACAGCTTCATGGAGATCGCCGTGGTCACCGGCGGCCAGGGGACGCACCGGTCCCTCGACGGGCGCAGAGACCTCCAGGTCGGGGAGGTCATCCTGCTGCGGCCAGGCGTCTGGCACGGCTACGAGGACTGCCAGAGCCTCGACCTGTACAACTGCTGCTTCAGCACCGAGCTCCTGCACCGCGAACTCGCCTGGACGCGCGAGGACCCCCTGCTCGGCTACCTCCTGTGGACCGCGCCCAACTCCATGCAGCGCCGCGGCATGCTCACCGCCCACCTCGATGCACAATCGCTCAAAGCATCTGTCGTTCACCTGGACGCACTGGACCGGCTCAGCCACCAGAGCATCGACCAGCACCGCGGCGACATCATCGGACGGCTCACCCTGTTCCTCAGCCACCTGGCCCGCGCCGTCGCCGAACAGCGCGCCCCCGGCTCAGGGCCGTCCCACCCGGCGGTCGTGCAGGCGATGCGGCTCCTGGAGGCGCGCCTGGCCCACCGCTGGACGCTCACCGAACTCGCCGCCGAACTGCACCTGTCCGCCCGCTACCTGGTGCGGATCTTCAAGACCACGACCGGCCTCCCGCCGATGGCCTACCTGGCCCAGCACCGCGTCGAGACCGCAGCCTCGCTGCTGCTGCACACCGACCAGTCCGTCACCCAGATCGGCCAGGCCGTCGGCTGGGCGGACCAGAACTACTTCGCCCGCCGCTTCAAGGCCCACTACGGCCTCTCCGCCACCACCTACCGCCAACGCTTCACCCACAACGCCGTAGCCCTTCGCGCCTGCCCGCCCACGTAGGCCGTTTGTGGTCACGTTGGTGGTCACGGGTCCCGGGCGGTGGTACGAGTTACTTGATCAACAGCGTCGTCGTCCCGGACGGTGAGAAGTGCGATCTCGCTCCCCCATCGCGCGCAGAAGAGTCCTTGCGATCTCGGCGGGTCTCGTGGCCGCCGGCGCTCTGCCACCAGGTGTGGCGCATGCGGCCCCCGGCCAGGCGGGCCGGCGGGACTGGCGTCCCGTCGCGCAGGACGTGCGCCGCGAAATGCTGCACACCTGGAACGCCTATAAAAGGCTCGCCTGGGGACACGACCATCTGCTTCCGGTGAGCGGCGGGCATGGCGAGTTCTTCGACGACGCCCATCCCGTGGGGCTCACCATTGTCGAGGCCCTCGACACGCTCTATCTGATGGGGCTCGACAGGGAACTGGCCGAGGGCGTCGATTGGGTGAAGAAGAACCTCGACTTCGGTGCGGTCAACGCCGATGTCCAGGTTTTCGAGACCAACATCCGGATGGTGGGCGGCCTGCTCTCCGGTTACCTCGCCACGGGCGACCGGGCACTGCTCCGGCACGCCCGGCGGATCGCCGACATCCTGATGCCCTGCTTCGACCGGTCGCCGACGGGTATCCCGTACCGCCGCGTCAACCCGAGCACGGGCGAGATCAGCGGGGTCACCAACCCGCTGGCGGAGGTCGGCACCATCATCGCCGAGTTCGGCACGCTGTCCCGGCTGACCGGCGACCCGCGGTACCACCGGGCGGCCAGGAAAGCGATGAAAGCGGTGCTCGACCGGCGTTCCGAACTCGGCCTTCTCGGCACGGAGATCAATGTCGAGACCGGCGAGTGGGTCAACGGCACCGCGACGATCCATCCGCCGGTCGACTCGTTCTACGAATACGTCTGGGATGCGTGGGACCTGTTCGGCGACCGCGAGTTCCGCGACCTTTACAGGACGTTGACCCGGGCCATTCTCAAGCACGAGTCCACCACCATCGACGGCCACCTGTGGTTCGCCCAGGTCGACAAGGACGACGGCGGGACGGTCTCGACCGAGCAGTCCGAACTCGGCTCGTTCTACGCGGGACTGCTCGGCCAGAGCGGCCACCGGCGGCTCGGCGACTCCTATCTCGCCTCGTGGGCCTCCGTGCTCGACCGGTTCCCGGTGCTGCCCGAGGGCTATGACCCCTCGTCCGGGACCGCGACCGCGAAGGGCAACCAGCTCCGGCCGGAGTACGTCGACTCCTGCTTCAACCTGTGGCTCACCGCGGGGCCGAACCGTCCTGCGGGAGAGCGCTACCGGGAACTGGCCTACGACTACTACGTGCGGCAGAAGAAGCACTCCCGCGTCCCCAACGGCTGGACGGTCATCGACGACGTCACCGTCTCGCCCGTGAAGCACGGCGACCTCACCTCGGGCTACTGGTGGTCCGAGCAGATGAAGTACTGGTACCTCATGTTCACCGACGCCCCCCGCTTCGACTACCGGCGCGGCTACCTGTCGACGGAAGGCAACGCCCTCCGCGGCCTCCGCCGCTCGTAGTCCGGCCTAGGGACGGCCGGGCTTCGCCATCTTCGCCCAGAAGGCGAGGTGGTGCTCGGCGGCCAGGTCGACCGGGCGGATGCCGCCGTCGCCCGGAGCGAGGGACTGGACGTGCGGGGTGCGTCCGCCGGCCGTCGTGAACCTCGGCCACGCGGGGCCGCCGTCCCTCGCCGGGTCGCCCGACGCCGCGAAGCCCGTCCAGTAGCCGATCATCTGGTCGGCGAGCCGCTGCTGCTCGGCGTCGAGCTTGGGCGGCATGCCGCCGAGGTCGAACAGGTACCACAGCTCGGAGGCGTGCTGGGCGCCCATCGGCATCTTCGGCGGCGCGGGCGACAGCGCGGGCGGGTTCGGGTCGGCGAACTCGAACTGGTACACCGGCACCTGCCGGGAGAGCGTCCGGGACATGGCGTACTGCGTGTACGCCCACTTGCGGTCGGTGGCGATCGCCGACCAGGCCAGCGCGGCCGAGTCGTAGGACGAGCGCGGGTACTCGGCCCGGACCGCCGCCTCGTCCTTGCCGAACGTCTCGGCCATCACCGCATTGAAGGTCTGCTCGGTCATGGGCTTGCGCTGGCCGCCGCCCGCGTCGTCGTAGATCGCCGTGCTCTGGGTGGCCTCGTCGCGGGTGTTCCCCGACAGCACCGGCATGTGGTGGTAGCGCCCGGCGCGCAGCGCGTCGGAAGGCCGCTGCGGCAGCACATCGGTGCCGTATGCCGGATAGATGTACTTCCCCAGTACCGGCAGCAGCTTGTCCACGGGCAGCCCGCGCAGGCAGGCGATGACCGCCTGGTCGTCGCCGGTGCAGCCGAGGCCGGCGGCGGTCTCCCGGCCATGCGCCTGGACGGCCGCGAGCGGCTGGAGGATGTCCCCGGCCGGCTGCTTGCGGTAGTCGAAGTTCTCGAGCCAGCCGTGGGAGCAGGCCCCGCTCTCCAGGACGGCCTTGCCGAACAGCCCCTTCGCGCTCGGCGACGTGAGGTGCGCGCAGCCGCTGATCGCACCGGCGGACTGGCCGGCGAACGTGACGTTGCGGGGGTCCCCGCCGAATCCGGCGATGTTGCGCTGGACCCAGGACAGGGCGGCCTGCTGGTCCTTCAGGCCGTACGTTCCGGAGCCCTCCAGCCCGGGGTGGCCGAAGAAGCCGAACACGCCGAGCCGGTAGTTGACGGACACGACGACGACGTCGCCCTTGGCCGCCATCCGCTGGGCGCCGTAGTTGCTTCCCGCACCCATGTAGTAGCCGCCGCCGGGCACCCACACGACCACCGGCCTGGGCTTGGACGGGGCACCGGCAGGCACGGTCACGTTGAGGTTGAGGCAGTCCTCGTTCTTGCTTCCGCTGGGGATCTCGCCAGGGTTCTGCGGGCACGCCGGGCCAGGCTTCGTCGCGTCCCGCACGGTCTGCCACGGCGACGGCGGCCGGGGAGGCGTCCAGCGCAGGCCGCCCACCGGCGGCGCGGCGTAGGGGATGCCCTGGAAGACGCGGACGTTCCCGTCCGCCTTGCCGCGCACCGGTCCGTACTCGGTTCGGACGACATCATTGGGAGCCTTGTCCGCCACCCCGGTCTGTTCCACCGCGCGGAGCGCCGCGGGTTCGTCATCGGCGCACGACGTCACGGCGCCCACCATTCCGGTCAGTGCGAGCAGCGCCAGTGGCAGGCGCCGGTTCCGGACCTTCATGTCATGCCCCTCTCTGTGGTGCCTTGTTCCGCCACCTCACGCATGTGCCGCAGTGCGTCCCGGTAGGACGTCAGCAGGCCCGTCTCCGTGTAGGTCATTCCGACAGCCGCGCAGTGCTCGCGCACCAGCGGCCGGACGCTCCGCAGGTTGCACCGCGGGATCCCTGGGAACAGGTGGTGCTCGATCTGGTAGTTCAGGCCGCCCATCAGCCAGTCGGTCACCACACCGCCGCGCACGTTCCGCGACGTCAGCACCTGCCGACGCAGATGACCCCACCGCTCGCCCGGCTCGGGCATCGCCATCCCCTTGTGGTTGGGCGCGAACACCGCACCCAGATGCACCCCGAACAGCGCATGCTGCAACGCCATCAGCGCCAGCGCCTGACCCACCGGAAGCAGCGAGAACACCAGCACCAAATACCCGACCGCGTGAACGAGCAGCAGACCACCCTCCACCACCTGGTCACGACGCGACCGCCCCCGCAGGAACAGCACACTGCCGATCTTCAGATTCACGCCCTCCAGCGTCAGCAGCGGAAAGAACAACGCCGCCTGATGCCGCGCCACCCACCGCAGCGCACCCCGCTTGCCTGCCGCCTGCTCCTCCGTCCACGCGAGCACACCCTCCCCCACGTCGGGGTCCTTGCCGACATGGTTCGGGTTCGCGTGATGCCGGTTGTGCTTGTCGTTCCACCAGCCGCTCCCCATCCCCAGCAGCAGGTTGCCGAGCAGCAGCCCCAGCCACCGGTTCGCGCGGGCGCTCCGCGCGATCTGCCGGTGCCCCGAGTCATGGCCCAGGAAGGCCGTCCGGGCAGCTGCCACCGCCAGCGGGATGCCGAGCAGGACCGTCCACCAGCCGTCCCCTGCCCAGGCCACCGCCGCCCACAGCGCGGCGGTGGCGGCCAGGTTCAGGCCGATCGCCCGCGCGTAGTAGCCGCGGCGCCGGTCCAGTAGCCCGCTGTCGCGGACGCGCCGCGCCAACGGGGCGAAGTCACTGCCGGACGGACGGACGGCCCGAGCCGGCGGAGCGTCCAAGGTCGTGGACATCGAGTCTCCTTTCACGAGAGTCACGGAGCCGCTAGATCGGAGAAGATCTCCACCAGTTCCGACCGGTCGAACGGCCCCACGTGGGGTGCCGCGACGCTTCGCACGTCGGTCGGGTTGTCCGGGGTGAGGCGGTCGGCCTCGGCGATGAACCGGTCCTGCAGCGCGAGCGGAATCAGCCGGTCGCGGGTGAATCGCACATAGGTGCGCGGGATCCGGCCCCAGGTCTCCGCCTCGCCGCGGGCCTCGGACAGGGGGATGGCGGCGGTCTCGTCCGGCTCAAGCCAATGGAGCAGCCGGCTCACCGCCTCGTCGGTGAAGTCGCCGGCGAGGCATTCCTTGATGCCGCGGATCACCGCCGGGTCGGCCGTGCGCCAATTGATGCGGGTCACTCCCAGGGTCGCCGGATCGGCGACCAGCGCCTGGGTCACCTGGGGGAGCAGGCTGTCCTCGTTCTCGGGCGTGGTGAGGTACGCGGTCAGGGTCGGCAGGTCCACGCAGCAGTAGGCCGCGACGTAGACGACCCGGTCGAGCAGGTCGGGGACGGCGTTGCCGACCCTGCTGACGGTGACGCCGCCCTGGCTGGCGCCGGCGAGGATCACCGGCCCGTGGCGGTATGCGCGGCGCACCACGTCCACGACGCGCTCGACGTAGTCGTCGATGGTGAACCCGGCGAGCGGCGACGGCTCGGTCGCCAGCGCCTCCAGGTCCTGCGGGGCCTGGTACGCACGCGGAACGACCGCTTCGTTCCCGTGGCCCGGAAGGTCGACGGCCACCCCTCGGTGCCCGCGCAGGGCGAGTTCGCCGATCAGACCCGACCACATGAACGAGGGGGCGTTGGTGCCGTGGATGAACACCAGGGTCGGCTGCTTCGTCGTCATCGCTGTTCTCCCTTGCTGCCGTGGATTGCCGGCCGCCGCCACATCGGCCACAGAAGCGGGCTGTCCTCCACCTGGACCGGTTCGCCCAGGTCCTCGAACCCATGCCGCTGGTAGAGGGCGCGGCTCCGGGGAGAACTCGCCTCCAGATACGCGGCGAGCCCGTCACGGTCGGCCCGCTCCAGCCGGTGCCGCAGCAGCGCCGAGCCGAGTCCGGCGCCCTGCCTTCCGCTCACCACCCCCATGCATGGGAGATAGAGGTGCGGCTCGCTATCGGGGTGCCGCTCGGCCAGTGCCTGCCCCAGCGCCCGCAACCGCGCGCCGCTCTCACCGAAGACCGAGCCCCGCTCCCCCTGCTCCTCATCGGCCGTCCGGCCTGCGGCCGGCGTCAGCCAGACCGAGGCGCCCTCGTCCTGGCCGGCCAGGTACGCCTCGCCGTCAGGGTGGTTGATCAGGGGACGGTAGAAGTGCGCCTGGAGGCGGCCTCGCTCGTCCGCGTCCGGGAAGAGCCAGCAGACGAGGGGGTCGTTGGTGAACGCCTCCGTGAGGACGTCCACCACGACCTGCTCGTCCGTGGCATCCGCTTGCCGTACGGTTGCGTACGACGTATTTGATGTCATGCGTACAAGGTATCGACGCCGTACAGACACGCAGCATGGGTGCGTTTTATCCGCGAAACGAAGTGTACTGGTATTGCGATTATTGAACTAGTACACTGTCGGTCGGCAGCGACGTCGCCGATGGATCGGAGAGCCCTGTGTCGTCGTCATCACAGCGACCGGATCCGCCCTACCGGCGGATCGTGACCGAGATCGGGGCCCGGATCCTGACCGGCGATCTGCGGCCCGGCGACCGGGTGCCCTCCGTCCGGCAGATCGCCCAGCGGTGGGGTGTCGCGATCGCGACCGCGACCAAGGTGATCGCGACCCTCCGCGAGGAAGGGCTGATCGAGGCGAAGGTCGGTTCCGGCTCGGTGGTCAAGGCGCAGCCGGACCGGAAACCGCCGGGCGGCGCGGGTTCGCCGGCGAACCCGCCGCCGGCCGGGCCCGCCAAGCGGGTACTCGACCGCAAGCACGTTCTCAGCACCGCCATCGCGATCGCCGACACCGAGGGGCTCGACGCGCTGACCATGCGGCGGCTGGCGGCCGAACTCGGCGTCGGCCCGATGTCGCTCTACCGGCACGTGGCGAACAAGGACGACCTCGTGGAGCAGATGGCCGACGAGACCTTCCGCGAGTCAGAGCTCCCCGCCGCCGGACCGGAGGGGTGGCGGGCCAAGCTCGAACTGATCTCCCGCCAGGAATGGGAGCTGTGCCGGCGGCACCTCTGGCTGCCTAGGGCCGTCTCGTTCACTCGTCCGCTGCTCGTGCCCACCATGCTGACGCACACCGAGTGGATCCTGCGCGCACTCGACGGGCTCGGGCTTCCCATGGCGACACGGTTCCAAGAAGCGCTCACGCTGCACCGGCTGGTCATCACCGTCGCCCTGTCCATGGCGGACGAAGCCGAAGCGGAACAGGAGACCGGAGTACCGCTCGCCCTTTGGCGGCTGGAACAGCGGAAGCGCGCCGGCGATCTCCTCCACAGCGGACGGTACCCACTGCTGGCGACGATCCAAGAGGAAACGACATCGGACCTGGACGGACTGTTCGAGTACGGCCTCGCACGCCACCTCGACGGCTTCGCCGTCCTGCTGAAAGACCAAGCCCGAACACGGCTCGGCGCGAGGTAGGCCGGCCGGCTCCCGCCCGCGGTCAGGGGTTGCGGGGTTCCAGCATGGGGACGAGGAAGCGCCGGGCGATCGCGGCCAGTTGGTCGTCGTCGTCGAGGTCGACGAGGTGGCTGGGGATCGCAAGGAAGGACGCGGAGATCCGGACCATCATCTCGGCCACGAAGTCGACGTCCAGGTCGCCGGAGACAGTGCCGGCGTGCTGCTCCCGGCGGAGCTGCCCCGCGACGAACCGCCGCACGACGGCCACGGTCCGCCCGCCGTCGTTGATCATCGAGGGCACGACCGTGTCCGGCTCGGTGGCCATCAGGCCGCCGATCAGCGGGTTGCCGCGGATCGCGCGCAGCGAGCTCACGAAGCCCAGCACCACCCGGTCGGCGGCCGTCTCGGCCCGCCGGATGTCGGCCAGGAACCGGTCGAAGTACCGGCGGAACTCCCGGCGCACCACCTGCTCGACGAGCGCGTCCTTGGTGGCGAACCGCCGGTAGACGGTGATCCGCGAGACCCCGGCCCGCCGGGCTACGTCCTCCATGGTGGACCGCTGGATGCCCATCCGGGAGAACTGCTCGTAGGCCGCGTCGAGGATGCGCGAGATGGACTCGTCCGGGTCGCCGGCGTGCTCGACGGCGTCGACGTAGGCGCGTTCGAGCAGCGACTCCCGCTCCGGGGCCGCCGCGATGAAGGACAGCACGGGTTCCACGATCGCCTCCCGGACGATGATTCTGTCCCAATCGCGAACGTTCGTCACGTTGGGTCTTGTGATGGCCCTCACGGTGTGCTGTCATGAGTGCCGCTGGTACTGATACGCGGATGCGAACCTTGTTTCATCGTATCAGGAAGCGCTCTCGGCCCCGAGGAGGAGCGAAGGCATGGAGAAACCCAGCAGGCGGAACGTGCTCATGGCGGGCGGGACGTTGGGCGCACTCGGTGCGCTGACCGTCGCGACGCCCGCGAGGGCGAACTCACTGTGGACGTGGTCCCCCAAGGGCTCGGTCGTGGGCGCGGGCAAGGGCGCCGACCCGAAGTGGGTGTGGGACGAGGCGGCCGACCCGCTCGTCGCCTCCCTGCTCGACGGCGCCGACGTCACCGAGATCAACAAGCTGCTGAAGACCTGGACCAAGAACGGCCAGGCGCTGCCCGCCGGGCTGCCCGCCGAGCTGCGCGCCTTCATCGAGGACGCCCGCGCGCTGCCGTCCTGGGCGGACCAGGGCAAGCTCGCCAAGGCCTTCGAGTTCAACCAGAAGCGCGGACTCTACCTCGGCGTCACCTACGGCTTCGCCAGCGGGATGATGAGCACGGCCATCCCGCACGAGGCCCGCGCGGTCTACTACTCCAAGGGCGGTGCGGACATGCGGGACCGCATCACCAAGACCGCCAAGCTCGGCTACGACATCGGCACCGAGAAGGCGTTCGCGCCCGACGGCGAGATGATCGTGACCTGCGTCAAGACGCGGCTGGCGCACGCCGGCGTCCGGCACCTGCTGCCGAAGTCGGCGTACTGGACCAAGGTCGCCGACGAGAAGATCCCGATCAGCCAGGCCGACATGATGGTCACCTGGCACAGCCTGCCCACGACCGTCATGAAGGAGCTGGCGAAGTGGGGGATCAAGATCCCCGCCGACGAGTCCGCCGCCTTCCTGCACTCCTGGCAGCTGACCGCGCACATGCTCGGCATCCTGGACGAGTACATCCCGAACTCGTGGGACGAGGCCGACGCCCAGGCCGCGCAGGTGCTGGACCCGATCCTGGCGCCCACCCCCGAGGGCATCAAGCTCGCCGACATGCTGCTCAACCTCGCCGCCTTCGTCGACGGCGGCATCCTCACCAAGCACATCCTCGGCGCGCTCACCCGGTACGTGCTCGGTGCCGAGATCGCCGCCTGGCTGAAGATCCCCGAGGAGCCGGTGTGGGACCCGGTCTTCGAGAACCTCTGGCCGCCGTTCGTCGCCGTCCGCGAGGGCCTCCTCGACATCACCAAGGCGCCCAAGGGGCTGCGGGACGTCTACTGGGTCTTCGACGAGATCATCCGCCAGGGCGTGCTGCTCATCCTGTCCGGGGCGAACTACCCGATCAGCATCGAGATCCCCCAGACCAACAACCCGAACTACTGACCCGCCGCAAAGCAGGCTCTTCCGACGGGAGAGCCTGCTTTTCGCGTGAAACGCTACAGTCACGGAAGAGGGATGATCTCCCTCGGAGGTTCTCGTTCACAGGAGGCCCTGTGCTCAGCAAGCGCTCCCAACCATCCTGGACGAAGCGGGCGACCGTCACCCTGGCCGCCGCGACCTGCGCGATGGGCGTCACCGCCAACGTCCCCGCAAGCGCAACCGTCTACGACTCCTGCACGGTCTCACGCTGCTCCGATGGCAGCGACGCCGCCTCGGTATGGGCGGGGAAGGGATGGCCGTCCTCATCGGGCTGGTACTCCTGGCCTGACGGCAAGTACAACTACACCGGCGGCGTCTACCACAACTACGACGGGCAGCTCCCCGCCAGCGCCACCTACCACGAGTACGACGTGTACTCGCGCGCGAAGGGCGCCTCCCGGGACGCCTACCGGATCGTCCACAGCAGCAGCGGCACGGTCTACTTCTCCCCGAACCACTACACCGACTTCTACAAGCTCTCCTAGAACGGGGCCCGCCGGATGACCTCGCCGCCACCCTGGCTGACGCTGACCAGCGACCCGGTGCCGGGCGCGGTCATCGACGGGCATACCTGCCGGACCCGCGCCGCCTTCTTCCGCGAGGCGGCGCGGGCTCTCGGGTTCCCCGCCCACTTCGGCCACAACTGGGACGCGTTCCTGGACAGCCTGCGCGACCTCGACCGGCCCGTCCTCACCGTGTCGAACGCCGACGAACTTCTGGCGGACGAGGACCCGCGCCAGTTCGCGATCCTCCTCGACATCTGCGCCGAGAGCGCTCTTCCCACGACCCTCGCCGCCTCCCC
>NZ_SMKY01000021.1 GCF_004349235.1 Actinomadura darangshiensis | reverse complement strand
GAACCCCCCGCCGCGTCATCCCACCCCGAGAAGAATCCCGAAAGGCACCCTGATGACCATTCGTCTGCGCGCCCCGCGCCGGCTGGCGGCCGTCGCCACGGCGAGCGCCCTGGCCCTCAGCCTTGCCGCCTGCGGCGGAACCACCAAGGACTCCGCGTCCGGCGATGGGGACGCGAAGGGCGGCGGGAACGCCACCGCGAACCCGAACGCGCCGCTGAAGAAGGGCCTGAAGCTGGCGTTCCTGCCGAAGCAGGTCAACAACCCCTACGAGACGATCGTCGACAACGCCGGCATCGCGGCGGCCAAGGAGTTCGAGGGGGAGGCCAAGGAGGTCGGCCCGTCCGACGCGTCCGCGTCCTCGCAGGTCTCCTACATCAACACCCTCATCCAGCAGCGGCACGACGCGATCCTCATCGCCGCCAACGACGCCAACGCGGTGTGCGGGCCGCTGAAGCAGGCGATGTCCAAGAACATCAAGATCGTCGCCTACGACTCCGACACCAACCCCGAGTGCCGGGACGTGTTCATCAACCAGGCCAGCTCCGAGGAGATCGGCCGCAGCGAGGTCAAGCTGCTGTCGGAGCAGATCGGCGGCAAGGGCGAGATCGCGATCCTGTCGGCGACCGCGAACGCCACCAACCAGAACACCTGGATCAAGTTCATGCAGGACGAGTTGAAGAAGCCGGAGCACTCCGGCCTGAAGCTCGTCAAGGTGGCCTACGGCGACGACGACGACCAGAAGTCGTTCCAGCAGACGCAGGGCCTGCTGCAGGCGTACCCGAACCTGAAGGGCATCATCTCGCCCACCACGGTCGGCATCGCCGCCGCGGCCCGCTACATCTCCGGCTCCAAGTACAAGGGCAAGGTCGCGCTGACCGGTCTCGGTACCCCCGACCAGATGCGCAAGTTCGTCAAGGACGGGACCGTCAAGGAGTTCGAGCTGTGGGACCCGAAGAACCTCGGCTACCTCGCCTCGTACGCGGCGGCGGCGCTGTCGTCCGGCCAGATCACCGGTGCGCAGGGTGAGAAGTTCAAGGCCGGCAAGCTCGGCGAGCGCTCGATCGGCGCCAACGGCGAGGTGATCCTCGGCCCGCCGACGGTCTTCGACTCCAAGAACATCGACCAGTACCACTTCTAGTCACGTGTCCGGAAGCAAGAAGCGCGTCTGCTTCCTGCTGAAGGTCAGGCAGGACCGCCTGGAGGAGTACAAGCTGCGCCACCAGGCGGTCTGGCCCGACATGCGCAGCGCTCTGCGCGACTCCGGCTGGCACAACTACTCGCTGTTCCTGCGGCCGGACGGCCTCCTCGTCGGCTACCTGGAGACCGACGACTTCGAGGCCGCCCGGCAGGCCATGGACCGCACCGAGGTCAACGCCCGGTGGCAGGCGGAGATGGCGCAGTTCTTCGAGGACCTCGACGGCCGTCCCGACGAGGGGATGCGGCCGCTCACCGAGGTCTTCCACCTGGATTGAGGAAAGAGGTAACCGTGACGGACACCAGCGCGGTGAAGGACGCCCTGCGCCGCCAGCAGATCGAGACTCCCTCGTGGGCGTACGGGAACTCGGGGACCCGGTTCAAGGTCTTCGCCCAGCGGGGCGTGCCGCGCACCCCGCAGGAGAAGATCGACGACGCCGCGCAGGTGCACCGGTTCACCGGCGTCGCGCCGAGCGTCGCCGTGCACATCCCTTGGGACAAGGTCGACGACTACGCCGCGCTGTCCGCGCACGCCAAGGAGAGGGGGGTGCGGATCGGGGCGGTGAACACCAACGTCTTCCAGGACGACGACTACATGCTCGGCAGCGTCACCAACCCCGACGCCGCCGTCCGCCGCAAGGCCCTCGACCACCTCCTCGAAGCGGTCGACATCATGGACCTGACGGGGTCGCGCGACCTGAAGCTCTGGTTCTCCGACGGGACGAACTATCCCGGGCAGGACGACATCCGCACCCGCCAGGACAGGATGGCCGAGGCCCTCGCGGCCGTCTACGAGCGGCTCGGCGCCGACCAGCGGTTCCTGCTGGAGTACAAGCTGTTCGAGCCGGCGTTCTACATGACCGACGTGCCGGACTGGGGCACCTCCTACGCGCACTGCCTGAAGCTCGGCCCGAAGGCGCAGGTCGTCGTCGACACCGGGCACCACGCGCCCGGCACCAACATCGAGTTCATCGTGGCGTTCCTGCTGCGCGAGGGGAAGCTCGGCGGGTTCGACTTCAACTCCCGCTTCTACGCCGACGACGACCTGATGGTGGGCGCGGCCGACCCGTTCCAGCTGTTCCGGATCATGCACGAGGTGATGCGGGGCGGCGGCTACGACGCCGAGACGGGCGTGGCGTTCATGCTCGACCAGTGCCACAACATCGAGCCCAAGATCCAGGGCCAGATCCGCTCGGTGATGAACGTCCAGGAGGCGACCGCGAAGGCGCTGCTCGTGGACGTGGACGCGCTGCGGTCCGCGCAGGACTCCGGTGACGTCCTCGGCGCGAACGGGGTGTTCATGGACGCCTACAACACCGACGTCCGCCCGCTGCTCGCCGAGCTGCGCGAGGAGATGGGCCTGGACCCGGACCCGGTCGCCGCCTACAGGGCGTCCGGCTACTACGAGCGGGTCGTCGAGGAACGCCAGGGCGGCCAGGCCGCGGGCTGGGGCGCCTGACCATGGCCGGGACGCTCCGCAGGAGCGACACCGTGACCGTGGCCCTGGCCACCGCCGCCTTGCTCGGCACGGCACTGGCGGGTGCCGGCCAGGCCGCCGCCGCGCCCGCCGCGAAACGGGCCGAGGGCCCGGCCGTGCACAGGCTGAGCGACACGCGGCTGGACGCGAAGGCGCTGTACTTCGTGTCCTATGACGGCCTGGTCAACAACGGCTCGTTCCAGCAGAGCGGCATCCTCACCTACGCGGGCTACCAGTACGCCGGGTGGTACACCGCCGACCGGAGCGCGGTCATCGCGCGGCGGCATCTGCCGAACGGCCCGTGGAAGAGCGTGACGCTGCCGCACAAGCTCAGCACCGACGACTCGCACAACGTGATCTCCATGGGCGTGTCGCCGCAGGACGGCCGCCTGCACGTGGCGATGGACACCCACGGCAACCAGGTGTACTACACCAGGTCCGAGCCGGGGCTCGCGTCCGACCCCTCCCCGAGCCGCTGGGACGCGTCCCGTTTCGGACCGGTCCAGCGCACGCTCGACGGCACCGACCTGGGCGGGATCACCTATCCCCAGTTCGCCGTCACGCCCGAGCGCAGGCTCCAGCTCGTGTACCGGACGGGCGGCTCCGGCAACGGCACCAACGAGATCGCCGAGTACGACGCGGCGGGCGGCGGCAGCTGGGCCAAGCTCGGCAAGTGGTCCAGCGCAGCCGGCACCTACGCCGGCAACGGGCAGACCAGCAGCGCCCGGAACATGTACGTGCACGGCATCACCTACGGCAAGGACGGCCGCCTGCACGCCGCGTTCACCTGGCGCGAGCAGAACTTCGGCGTCCTGTGCCATCCGGGCGGCCTGTCCAACCACGACACCGGCTACGTGTACTCCGACGACCGCGGCCGCACGTGGCGCAACGACGCCGGCCAGGTCGTGGGCACCACTGGCACCGCCGACCAGGTGGCGCTGGACGACCCGGGCCTGGTCGTCGACCCGCTCGACCCGAACCACGCGCTGATGAACCAGGAGAGCCAGGCGGTGGACGCGGCGGGCCGCCCGCACGTGATCATCAGTTATGTGCCGGGCCGGTTCACCCAGTGCGTCACCGACTTCACCGCCCAGCGCAAGGCGTACTCGCGCACGTTCCACCTGACCCGCGACGCCGCCGGGAAATGGCACAAGGTCGAGATCCCGGTGCCGAACGAGGCGTTCGGCCGCTCCCGGATCGTGTTCGACAAGGCGGACAACGCCTACGTGATCATGCCGTTCGGCCGGGTCGCCGCCGCGAGCAAGGCCGGCGGCTGGACCGACTGGAAGCTGCTCTTCGACGGCACCCACTACGGCGACGGCCGCACGCTCAACGCCTTCGGCGAGGTCCTCGTCGACGACTCCCGGGTCGCCTCCGACGGCGTCCTGTCCGTGATGTACCAGCAGAAGTCCACCGGAACGACCCCGTCCCCGATCCGCGTCATCGACTTCAAGCTCGGCTAGACAAGGTCGACAAGGAGCACCCGAGGATGCCCCCCACCCCACCACGCCGCTGGACCGCCGCCGCCGTCACCGCCGGGCTCGTCCTCGCCTGCGCCGTCCCCGCCCACGCGCGGGAGAAGGCGGCGCTGGGCGTCGCCGGGCTGGAGACCGAGCACGCCACCACCCCGATCGCCGTCTCCGACCCCAAGCCGCGCTTCGGCTGGCTGCTGAACTCGCGTGAGCGGGGCCAGCGGCAGACCGCCTACCGGATCTCGGTCGCCACCGCCGACGGCGGCAACGCGGTCTGGGACTCGGGCGCCGTGTCCGGGGCCCGCGCCTACGACGTCCGCTACGGCGGCCCGGCGCTCAAGCCCGCGACCCGCTACACCTGGCGGGTCAGGGTCGCCGACGCCGAAGGGGACTGGACGGACTGGAGCAGGCGGACATGGTTCGAGACCGCGCTCGCCGAGGACGGCTGGCGCGGCTCCTGGATCGGCGCCCCAGGCGACGCGGGCTCCACGCCGGACCTCGGCGGCACCAGCTGGATCTGGTATCCCGAAGGCGACCCGGCCACGGAGGCGCCCGCCGGTTCGCGCTACTTCCGGGGGGCGTTCGACCTCGCCTCCGTACCGGCGGGCGCCCGCCTGGTCGTGACCGGCGACGACGGCTTCACCGCGTGGGTGAACGGCGCCGAGGCCGGCGCCCGCGACCCCGACCCGGCGGCGGAGAACTGGAAGCGCCCCATCGTCGTCGACGTGGCGTCGAAGCTCCGGACGGGCCGCAACGTCATCGCCGTCAAGGCCACCAACGGCAGGGTCAGCCCGGCCGGGCTCCTCGGGAGGCTCGAACTGCCCGGCCGGGAACCGGGGCGGTTCGACACCGGCGCGGCCTGGCGGTCCGCGAACGAGGAGCCGTCCGGCGACTGGCGGGCGGCGGACTACGACGACGCGGGCTGGGCCAACGCGAAGGTGCTGACCGCCTGGGGCGGGTCGCCGTGGGGCGAGGTGACGCCTGAGAAGCCGACCCGTCCCGAGCCGCTCCTGCGCCGCGACTTCACCGTCCCCGGCAAGAAGATCGCCAAGGCCCGGCTGTACGCGGCGGCGGGCGGCTACGCCGAGCTGAGCCTGAACGGCAGGCGCGTCGGCGACGAGGTGCTGGAGCCGGGCTTCGTCCGCTACGACAAGCGCGTCGAGTACACCACCCACGACGTCACCCGGATGCTGCGGCGCGGCGGCAACGTGATCGGGGCGCGGCTCGGCCGCGGCTTCTACGGGATGACCCAGCAGAACGTCTGGAACTGGCACAAGGCGCCGTGGACCGCCGAGCCGCGGCTGATGGCCCAGCTCGTCGTCACCTACCGCGACGGCAGCTCCCAGACCATCGCGTCCGACGGGTCGTGGCGCTACGCCGAGGGCCCGGTCCGCTACGACTCCCTGTACGGCGGCGAGACCTACGACGCCCGCGAGGAGAAGCCCGGCTGGGACCGTCCCGGCTTCGACGCCTCCGCCTGGACGCAGGCGGCGGAACTCTCCGCGCCGACGGACAACGTCGTCCCCGAGGAGCACGAGCCGATCCGGGTCACGGGCACCCTCCGCCCGGTCGCCGTCACCAGCCCCAAGAAGGGGACGTACGTCTTCAAGCTGCCGCACAACATCGCCGGCTGGGCCCGCGTCCGCCCGAGCGGCCCGGCGGGCACGAAGATCAGCCTCAAGTACGGCGAGCGGCTCAACGGCGACGGCACCGTCCAGGCCGAGAACGGGAACGTCACCGGCCGCTTCCAGACCGACGAGTACATCCTGTCCGGGCGCGGCGAGGAGAGCTGGGAGGCCCGCTACAGCTACAAGGGCTTCCAGTACGTGGAGGTGACCGGCTGGCCAGGCGAGCCGCCCACCGCCGCCGACCTGGACGGCCGCGAAGTCCACACCGACCTGCGTTCCGACGGGACGTTCCGCAGCTCCAACGACCTGTTCAACACGATCGAGAAGATCACCCGGCAGACCGTCGTCAACAACTGGCACGGCATCCCGACCGACACCCCGATGTACGAGAAGAACGGGTGGACCGGCGACGCCCAGCTCATGGCCGAGATGGAGATGGGCCGGTTCGACCTGCGGCGGCCGTTCACCAAGTGGATGACCGACCACCGCGACAGCCAGGGCCCGGACGGGCTCGTCCCCGCGATCGTCCCCGACGACGGCTGGGGCCTCGGCGCCGGATGGCCGTCGCCGCCGTGGCACGCCTCCTTCACCGTCATCCCGTGGCAGATGTACGAGCGGTACGGCGACCGCGACGTCCTGTCCGACAACTACGCGGCGATGCGCCGCTACCTGGACGGCTGGCTCACCCGCGCCGACGACGAGGGCCTCTACCCCAGCCAGCTGAACGACTACCTGGCGCCCGGGTACGGCGGCAACACGCCCGAGGACAAGCGGCTGCACGGCACCGCCTACACCTACTCCAACTCGCTGATCATGGCCGACATCGCCGGGGTCCTCGGCCAGGGCGCCGACGCGGCCCGCTACCGGGCGGCCGCCGCGAAGATGAAGACCGCGTTCAACAGGGCGTTCCTGCGCGGCGACGCCTACGTCACCGACACAGACCCCGGCTACCGGCAGGCGTCGGCGCTGATCGCGCTGGCCCTCGGGCTGGTGCCGGAGGAGTCGCAGAAGGCGGTCACCGACCGGCTCGTCCGCGACATCGAGGAGCGCGGCGATCACCTCAACACCGGGGCGCTCGGCACCAAGTACCTGCTGACCGAGCTGACCGCGCGCGGCCACGGCGAGCTGGCCTACAAGGTCGCCACCCAGCGCACCTATCCCAGCTGGGGGTACTGGGTCGACAACGGCGCGACGACGCTGTGGGAGCGCTGGGACCTGGACGCCCGGTCCCGCGACCACGTGTTCCTCGGCGGCGCCATCGGCGAGTGGTTCACCGAGGACCTCGCCGGGATCGAGCCCGCCGCGCCCGGGTTCGACCGGATCACGGTCGCGCCCAAGCCGCTCGGCGACCTGACCTCGGTGAACTCGGCGGTGCCCACCCCGCACGGCCCGGTGACGGTCCGCTGGAAGCGGTCCGGCGCCGGGTTCGACCTGGAGGTCGGCGTCCCGGTGGGCGCGACCGCCGAGATCCACCTGCCCGCCGCCGCGGCGGAGCGGGTCACCGAGAGCGGACGGCCGGCCGGCTCGGCCGACGGCGTCCGCGTCCTGGGCGCCGGGGACGGCACCGTCCGCCTCGCGGCCGTCTCCGGGACGTACCGATTCCACGCACGCAGATGAGGAGATATCCGATGACCGCCACTCCACCCGAGGTGGAGCAGCTGCTCGACCGGGCCAACACCCTCGGCTCGGACCCGCGCAACACCAACTACGCGGGCGGCAACGCGTCCGCGAAGGGCACGGTCACCGACCCCGTGACGGCCCGCGACGTCGAGCTGATGTGGGTGAAGGGCTCCGGCGGCGACCTCGGCACCCTCACCGAGAAGGGCCTGGCCGTCCTGCGCTTGGACCGCATGCGCGCCCTCGCGGACGTCTACCCGGGCGTCGAGCGCGAGGACGAGATGGTCGCCGCGTTCGACTACTGCCTGCACGGCAAGGGCGGCGCCGCGCCGTCCATCGACACCGCCATGCACGGCCTCGTGGAGGCCGCGCACGTCGACCACCTGCACCCCGACTCCGGCATCGCGATCGCGACGGCCGCGGACGGCGCGGAGCTGACCCGGCGGATCTTCGGCGACCGGGTGGCGTGGGTGCCGTGGCGGCGCCCCGGCTTCCAGCTCGGCCTCGACATCGCCGCGATCAAGCGCGCCAACCCGCAGGCCATCGGCGTGGTCCTCGGCGGGCACGGCATCACCGCCTGGGGCGAGACCAGCGAGGAGTGCAAGGCCAACTCGCTCGACATCATCCGCACCGCGGAGACCTACATCGCCGAGCACGGCAAGGCCGACCCGTTCGGCGAGGTCGTCCACGCCACGCTGCCGCAGGACGAGCGGCACGCCCGCGCCGCCGCCCTGCTCCCGCTGGTCCGGGGGCTGGCGTCCACCGACCGGCCGCAGGTCGGGCACTTCACCGACGGCGAGGCCGTGCTCGACTTCGTGTCCCGCGCCGAGCACCCGCGGCTCGCGGCGCTCGGCACGTCCTGCCCGGACCACTTCCTGCGCACCAAGGTCGCGCCGATGGTCCTGGACCTGCCGCCGGACGCCCCGCTCGACGACGCCAAGGCCCGCCTGAAGGAGCTGCACGCCGCCTACCGCGAGGAGTACGCGGCCTACTACGACCGGAACGCCGTCCCCGGGTCGCCCGCCATGCGCGGCGCGGACCCCGCGATCGTGCTGGTCCCCGGCGTCGGCATGTTCTCCTTCGGCGCCGACAAGCAGA
The DNA here is from genome assembly GCF_004349235.1 of Actinomadura darangshiensis. Taxonomy (GTDB): domain Bacteria; phylum Actinomycetota; class Actinomycetes; order Streptosporangiales; family Streptosporangiaceae; genus Spirillospora; species Spirillospora darangshiensis. The sequence goes on along the minus strand of NZ_SMKY01000021.1, from coordinate 49,529 downwards.
CCGCGCGGGTCGCGGGCGAGTTCTACGTCAACGCGATCAACGTGATGCGCGGCGCCGAGGCGCTGTCGTCGTACGCGCCGATCGACGAGGCGGAGAAGTTCCGCATCGAGTACTGGGAGCTGGAGGAGGCCAAGCTCCGCCGGATGCCGGAGCCGAAGCCGCTCGCCACCCGGGTCGCGCTGGTCACCGGCGGCGGCTCGGGCATCGGCGCGGCCACCGCCCGCCGCCTCGCCGCCGAGGGCGCCTGCGTCGTCGTCGCCGACATGGACGTCGCCGCGGCCGAGAAGGTCGCCGCCGAGATCGGCGCGAAGGCGCCGCGCGAATCCGACGTCGCGATCGCGGCCGGCGCCGACGTCACCTCTGAGGAGGAGATCGCCGCGGCCGTCCGCGCCGCGGTCCTGGCGTTCGGAGGCGTCGACCTCGTCGTCAACAACGCCGGCCTGTCCATCTCCAAGCCGCTGCTGGACACGACCGCCGCCGACTGGGACCTCCAGCACGACGTCATGGCGCGGGGCTCGTTCCTGGTCTCCCGGGAGACCGCCCGCGTGATGATCGAGCAGGGGATGGGCGGCGACATCGTCTACGTCTCGTCCAAGAACGGCGTCTTCGCCGGGCCGAACAACATCGCCTACGGCGCGACCAAGGCCGACCAGGCGCACCAGGTCCGGCTGCTGGCCGCCGAACTCGGCGGGCACGGCGTCCGCGTCAACGGCATCAACCCCGACGGGGTCGTCCGCGGCTCGGGGATCTTCGCCGGCGGCTGGGGCGCCAAGCGCGCCGCCGTCTACGGCGTGGAGGAGGAGAGGCTCGGCGAGTTCTACGCCCAGCGGACGCTCCTCAAGCGCGAGGTGCTGCCCGAGCACGTCGCCGCCGCCGTCTTCGCCCTCACCGGTGGAGACCTGACCCACACCACCGGACTGCACATCCCCGTGGACGCCGGCGTCGCCGCCGCGTTCCTGCGCTGAGGAGGCCACGCAGCGAAGAGAAGGCCGGCCGGCGGCCCGGACCGCGCGGCCGCGGTGCTCACATCACCGCGGCGGCGCCGTCCCCACCCGGGCCGCCGGCCGTCCTTACTGGGCCCGCTCGACCAAAAGGAACCCGAAGGGATAACGATGTCTCCGGCGAAGAAGTTCACGCGTTCCCACGTGTCCGTCATCACGTCCTTGAGCCTGGGCGCAGCCGCCCTGGTAGCCGTCCCGTCCGGTGTCGCCTCCGCGGCGCCCCGAGATCCGCTGGGGCTGCCGTCCCTGTCCCACGCCGGCCGCTACGTGCTCGCCCCCTCCGGCCGGACGGTCCGCCCGGCGAAGGTGGCGGAGTCGCACGGGCTGAACGGCGACTACGTGACCGCCGCGTCCGAGAAGTCCGAGAAGGAAGGGCACGGCCTGGACGCCGGGACGTCCACCACCGCCAAGGCGGACGGCGTCATGACCCGCCAGACGGGCGACAAGGCGGGGGCGGGCTTCGGCTACCGCATGCACGTCACGCCCGGACGTCCGGTCACGCTCCGGGTGGAGGAGGCGGGCAGCGCCACCGCCCATTACGAGGTGCTGGTGAACGGCAAGGTCGTCCATGAACGCAAGCCCGACCCCGCGCAGGCCGGGGTGTGGAGCGGCGACAAGGCGGGTCTCGTCCACTACGACGTGGACGTTCCGGCGCGGCTCGTCGGCTCCGCCAAGGAGATCGCGGTCACCTTCCGCAACACCGGCGAGCCCGGGCCCGGCGCCCGCATCCACGCCGTCTGGACGCTTTACAAGGGCGGGCGCGCCCCTGCCGCGCCCTACGGCGGGACGGTCGAGAACCCGTCCGGCGCGTTCCGCCACGGCGGCACCAGGCTGACGTCCAACGAGTACGGCCGCCCCTACGTCGTCTACGACTTCGGGCAGGAGGTCGGCGGCCAGATCCAGGTGACCGCCGACGTCCGCAAGGGCACGCCCAAGCTCGGCCTGGCGTTCAGCGAGAGCGACCAGTACCTCACCACCGCGTCCGACTACAGCCAGGACCCCGTGGGCCTCGCCACCGAGACCCACTACCTCGACACCGAGGCGGGACGTTCCGCCATGACCGACCCGGTGATCCGGGGCGGGTTCCGCTACCTCATGGTCTTCCTGGACGGCCCCGGCGAGGTGAAGCTGTCCGACCTGCGGCTGAAGTTCACCGCCGACCCGGCCAACCCCGACCTGGACGGCTACAAGGGCGCGTTCCTGTCCAGCGACGACACCCTGAACCGGCTCTGGTACGCGGGCGCCTACACCGTCCAGATGGCGACGATCGACCCGACGACCGGGCGCCCCTACCCGGGTCAGGAGGGACCGGTCCGCAACGACGCCATCGTCGGCGAGGGCGACAGCGTCATCAGCGACGGCGCCAAGCGCGACCGCATGATCTGGGGCGGCGACAACGCCGTCGCCGACGCGGTCTCGTACCTGTCGACGGGGCTGCCGGGGCCGTCCGCCAACGCGGTCGGGTTCATGGCCAAGGGGCAGGCGGCCAGCGGCCAGATCCCCGGCCTCTACCTGACCGACAAGCTCGGCTACAACATGGGCTGGGGCGAGTACGCGGCCTGGTGGGTCAACAACTACTGGACCCACTACCTCTACACCGGCGACCAGGCGTTCTTCGACAAGTGGTACGACGCGATGAAGAAGAACGTCGCCTGGCTGGAGTCGAACGCCGGGGACGACGGGCTCCTCACCATGAAGGGCGCCGGCGGCACCTGGGGCTACGGCAACGACGCCGGCGGCACCTACGTCTCGTCGCTGTACGTCAAGGTGCTCGGGCAGGCGGCGGGTGCGGCCGAGGCCAAGGGCGACACCGACCTCGCCAAGACCTACCGCGAGCACGCCGCCCGCACCGCCAAGGCGGTCAACGACCACCTGTGGGACCCGGACGCCGGCGCGTACAAGGTCAGCGCGTCCGACGGCCGCCACCCGCAGGACGGCAACGCCATGGCGGTCGTCGCGGGCGTTGCCACCGGAGAGCGGGCCGAGTCGGTCCTCAAGTTCTTCGGCGGCGCGCTCGCCAACCCGCACGGCGACCTCACCGTCGACAAGCCGGGCGGTGTCGTCCCGCAGTACATCAGCCCGTTCGTATCCGCCCAGTCGCTGCTCGCGCACTCCTCCCAGGACGACATGACGGGCGCGATGTCGCTGCTGCGCCGCACCTGGTACCCGATGCTCGGCAAGGCGCAGCCCGGCACGCTTTGGGAGAACGTCAGCCCGGCCGGTGCGCCTCAACTGGGCTCCTACACGAGCCTGTCGCACGGGTGGGCCGCCGCGCCGACCTCGTTCCTCACCAACCAGGTCCTCGGCGTCACGCCGACCTCCGGCGGGTTCGGGACGTTCACCGTCCTGCCGCACCCGGCGAGCGGCCTCCGCTGGGCCGAGGGGCGCGTGCCGACACCGCACGGCGACATCATCGCCGCCTGGAAGCAGCGCGGCAGGACGTTCACGCTCCGCGTCGCCGCGCCCGACGGCACCACCGCCACGGCCGGCGTCCCGGCACAGGGCGCCTCGGAGGTCCGGGTCGACGGAAGGGTCGTCTGGCACGACGGCGCGGCCGTGAAACCAGGCGTCACGGTCCGGGACGGCCTCGTCCAGGTCCCCGGACTGACCGGCACCTCCACCCTGACCGCCACCCGCTGACCTGGAGTGATGATGATGGTTCCCCCCACCACCACGGCACGCCGTTCGCTGGCACGGGCCGCCGTCGCCGCCGCTCTCACGATCGGCAGCACCGCCGCGCTCGCGCTGCCCGCCGTCGCCGCGCCGCACCCGAAGGGCCCCTGGCAGGACGCCTCCTACAGCCCGCACCCAGGCCAGTGGCGGCCCTACGTCCTGGCCCCGTCCAGCCGCGACGTCAAGCCCGTCAAGGTGTTCAAGGCCGACCCGCGGCAAGGGAGGATCGACGGCTCTCCGGACGGCGCGCTCAAGAAGGGCGGCGGCTCCGTGCGGCTCGGCGGCGCCGCCGACCTGGCGGGCTCCCCGCTGCTGATCGTCGACTTCGGCAAGGAGGTCGCCGGGCATCTCAACGTCCGCGTGAAGGGCGCCTCCGGGTCGCCGAAGCTGCGCGCCTGCTTCTCCGAGTCGGTGCAGTACATGGCGCTGGCCCCGGACGCCAACGACGGCCAGGGCAAGATCGCGCCCGGCTGCGACACCGCCAACATCTGGAACGGCTTCCCCGGCCAGCCCTACACCGAGGACACCGACAGCCACGCCCTCTCCCTGGACGGTGTGAAGCTGCCCGGCACCGTTCGCGACAAGGAGCTGCGCGGCGGATTCCGGTACGCGACGCTCTTCCTGGACGGCCCCGGCAGCGTCGACGTCGACGCGATCTCGCTCGACTTCACCGCCGCGCCCGACCAGCGCGACCTGGACGGCTACCGCGGCCACTTCCTGTCCAGCGACAACCTGCTCAACAAGATCTGGTACGCGGGCGCCTACACCGTCCAGATCAACACCGGCGCGTCCGACACCGCCAAGAACTGGCCGTACCAGCCGGGCGAGGGCGACCACGCCGACGACCCCGTCCCGCACGCCGACCCGAAGACGTCCGTCATCTACGACGGCGGCAAGCGCGACCGGATCGTCTGGCAGGGCGACCTCGCCGTCCAGGCGCCCGTCACCTACGTCAGCACCTACGACATGGGCTCGGTCGACAACTCGCTGTCGTCGCTCGCCGCCCAGCAACTCCCGGACGGCTACATGCCCGCCGCGAGCCTCGTCGGGCAGCACAACCAGGACGAGCTGCGCACCTACGGCGAGTACGTCACCTGGTTCGTGTCCAACATGTACGAGCACTGGTGGTACACCGGCGACCGCGCCTACCTCGACACGTGGTGGCCGCAGCTCACCCGGGCGACCGCCTGGCTGGAGTCGGTCCGCGCCGAGGACGACCAGGGCCTGATCGGCTTCAAGAACTCCGGGTCGTGCGGCCACTACGGCTACTCCGACTGCGGCCATGAGACCTACGTCAACGCGCTCTACGCCCGCAATCTGGAGCAGATGGCCGCGATGGCCAAGGCGCGCGGCGACGCGTCCGCCGCCAAGACCTACGGCGGCCGGTCCGCCGCCGTGAAGAAGGCCGTCAACGACCAGCTCTGGGATGAGAAGACCGGCGCCTACCGGCTGTCCCGCGAGATCCCCGGCGCCTACCCGCAGGACGGCAACGTCACCGCCGTCCTCACCGGCATCGCCGGCGGCGACCGCGCCGAGCGCGCCCTCGCCTACCTCCGCGCCAAGAACTGGACGGACATCGGGTCGCTGACGGTCTCCCAGTCCACCCCGAACGCGAGCCTCCCGCCGTTCTACGCGCCGCTGCCGAGCGGGTTCGAGGCCGACGCCCGCCTGGAGACCGGCGACTCGTCCGGCCTGGAGCTGATCCGCAAGTTCTGGGGCCACCAGCTCAAGCAGGACCCCGGCTCCACGTTCTGGGAGCACATCCAGCCGGACGGCACGCCCAACCTGAAGCAGTTCTCCAGCCTCGCGCACGGCTGGGCGGCGCAGCCCACCGTCACCCTGAGCTCGAAGGTGCTGGGCGTGCGCCCGGCCGCTCCCGGGTACTCGTCCTGGGCCGTGGTCCCGTTCACCGGCGAGCTGAAGTGGGCCGAGGGGAGCGTCCCGACGCCGCACGGTGACATCGCCGCGTCCTGGCGCAGGACCCGGCACGGCTTCCAGCTGAAGGTCACCGCGCCGCATGGCACCCACGGCCGGCTCGCCGTCCCGGTCGACTCGTCCACCCGCAGGGTCACCCTCGACGGACGGACGGTCTGGGCCGCCGGCAAGCCCACCGCACGCGGCGTGTCCAGCGACGGCAGGTACGTCTACGTGGACGGCGCGAGGGGATCGGCGCACACGATGCGGACGGTGACGCGATGATCCGCAAGAGCGTCGCCGCGGCGATCGCCGTGCCCGCCGTCCTGCTCGGCTCGGTCCCCGCCGCGTCCGCGCAGCCGGCGGGGACGCAGCCGGCCGACCAGGTCCTCGCCCCGGCGAGCCGCACCGTGAAGCCGCGCGCCGTCACGCTGTCGGACGCGCGCGGCGGCTCGATCGACGGCCGTCCCGACGCGCTGCTGCGCAGGGACGGGAAGGCCGTGCGGCTGACCAGCACGGGCGGACGCGCCACGTCCCCGATCATCACGCTCGACTTCGGCGGCGACATCGCCGGCAAGGCCGCACTGCGGGTCCTGAGCGCGTCCCAGAACCGGCCCGGACTGCATGTGTGCTTCTCCGAGTCCCGCATGCACATGGCGCTCAAGCCCGGTCAGAACGGCGGCGAGACCGAGCACGCGCCCGGCTGCGACACCGCCAACGTCTTCAACGGCTACCCCGGCCAGCCCTACACCTGGGACTCCGACAGCCACGCGCTGCCGCTGGACAAGGCCCGCCTCCCCGCCACCGTCAAGGACGACGAGCTGCGCGGCGGTTTCCGGTACGCGACGGTCTTCCTGGACGGCCCCGGCTGGGTCGACCTCGACGCGATGACCGTCGGCTTCACGGCGGCGCCGAACCAGCGCGACCTGCGCGCCTACCGGGGGTCGTTCCGGTCCGCCGACCCGGAGCTGAACAAGATCTGGTACGCGGGCGCCTACACCGTCCAGCTCGACACCGACCTGCCGACGCGGCTCAAGGGCAACATCGCCGCCGACCCCGCGGCCGTCTGCTGGCCGAACACGCCCGGCGAGCCGGACACGTCGCACAACACCCTCGCCGTCGCCGATCCGAACATCCCGGTGATGCTGGACGGCGGCAAGCGCGACCGCGACCCGTTCACCGGCGACCTCGCCGTCCAGGGCCCGGTGGCCTACCTGTCGACCGGCGACACCGCGACGCTGCGCAACACGCTCGACGCGTTCGCCAAGCAGCAGGTCGCGGACGGGTTCGTCCCCGGCAACGGCCAGATCTGCCCGGAGAGCAACGGCCATGTCCTGGGTGACTACAACGTCTGGTTCGTCCACGACGTCTACTTGCACTGGCTCTACACCGCCGATCCCAAGGCGCTCGGCGACTGGTGGACGGCCGTCACCGGCGCCACCGACTGGGCCGCCAAGCAGATCGACGACAGCGGGCTGGTCAGCTACGCGGCCTACGGCGACGACGGGGGCTGCGGCACCTACGGCTACAACAACTGCGAGCACCTCACCTTCTTCAACGCCGGCCTCTACCAGGCCCTGCGGGAGGTCGCGCAGATGGCGAGGGCCAAGGGCCAGGACGATCTGGCCGCGTCCTACGAGAGCAAGGCCGGCGGCCTCGCCAAGGCGATCCAGGCCAAGCTGTGGGACGAGGAGGCCGGCGCCTACCGGCAGAGCACCGAGAAGCCGGACGTGTACCCGCAGGACGCCAACGCCTTCGCCGTGTCGGCGGGCATCGCCGCCCCGGCGCAGGCGCGGCGGGCGATGGCCTACCTGAAGACCCGCAACTGGGGGCCGTACGGGTCGCTGACCGTCCCGGAGGGCACGACCGGCGCGGCCATCGACCCCCGCTACGAGCCGCTGCCGCAGGGCGTCGAGGCCGACGCGCGCTTCGGCGTGGACGACGCGAGCGGCCTCGAACTGATCCGGCGCGGATGGGGCTACCAGCTGAAGCGGGACCCGGGGAACACCTTCTGGGAGAAGGCGAACCCCGACGGCACGCCCGGCATCGGCTCGTTCACCAGCCTCGCGCACGGCTGGGCGAGCCAGCCGACGGTGACCCTGACCAACCGCGTCCTCGGCGTCACCCCGACCGGCGCCGGGTACACCAGGTTCGACGTGCGGCCGCACCCGTCCGGCCTGCCCTGGGCACAGGGGACCGTCCCGACCCCGCACGGTGACATCGTGGCGTCCTGGCGCAGGACCGGGCACGGCTTCCAGCTGAAGGTCACCGCGCCGCGCGGCACCCACGGCCGGCTCGCCGTCCCGGTCGACTCGTCCACCCGCAGGGTCACCCTGGACGGACGGACGGTCTGGGCCGCGGGCAAGCCCACCGCACGCGGCGTGTCCACCGACGGCAGCTTCGTCTACGTGGACGGGGCGTCCGCCGGGCGCCACACGCTCACAGCCCATTAGCCCGACAGGAGGAGAGGAATGGATACAGCACCACCGGCAGTGAAGGTCGGCCTGGTCGCCGGCGGACTCGGCGCCTACTGGCCGCAGTTCCCGGATCTGCTGCCGCAGCTCAAGCGGTCCGCCGAGCGCGTCTCGGAGCGGATGCGGGGGCTCGGCGCCGAGGTGGTCGACGTCGGGTTCATCTCCGACGCGCAGGAGGGCGCGGCAGCGGCCGAGAAGCTGCGCGCCGCCGGCTGCGACATCATCGTCGGCTTCCTCACCACCTACATGACCGCGACGATGCTGGTCCCGGTCGCGCAGCGGGCGGACGCGCCGGTCCTGCTGATCAACCTGCAGCCGACCGAGTCGATGGACCACGCCGCCTTCGACACCGGGCAGTGGCTCGCCTACTGCGGCGCCTGCCCGCTGCCGGAGATGGCGAACGCGTTCGCGCGCTGCGGCGTCCCGTTCCGCTCGGTCTCGGGGTACCTGGAGGACGAGCGGGCCTGGACGAAGATCGGCCGCTGGGTGCGCGCCGCCGGGGTGCGGGCCGCGCTGCGCCGGGGCCGGCACGGGCTGATGGGCCACCTCTACCCGGGCATGCTGGACGTGTCCACCGACCTGACGCTGGTCAGCGCCAACTTCGGCGGGCACGTCGAGGTGCTGGAGTTCGACGACCTGCGGGTCCGGGTGGAGCAGGTCACGGGCGCCGAGACGGCCGCGAAGAAGGCCGAGGCGGAGAAGATCTTCGAGCTGGACGGCTCCGTCAACGACGACGACCTCGCCTGGGCGGCCCGCGTCGCGGTCGGCCTGGACCGGCTCGCCGAGGACTTCGAGCTGGACAGCCTCGCCTACTACCACCGCGGCCTGGACGGCGAGGTCCACGAGCGGCTCGGCGCCGGGATGATCCTCGGCGCCTCGCTGCTCACCGCCCGCGGCGTCCCGGCGGCGGGGGAGTACGAGCTGCGCACGTCCCTCGCCATGCTGATCGCCGACCGGCTCGGCGCGGGCGGCTCGTTCACCGAGCTGCAGGCCCTGGACTTCCGCCGCGGCCACGTCGAGATGGGCCACGACGGGCCCGCGCACCTGGCGATCAGCGCCCGCCGCCCGCTGCTGCGCGGCCTCGGCGTCTACCACGGCAAGCGCGGCTACGGCGTGTCCGTGGAGTTCGACGTCAAGCACGGGCCCGTCACCGCGTTCGGCATCATCCAGCGCCGCGACGGCCGGTTCGCGTTCGCCGCGTCCGAGGGCGAGACCGTGGACGGCCCGCTGCTGCGGATCGGCAACACCACGTCCCGCGTCGACTTCGGCTGCGACCCCGGCGAGTGGGTGGACGCCTGGTCCGGCACCGGGATCTCGCACCACTGGGCGCTCGGCACCGGCCACCGCATCGCCGACCTGAAGGCCCTGGCCGGCCTCCTGGAGATCGAACTCATCGAGGTGAGGCCCTGAACGCCACCGCGCAGGATCGGGGGATCCACAACTGAGGTGACGGCGCGTCGCGCCCGTGCCCCACCGGGCCGCGGGCTCTGTTCGCCGCGCCCGAAAAACGGAGGAAGATCATGCGGCGAACACCCAGCGCGCTGCGTCCCACGTCCCCACTCCTCGTCCTACCGACGTCCCTCCTCCTCGTTGTCACCGCCGCCGGTGCGGTCCCCGCCGCCGCCTCGCCGGGCGGTGCCGTGAAGGTCGTGCAGACCCGCACCGAGTACGCCGACCGCCCGCTCGGCCTCGACGCCGCACATCCGCGCCTGACCTGGCGGCTCGGGTCGTCCGGGCGCGGGCAGGTGCAGTCCGCGTACGAGGTGCGGGTGGCGTCCTCGTCCGGCCGCCTGTCCTCGCCGGACGTGTGGGACAGCGGGAAGGTGGGCTCCGCGCAGTCCGTGCTCGTCGCCTATGGCGGGCCGGACCTCAAGGCCCGCACCCGCTACTACTGGTCGGTCCGGGTGTGGGACGGGACCGGGCGGCCGTCCAAGTGGAGCAAGGCCACCTGGTGGGAGACCGGCCTGATGGACGGCGCCACCCTCGCCGGGCAGTGGATCGGGCACGACTCGCCACTGCCGCTGCCCACCTCCTTCACCGGGCAGAACGACCCGTCCCAGCTGAAGGCGGGCACCACGCAGGGGCAGACGTTCACCTCCGACAAGCCGGTGACGAAGGTGTCGATCCCGATGCCGACCTGGAACACCGCCGACGCGGACGTGACGATCGCGCTCCACGAGGACGGTCCCGGCGGGGAGGTCCTCGCCCAGCGCCGCGTCGTCGACCACTCCGACAACGCCGAGGCCGCGCTCACCCTCGACACGCCCGCGCCCGCCGGGACGTACTACGTCGAGCAGTCCGACCCGTCCGGGCAGATCGGCTGGTGGAGCCACACCGAAGGCGGCTACGACCACGGGCAGGCGTACAAGGACGGCGAGCCCGCCCCCGGCGACCGCCGGTTCTCGTTCGAGACCGTGACCTCCGGGCCTGACGGCCTGACCTCCCGGCTCCGCAAGGACTTCACCGTGGGGAAGAAGGTCGCGCGGGCCCGGCTGTACTCGACCGCGCTCGGCGTCTACACCGCCGAGATCAACGGCAGGCGCGTCGGGCACGACGAGCTGACGCCCGGCTGGACCGACTACAAGACCCGCGTCCAGTACCAGACCTACGACGTGACGAAGATGCTGCGCGGGGGCGGCAACGCGATCGGCGCCACCCTCGCCCCCGGCTGGTACGCGGGGCACGTCGCGAGCTTCGGCCCCGGCCAGTACGGGCCGCGCCCCTGGCTGCGCGCCCAGCTTCAGATCGACTTCACCGACGGCACGTCGCAGCGGATCGTCACCGACCCGACCTGGCGCAGCGCCACCGGGCCCGTCCTCAGCTCCGACCTGCTGATGGGGGAGCAGTACGACGCCCGCGAGGAGACGCCCGGCTGGAGCCGTCCCCGCTTCGACGCGCAGGCGTGGAAGCCCGTCATCGTCAACGACAAGGCGACGGCGAAGCCCGTGGCGCAGTCCGCCGCGCCCACGCGGATCGAGCGTGAGATCAAGCCGATCGCGGTGACCAGCCCCAAGAAGGGCGTCCACATCTTCGACCTCGGCCAGAACATGGTCGGGACCGTCCGGCTGCGGGTCGCCGGCCAGGCCGGGACGAAGATCACGCTGCGGCACGGCGAGGTCCTGAACAAGGACGGCACCCTCTACACCGCGAACCTTCGCACAGCCAAGGCCACCGACACCTACACGCTCAAGGGCGGCGGCACCGAGACCTACGAGCCCCGCTACACCTTCCACGGCTTCCGCTACGTCGAGGTCACCGGCTACCCCGGCACGCCCGGCAAGGACGCCGTCACGGGACGGGTGGAGCACACCGCCGAGCCGATGACGATGTCGTTCGACACCGACGTGCCGATGCTCGACCAGCTGCACCGCAACATCACGTGGGGGCAGCGCGGCAACTTCCTGTCGATCCCGACCGACACTCCGGCGCGGGACGAGCGGCTCGGCTGGTCCGGCGACATCAACGTGTTCTCCCGCACCGCCACTTACAACATGGACTCGGCCCGGTTCCTCGCCAAGTGGATGCGCGACATGCGCGACTCCCAGACCGCGGACGGCGCCTTCGCCGACATCGCGCCCGTCGTCGGCGGCCTCGGCGGCGGCTCGGCCGGGTGGGGCGACGCGGGCGTCACCGTCCCGTGGAACCTGTACCAGGCGTACGGGGACCGGCAGGTGCTCGAGCGGAACTACCCGGCGATGCGGAAGTGGATCTCCTACCTGGAGAGCCACAGCGACGGGCTGCTGCGGCCCGCGTCCGGGTACGGGGACTGGCTGAACGTCGACGCCGAGACGCCCAAGGACGTCATCGGCACCGCCTACTTCGCGCACGTCGCCGGCCTCGTCGCCCAGGCCGCCCGCGTCCTCGGCCGGCCCGGCGACGCGGCGGAGTACGAGGACCTGGCGAAACGGGTCAAGGAGGCGTTCACCGCCGCGTACCTCAAGGACGGACGGCTGAAGGGCGACACCCAGACCGCCTACGTCCTGGCGCTGTCGATGGACCTGCTGCCCGCCGGCGCCCGCAAGCCCGCCGCCGACCGGCTCGTCGAGCTGGTCGAGGCGCGGGACTGGCACCTGTCCACCGGGTTCCTCGGCACCCCGCGGCTCCTGCCCGTCCTCACCGCGACCGGGCACGGCGACGTCGCCTACCGGCTGCTCCAGCAGAAGACCTTCCCGTCCTGGGGCTACCAGATCGGGAAGGGCGCCACCACGATGTGGGAGCGCTGGGACTCCATCAAGCCGGACGGCTCCTTCCAGGACGCCGCGATGAACTCCTTCAACCACTACGCCTACGGCGCCGTCGGCGAGTGGATGTACGAGAACATCGCCGGCATCGCGGCGGCCGAGCCCGGCTACCACCGCACCGTGATCCGGCCCCGGCCCGGCGGCGACGTCCACCAGGCCGACGCCACCTACGACTCGGTGTACGGGCCGATCTCCAGTCGCTGGAGCCTGCGCGGCGACCGGTTCACCCTCGACGTCTCCGTCCCCGTCAACACCACCGCCGAGGTGTGGGTGCCGGCGGCGAAGGCCGGGGACGTCACCCAGCGGGGCGCGAAGTTCCTGCGCATGCAGGACGGCGCCGCCGTCTTCGAGGTCGGCTCCGGCTCCTACCGGTTCGTGGGGCGGACCCCATGACCGGACCCGTCTCCGGAGGTGTCCCGCGGCGCGAGGTCCTGCGCGCCGCGGGCGCCGGGGCCGCGGCCCTGGCCCTCCCCGCCGTGCTCGCCGGACCGTCCCGCGCCGCCGCCGGCCCACGCCCCGCCGCGCCCTCCACGCGATGGGACACGATGAGTGACACGTGGGTCGCCACCGACGGCCTCGGACGCACCCTGCCGACGCACGCCGAGGTCGGCGGCCCGCGAACCGACCGCTTCGTCGGCGTCTTCTACTTCCTGTGGCTGGGGCAGCACTCGACCAGCGGCCCGCATGACATCAGCCGCATCCTCACCGCGAACCCGGACGCGGTCCATGACACCGACGACCCGGCCTGGGGCCCGATGGGGCACTTCCACCACTGGGCCGAGCCGTACTTCGGGTACTACCTGTCCGACGACGCGTGGGTGATCCGCAGGCACGCCACGATGCTCGCCGACGCGGGCGTCGACACGGTCGTGTTCGACGTGACCAACGGGTTCACCTACAAGGCGAACTACCACACGCTGCTCGACACGTTCGCCGAGGTGCGGGCCGCCGGTGGTACCACCCCGCAGGTGGCGTTCCTCGCGCCGTTCGGCACCCCGCGGCAGGTCGTCACCGACCTCTACGACGACCTCTACAAGCCCGGCATCCACTCCGACCTGTGGTTCCAGTGGGACGGCAAGCCGCTCATCCTCGCCGACCCGGCCCTGCTCGGGGACGGCACGGACGAGATCCGCGGCTTCTTCACCTTCCGCTCCACCCAGCCGACGTACTTCGACGGCCCCGTCAAACCCGACCAGTGGGGCTGGCTGGAGGTCGCGCCGCAGCACGTCTTCCGGGACGGAGACGGCAACGCCGAGCAGATGACGGCCGGTGTCGCGCAGAACGCCGTCGACGGACGGCTCGGCGCCATGAGCGAACCCCGCGCGCTCGGCCGCAGCTACCACGACGGAACGCTTCCCGCCGACGACTCCCGCGCCCCGGAGGGCCTCAACTTCCAGGAGCAGTGGGACCGCGCGCTCGCCACGGACCCGGAGTTCGTCTTCGTGACCGGGTGGAACGAGTGGGTGGCGCAGCGGATGACGTCCTTCAACGGCGTCGAGGCCCCGGTCGTGTTCGTCGACCAGTTCGACTGGGAGCACAGCCGCGACATCGAGCCGCTGCGGGGCGGCGCCGAGGGCGGGTTCCCCGGCGGCAACGCCTACCAGGACGCCTACTACTACCAGCTCGTCGCCAACGTCCGCCGCTACAAGGGCGTCCGGGCGGCACCGCGGGCGTCGGCGCCCCGCACGATCCAGATCAACGGGAGGTTCGGCGACTGGCGCGACGTCGGCCCCGAGTTCCGCGACCACATCGGCGACACCGGCCACCGCGACCATCCCGGCTGGGGCGGCGCCGGGCCCTATGTGAACACGACCGGACGCAACGACATCGTCGCCGCCAAGGTCGCCCGCGACGACCACCACGTCTTCTTCTACGCCCGCACCGGCGAGCCCCTGACCTCGTGGGACGGCCGCAACTGGATGATGCTCCTCCTCTCCGTCGGCGATGACGACGACGGGGGCTGGGAGGGGTTCCGGTTCGCCGTGAACCGGCGCGTCCGCAACGGCCGCCGCACCTGCCTGGAGGCCAGCCGCGGCGGCTGGTCCTGGCGGCACGTCGCCGACCTCTCCTACGCCGCCCGCGGCAACGAGCTGGAGCTCGCGATCCCGAGGCGCCTCATCGGCGCCGGCCCTCGCCGGCCGCTGCGGATCGACTTCAAGTGGATCGACAACATGCAGCGCGACGGCGACGTCCTCGACACCCTGACCAGCGGCGATGCCGCACCCAGCGGGCGCTTCCGCTACCGCTACGCCGAGTGAGGAAGTCCCGTCCCCATGCGCAGAATCCCCCCGAGCCGCGCCGTCGTCCTGGCGGTGCTCTCCTGCCTCCTGCTCACCGCGCTCACCGCCGTCCCCGCGCGGGCGGCGGTCACCACCGGCCTCACCAACTTCGGGCCCGGCGGCGAGCAGGTGACCCGCTACGACACCGACGGCAACGCGGTCGACGCCCACGACGGCGCCATCCAGCGGTTCGGCGACATGTACTACCTGTACGGGACGAGCTACGACTGCGGCTACCAGTGGCAGGTCAACACCTCGTTCTGCGGGTTCAAGGTCTACTCCTCGCCCGACCTCGCGCACTGGACCGACCGCGGATACGTGGTCAAGCCCCGCGACTGCAAGTTCTGCTTCCGCCCGCACGCCGTCTACAACGAGACGACGCACAAGTACGTCCTGTGGGTGAACGACCAGGAGGCGGCGGACAAATTCCGCGTCTACACCGCGCCTCGTCCGACCGGACCGTTCACCGAGCAGCCGGTACCGGACCTGCCCGAGGGGACGCACTGCACCGCCGACCTCGACGTGTTCGTCGACGACGACGGCACCGGCTACCTGGCGTGCAGCAACGCCGGCTGGCACATCGCGGTCATCAAGCTCACCCCCGACTACCTGCGCGCCGCCGGGCCCTACGACGTGACGGGCGTGACCCGGGTCGAGGCGCCGGCGCTGTTCAAGCGGGACGGCGTCTACTACCTCGCGATGTCCGACCCGAACTGCGGCTACTGCACCGGGACCGGGACGTCCTACCTCACCGCCCGCAGCCCGCTCGGCCCGTGGAGCGGCCGCGACGCCTGGACGGCCGAGGGCGGCGCCCTCACCGTGAAGGGCGGCCTCTACGGCCTGTCCCAGCAGGGCGACGATTGGACGGACTACACCTACTCCTTCGATGTCGCACCCCTCCCGGCCACGTCGGGGACGTTCGCGCAGGCCGGGTTCTCCGTCCGGATGAACCGCGACGACTACGGCTACCTGTTCCTGCTGAACGGCACCGGCACGTCCGACGGGAAGCTGACCGTGTTGCGGCGCGCCGGGAAGACGACCGCCAGCCACACCGTCGCCCTCGACAAGCCGATCGTCGCGGGGGAGTGGCACCACGTGTCGGTCACCGCCTCCGGTTCCACCATCACCACCTCGATCGACGGCGTCCAGGTCGACTCCTTCACCGACGCGACGTACCCGGCGGGCAAGGTCGGCGTCCGCGAGTGGAACGGCGCCAACCTGGAGTCGGCGAAGTTCGACAACGTCCGCGTCACCTCGCCCTCGGGTCAGGAACTGCTCGCCGACGACTTCTCCGGTGACCTGTCCCGGTGGGTGGTCCCGACATCAGGCGTCAAGATCACCGAGGACTCGTGCGGCGGCCAGCCCGCGCAGATCGCGACGCTGAGACAGCGCCATGGTGAGCCGCTGTACCTGTACTTCAGCGACCTGTGGAACTTCCACACCAACGAGGCGCTGGCCAACTACTACTGGCAGCCGCTCAAGTTCGCCGACGACGGTTCGATCGCGCCGATCGAGTGCGGCAACGCGACGGTCCGGCTGAACCCGGGGCACCCGGGGCATCAGCGGCCCGTCCCCGGCCTCGACCAGGGCAGCGGCGTGACCGGGTTCCGCACCGGCTGCGACATCGCGGGCGACGTCCGCCGCGAGCAGTCCTTCACCGCCGGACGCGGCGGCCGCCTCGCCTCACTCGCCGTGACCGCCTTCAAGGACGGAACCGAGGAGGGCCGTGTCGAGCGGACGCCGCCGTCCGAGCCGCTGACCGTCGAGATCACCGACGGGTCCCGGACGCTGTGGTCGGAGTCGGTCCCGGCCGGCCGGATCGGCTGGTCGGCGCGCAACCTCACCGTCCACCCGGGGATCCGGATCGAGCGCGGCCACCGGTACACGGTCCGGCTCGGCTCGACGGCTACCCAGGGCTGTTACGGCGTCGCCTACAACGACCACGACCCCTACCGCGGCGGGACGTCGGCCGTCAGCCACGACGGCGGCGCCACGTTCACACCGGAACCCGCCCGCGACCTGAAGTTCTTCACCACCGTGCGGAGGGCCTGACCATGCGCCGAAACCGTCCGGCGCGCGGCGCCGCCGCCGTCGCGCTCCTTCCCCTCGTCCTCGCGTTCGGCGCCGTGCCCGCACGTGCGGACGCCGCCGGGCTGCGGGCCACCGGGCTGCGCACCGACGCGCTCGACGCCCCCATCGGCATCGACGACACGACGCCCACGCTGAGCTGGCGCCTGTCGGCGGCCGGGCACGGCGCCGCGCAGGCCGCCTACCAGGTGGTCGCGGCGACGTCCCGCGACCGGCTCGGCCGCGCCGATCTGTGGGACTCGGGCAAGGTCTCCTCCGGCACCGCGAACGCCGTCTACCGGGGCACGGCGCTCTCCTCGCGCCGCCAGGTGTGGTGGCGGGTCCGGGTCTGGGACGGCTCCGGGCACGCCTCCGGCTGGAGCCGGCCGGCCCGGTTCGAGACGGGCCTGCTCGCCAAGGGCGACTGGTCCGCCAAGTGGATCGGCGACGACCGCTGGCTGAACCGCGCGCCGACCCCGGTCACGGTCGCTCTCCCCGCCGGGACCAAGGCCCGCTACCTGCGGCTGGACGTGACGAAGCTGGGCCTGCCGGTCAAGGAGGGAAGCTCGCTGCCGTCCCGGCTCCAGCTCGCCGAGATCGAGGCGCTCGACCCGTCCGGCACGAACGTCGCGAAGGGCGCGAAGGTGACCGCGTCCGAGGTCCGCGAGTACCCCGGCAAGTGGATGCCCGAATTCGTCACCGACGGGTCGCCCACCACGCAGAAGGCGCCGTTCGGTTACACCAGCCCGGCCTACGGCACCCAGGACCCTGGCCACCACATCTGGCTGCAACTCGACCTGGGCGCGGCCAGGGACATCGCGTCTGTGAAGCTGTATCCGCGCACCGACCTGATGACGAGCGAGGGGAAGACGCCCAACTTCCCCGTCGACTACACCCTGCAGACGTCCGACTCGGCGGACGGTCCGTTCGCCACCGCCAAGACCGTCACCGGCCAGGAACCGCCGCCCGCCTACCAGACGGATTTGCCCCGGCTACCGCTGCTCGCCCGGCAGTTCTCCCTGGGGAGCAAGGTGCGGTCGGCGCGGCTCTACATCACCGCGCTCGGCATTTACGACGCGACGATCAACGGCCGTCCGGTGAGCGACGCCGTCCTCGAACCGCCGAACACCGACTACCGCAAGCGGGTCGAGTACTCCGCCTACGACGTCACGAAACTGCTGCGGCGCGGCGGGAACGCGATCGGCGTCCGGCTCGGCAACGGGGCCTACAACGTCACCGCGACCAACGACCGGTACACCAAGTACGTCGGCGCGCAGGGGCCGCCGAAGCTGCTCGCCCAGCTTGAGGTCACCCTCGACGACGGCACGACGAAGCGGATCGCGACCGACTCGTCCTGGCGGACCGACCTCGGCCCGACCACGTTCACGCACTGGTACGGCGGCGAGGACGAGGACGCCCGCCTCGCGCAGAAGGGCTGGGACGAGCCGTCCGCGGACCTGGGCTCCTGGCACGCCGCGGCCGAGCCGCCGGACCCGGGCATCGCGCTGACCTCGCGCATGTCCCCGGCGATCGTGCCCGTCGGCCGCCGCAAGACGGTCGAGGTGACGGAGCCGAAGAAGGGCACCTACGTCTTCGACCTCGGCGAGAACATCTCCGGATGGCCGCAGATCCGCGCCCGCGGGTCGCGCGGCACGGAACTGACGCTCAAGCCGGGGGAGCGGCTCGGCGCGGACGGCCTCGTCGAGCAGGGCACGATGATCGCCGGCGGGGCGCAGAACCCGCCGATCGAGGACCACTACACCCTCGCGGGGACGGGCACCGAGACCTGGCATCCCCGGTTCGTCTACCACGGGTTCCGGTATCTCCAGGTGACGGGCCTGCCCGCGGAGCCGTCCGGGCAGGCCGTCTCCGCGGTCGTGCTGCGCGCGGGCAACGCCTCCGCAGGGACGTTCGAGAGCTCCGACCTGCTGCTGAACGGCATCCACACGATCATCGACCGGTCGATCCAGGGCAACATGTTCAGCATCCTCACCGACTGCCCGGACCGGGAGAAGCTCGGCTGGCTGGAGGAGACCCAGCTCGTCCAGGGATCGGTCACCCGCAACTACGACGTGGCCGCCTACTACCCGGCGCTGCTGCGGAACATGGCCGAGGCGCAGACGGCGGACGGGCTCGTCCCCGACATCGCGCCCGAGTACGTCCAGTTCTCCGGCGGGGTCCGCGACGACCCCAACTGGGGCAGCGCGATCATCATGGCCGCCTGGCAGCACTACCGGACCTACGGCGACGCCGCCCCGCTGCGCGACTTCTACCCGAACATGCAGCGCTACCTCGACTACCTGACGTCCAAGGCGGACGGGAACCTGCTCGACTACGGCCTCGGCGACTGGGCCGCCGTCGACCAGACCACGCCGCGCGGGATCGCCGCGACCTACGGCTACCAGCGCAGCGCCGCCACGCTCGCCGGCATCGCCAGGCTGCTCGGCAAGAGCGACGACGCCGCCCGCTACACCGAGCTGGCGGGCGACATCGCGACCGCCTTCAACGCGAAGTACCTGGACGAGGCGAAGCACACCTACGGCTCGGGCAGCCAGGCCGGTGGCGCGTTCGCGCTGGACCTCGGCATCGTCCCGGACGACCAGAAGCAGGCCGTCCTCGACCACCTCGTCGCGTCCATCGAGGCCGGCGGACACCACCTGACCGTCGGTGAGATCGCGCTGCCGGCGGTGTTCCGGACGCTGTCGGCGGCGGGCCGCGACGACGTGATCCTCGCGGTCGCGCAGCAGGTCACCAGCCCCAGCTACGGCTACCAGGTGGTGCACGGCGCGACCGCGCTCACCGAGTACTGGGACGGCCCGACCGGTTACGGCTCGCAGAACCACTTCATGCTCGGCGCGATCGACGAGTGGTTCGGCGCCGGGCTCGCCGGGATCCGGCAGGCCGATGACTCGGCCGCCTTCGGGAAGCTCGTCATCAGGCCCGCCGTCGTCGGCGACCTGACCGGCGCCGAGTCCGGCTACGAGACGCCGCGCGGCAAGGTGTCCAGCTCGTGGCGCCGCTCCGGGCACGACCTGCGGCTGGACGTCACCGTCCCGCCGGGGGCGCCCGCACGCGTCGAGGTGCCGCTGCTCGGGGCGTCGGGCGCGAAGGCGCCGTCCGGGGCGAAACCGCTCGGCGTGCAGGACGGCCGGGCCGTGTACGAGGTCGGGTCGGGCTCCTGGACGTTCACCGTCCGCACGGCCGACGCCGTGAAGCAGGACCGGACGCAGCTCACCATCGAGCCGCCGTTCGGCGTGGACATCCCGGTGATCGACGGCAGCCCCACGCAGGCGCGGTTCCGCGTCACCAACCTGGAGCGCCGTGCCGTCACGGTCCCGGTGAAGGCCGCCCCGTCGGACGGCTTCACCGCCACGGCCGGCGACCGGGTCAGGATCCCGGCGGGCGGCTCCGCCGAGGTCCCGATCACGCTCAAGAACACCGGCGCCGGGAAGGACGGGACGGCCACGGTGACGGTCGACGACGAGACCGTGCGGGCCCCGCTGCACGTCACGTCCAACATCGTCCGCACCGCAGGGATGTCGGCGTCCAGCACGCACAGCGGTTCGTCGCCCGCCTGGACCAACGACGGCGGCACCGACTCCGGCGTCTGGCTGAACGGCACCGGCGGCTGGAACGACGACACCGCCGGGACGTTCCCCGACACCCTCACCGCCACCTGGGACGAGCCGCAGCGCATCGGCCGGGTGAAGGTCTTCACGCTGGACTCGCCGAAGTATCCGGCCGCCAAGACCGGTGTGCGCGACTTCGACGTCCAGGCGCAGGCCGACGGCACCTGGACGACGGTCGCGACCGTCGCCGGCAGCACCGCCGGGACGGTCGAGAAGACCTTCGCGCCCGTCTCCGCGTCCGCGCTGCGGCTGGTCGTCCACGACTCCAACGACCACAACTACAGCCGCGTCATCGAGCTTGAGGGGTACGCCTCGTGATCCGTTCCAAGACCCGGCTGCTCGCCGTGCCGGTGGCCGCGCTCATGGCGCTGACAGGGCTCGCGGTCGTCGAGGCGGCCGCGGACGCGCCGTCGTTCGGGCCCGCCGTCCCGGCCCTGACCCGCGGGACCTTCGCCGACCCGCCGGCGTCCGTGCGGCCCAAGTACCGGTGGTGGCAGCCGCTCGCCTACACCGACGACAAGGAGCTCGGCCGCGAGCTCGACCAGATCAAGAGGGCGGGCGGCGGCGGGGCCGAGGTCGCCCCGTTCAGCGTGGAGGGCACCGGCAACAACACCCCGGAGTTCCTGAAGACCTACGGCTGGGGCACCCCGCTGTGGGCCCAGAAGACCCGGACGATGCTGGCCGAGGCCAAGGCCAAGGGGCTCGGCCTGGACTTCACCATCGGCCCGCGCTGGCCCGCGACCGTTCCCACGGTCGACGACGTCAACGATCCGAGCGCCCAGCAGCAGGTCGTCTTCTCCCACGAG
The DNA here is from genome assembly GCF_004349235.1 of Actinomadura darangshiensis. Classification (GTDB taxonomy): domain Bacteria; phylum Actinomycetota; class Actinomycetes; order Streptosporangiales; family Streptosporangiaceae; genus Spirillospora; species Spirillospora darangshiensis. The sequence continues at coordinate 28,445 of NZ_SMKY01000021.1, read as the reverse complement.
TTCCACAAGGGCGGCACCAGCAGGTCCGGTGAGCTGCCGGTGAACTTCGACACCGCACCGCCCGCCGGTGCGAAGCGGACGCTCATCGCCGCGCTCGTCGCCAAGTGCTCCGACGCGGGCTGCGCCTCGTCCAGCGGGCCGCGGATGCTGGATCGCGCCAGCGTCACCGACGTCACCTCCAAGGTGGACGCGCAAGGCGCCCTCAGGGTCGACTTCCCGGGCGACGACAAGAGCACCTACGCGCTGATCGCGTTCTACCAGACGCCCAGCGGGCAGTCCCTGTCCGGCTACACCGCGACCGGCACGAACTACGCCCTCGACCCGTTCAGCGAGGCCGGGGCGAAGGCGACCACGGACTTCTACGACGAGCACATCCTCACCCCCGACGTGCGGAAGCTGCTCGCCCAGCTGGGCGAGAGCGACCTGTTCGAGGACTCCCTCGAACTCGGCAAGACGCAGAAGTGGACGTCCGAGCTGGTCGGGCAGTGGACGAAGCGGCGCGGCTACTCCCCGGTCGAGGTGCTGCCCGCCCTCGCCGGGGCCGGCGACCAGGGCATCACCGACCGGCCGTTCTTCGACTTCGGCGGCGGCGTCGGCGCCCGGGTCCGCACCGACTACCGGCAGACCCTCAGTGACCTCTACATCCGCAACCGGCTCGACGTGCTGCGGGAGTGGGGCCACCGGCACCACATCAGCACCCGCATCCAGCCCTACGGCGTCCCGGTGGACGTCTCCGAGGCCGCCTCCCACATCGACGTGCCCGAGGGCGAGTCGCTGGCGTTCGGGCAGTCGGTCGGGGCCTACAGCAACGTGCAGGACTACCGCGTCGTCGCCACGGGCGCGCACATGTCAGGGCGGCCGGTGGTGTCCGACGAGTGCTGCGCCTTCTCCGGCTCGGTGTGGGGCTCGACGGCCGGCGCCGGATCGGACGCCTCGAACCTGCAGGCGGTCTACCGAGGCTTTGCCGGCGGCGTGAACCAGGTCGTCTGGCACGGCCTCCCCTACCTGAGCAGGGGGCCCGCCGGCGCCGGACCGCAGTCGGCCTGGCCCGGCATGACCTACGGCGGCAACACCTCCTACTCGGAGGCGTGGGGCGACAAGGGCGGCCCGAACTGGGCCGACTACCGCGCGGTCAACGACAACCTGGCCCGGATGCAGCTCGTGCTGCGGCAGGGCAAGCCCCGCTTCGACCTGGCCGTGTACTGGCAGGACTTCGGCATGAACGGCACCGGCACCACCGGGAGCGGGTCCAACAAGCTGATCCAGAGCTCCTCGGCGCTGGCGTCGGCCGGATACACCTACGAGTACCTCAGCCCGGCGCACCTCAAGCGCAAGGACGCCTCCTACTCCCGCGGCGCCCTGTTCGGCGACGGCTCCGCCTACCACGCGGTGCTGCTGAACGACCAGAAGACGATGCCGGTCGCCGCTGCCGAGAAGCTGCTGCGGCTGGCCCGGCAGGGGCTGCCCGTCGTCATCGTCGGGGACGTGCCGAGCGCGGTGCCCGGCGCGGGCGACGCGGCGCGCCAGGACGCCCGCCTGAAGTCGGTGGTCTCCACCCTCCTCCGGCAGCGCGGCGTGGTGCGGGTCGCGAGCGAAGCGGACGCCCCGCGGGCATTGCAGCGCCTCCACGTCGCACCGGCGGCCACGCCGCACGACGGCTCCGGCGCGATCCTCGACGTGCGCCGCAAGGCGGGCTCCACCGACTACTACTACCTCTACAACCAGACGAACACCGCGACCGCGCAGAAGGTCACCCTGACCGGCGACGGCGTCCCCTACAAGCTGGACACCTGGACCGGCAAGATCACGCCGATCACGGACTACACGCCGGGGCACGGCGCCGTCACCGTCCCGGTCCGGCTGGCCGCGAACGATGCGACGGTCATCACGGTCACGCCCCGGCACGACGGCACCTTCACCGGCCACCCGGGGCACCCGGGCCGACCGCGCGAGCACGGCAAGACCGTCCCGCAGGCGGTGAAGCTCGACGAGTGGTCGCTGTCGGTCGACTCCTGGGGACCCGGGGCCTCCGGCCTGCCCGGTGACACCGCGCACAAGACGCTCGGCCCGGTCACGGTCAAGGCCGGGACGGACGGCGCGCTGCCCGCCTGGTCGGCGATCACCCCGGCCAACGGCTACCCGGTGGACCTCAAGGACGTCTCCGGCGTGGGCACCTACACCGCGCACGTCACCCTCGACGGCGGCTGGAAGGGCATCGACGCGGCCGAACTCGACCTCGGGACACCGGTCGACACCGTCCGCGTGAACGTCAACGGGCGCGACCTGCCGTCGCTGAACCAGTCCGATCCGCGGCACGTCCAGGTGGGCCGGTACCTGCGGCCGGGGGCCAACACGATCACCGTGCGGGTCGCGTCCACGCTGCTCAACGCGGTCCGCGTCGCGCCCGGCACCGGAGCCGCGTCGCGGACGCCGATGGACTACGGGCTGTTCGGCCCCGCCACCCTCACCGCGGCCGGCGGCGACCGGCCGGTGCTGACCGCCGAGGCCCTGGAACCGGAGCTGCCGCTGGCGGACGGCGGCTACAACCGCGCGACCGTGCTGGTCACGAACGCGTCCGGCCGCGCGGCGAACGTGGCGGTCGCCGCGGCCGCCGCCGACGGGATCAGCGCGAAGCCGGAGCGGGGCCGCGTCAGGGTGCCCGCCCGCGGCTCGGTGACGGTGCCCGTCGACCTGCGCGACAAGGGCGTCGCGTCCGGCACGAGCACCGTGAAGGTGACAGCGAGCAGCGACGCCGGGCCGTCCGCCACCACGGCGGTGACCCTGCGGCACTCCGGCGACCTCGCCCTCAACCCGGGCGGCACGCCGTTCCCCCGGGTGGTCGCCGACGCCGGCCAGGACCGGTATCCGGCCAAGCTCGCCGTGGACGGATCGCCGAGCACGTTCTGGGTGTCGTGGGGACGCGCCGCCGGCCAGGGGCCGACCCCCGCCGACCCGGTGCGCTACGGGGTCGACTTCGGGGCGCCCGTCGAGTTCGGCTCGGTCGTCGTCGGCGGCCGCTCCAGTTACGGGCCGCGCGACTACGGCGTCCAGGTCTCCTCGGACGGCCGCACCTGGCGCACCGTCGCCACCGCCACCGACACCCCTAAGGAGGGCGGGACGACGGCCTTCGCCAGGGTCAGCGCCCGCTACGTGCGCCTCGACATCACCAGGAGCTGGGACGGCATCGGCGCGAACGTGCAGATGAGCGGGTTCTCCGTCCGCCCGTAGGCCCCATCGACGAACTGGAGGTCAATCCTCATGATCCGCCGTGACATGACTCGTTCCACCGGTTTCCGCGCCGTCCTCGTCGCGACCGTGGCGGCGGCGGCCGTCGCCGGTCCGCCGGGGACCGCGCAGGCCGCGCTGAAGGCCGGGCACGCGCCCGGCACCCCGGCCGGGCTCACCGTGGGGGACCAGGCCCGTCCGCTGAACGTGGAGGGGGCGCCGCTGTTCGGCTGGACGCCCCGCGACCGCGACCCCGGCGAGGTGCAGACCGCGTACGAGATCGTCGTGCGGGACGCGTCGGGCCAGACGGTCTGGGACAGCCGGCGTGTGCGGTCCGGCAGCCAGGAGTACGTGAAGTACGCCGGGCCGCCACTCGCTCCGGAGACGTCCTACACGTGGACGGTCCGTACCTGGGACAAGACGGGTAAGCGCTCTCCGTGGGCGCGGCCCGCCGCGTTCGACACCGGGCTCGCCGACAAGGACTGGCAGGCCACCTGGATCAGGCGGACGACCGGCGAGGCCGACGACTACACCCTCGCCCGCAAGGACTTCACGGTCGGGAGGTCGAGGGTCGTGCGGGCCCGCGCTCACATCGCCGCCGGTCAGCAGTACGCGCTGCACCTGAACGGCCAGACCGTCGACCACGGGCCCGCGTTCGAGTACACCGACGACGGGTTCTACAAGACCGTCGACGTCACGTCCAAGCTGCAGGCAGGTAAGCCCGCCACGATCGGTGCGCTCTACCACTGGTACGGGTCGGGGCAGGGGCGGCCGAAGGGCGAGCCGGGGCTGCTCGTGCGGCTGGTCATCGACCACGCCGACGGGACGCGCCAGGTCGTCGTCACTGACGGGTCGTGGAAGGTGACGCGCGGCCCTTGGAAGAACGCGCCCAAGCGCAACGGCGACGCGGGCGACTACATCGAGGACATCGACGGCACCGCCGCCCCGCTCGGCTGGGACGAGCCTGACTACGACGCCTCCTCCTGGCAGGACCCCCAGGTCGTGGGAGCCCATCCGGCGTCCGGGTTCACGCACCTGCACGGCCAGGAGACCGCGCTTGCGTACCGGAACGTCCGGCCGGTGAAGGTCACGCGGCTGGACTCGGGTGCGCTCGTCGCCGACTTCGGCACGGTGATCCCCGCCGTGCCGGTCGTCCGGTTCCGGGACGGCACCGCCGGACGGCACGTCGACATGCACGCCTCCTACGTCCTCAACGACGACGGGACGGTCTCCCGCTCCAAGGACGACAACCAGTCCACCGACCTCAGCTACGGCTACACCCAGCGGGACGGCGACCAGACGTTCCGGCCGCTGACCTACGTCGGCTTCCGCTACCTGGAGATCGCGCCAGGCTCGGGTGCGAAGCCGGGCGACATCTCCGCCGTCGTCCAGCACAACGAGGTCACGCGCAAGGGCGGTGTGCACACGTCCAACGCGGGGGTGAACGCGGCGTACGACCTGATGGCGAGGTCGGCGCTGTACGGGTCGCAGACGCAGTTCGTCGACACGCCGACCCGCGAGAAGGGCCAGTTCCTCGGCGACTCGGTGGACGTGTCGACCGCGGTGATGGGCGCCTTCGGCGAACGCCGGCTGACCCGGCAGGCGATCCGCGAGTTCATCGCCTCGCAGGCCCGGTACTGGCCGGACGGCCGCCTCAACGCCGTCTACCCCAACGGCGACGGCAAACGCGACATCCCCGACTACACCGAGATGTTCCCCGGCTGGGTGTGGGAGTACTTCGAGCAGTCCGGCGACACGTCCACGCTCGCGGACGCCTACCCGGTGATGAGCGCCGCCGCCGACTACGTCCGCCGCTACATCGCGGACGGGACCGGGCTGGTCACCAACCTGGAGGGCGGCTCCGGGCAGTACAAGTACGGCATCATCGACTGGCCCGCGACCATGCGCTACGGCCACGACATGGACACCGCCGCCCGGACGGTCATCAACGTCCTCGGCGTGGACGTCCTGAACGCCACCGCCCGCGCCGCCGAGGCGCTCGGCAGGACCGGCGACGCCGCCGCGCTGCGCAAGGACGCAGGAACGCTCGCCGGCAACATCAACGCCAAGCTTCGCCGTCCGGACGGCGTCTACATCGACGGCCTCAAGGACGACGGCGCCCAGAGCACGCACGCCTCCCAGATCGCCAACGCCTACGCGCTCGCCTTCGGCGTCGCCCCCGCCGGCACCCGCGGCAAGGTCGAGTCCTACATCGCCGGGCTCGGCCTGCAGATGGGGCCGATGACCGCGCACCGGCTCCTCCAGGCGCTCGGCGACCGTCCCGACGACGTCGTCACCCGCCTCACCGCCACCGAAGGGCCGGGCTGGGGCAACATCCTCGCGCGCGGCGGCACGTTCACGTGGGAGTCGTGGGACGCCCCGGAGACCGGGCAGAGCTCGTCCCACCCGTGGGGCGCGACGTCGCTGGTCGAAGTGCAGCGCACGCTTCTCGGCGTCACCGTGACCGCCCCGGGCTCGTCCGCCGTCCGGATCAAGCCGCCGCTGACCGGGCTGGACCGCGCGTCCGGGACCGTCCCGCTGCAGCGCGGCGACGTCGGCGTCACCTGGAAGCGGGCCGGCCACGGCTTCTCCCTCTCCGTGGACGTGCCCGTGAACGTCCGCGCGGAGATCCACGTCCCGGCGCGTTCGGTGCGGGACGTGCACGTGGCAGGGGCGGGCGGCGCCCGCTTCACCGGGATGAGGGACGGCTACGCCGTCTTCGAAGCCGGCTCCGGCCGACTCTCCTTCCGTTCGAACCACAGCTGAGGAGCCTGCGATGAACGAGTTGTCCAGAAGAAGGTTCGTGCAGGCCGGCGGGGTCGCCGCGGCGGCGGTCACGGCGAGCGGCACGATCGTGGCGCCCGCCTCGGCCGCGCCCGCGACAGGCGCACCCGCGACGGGCAGGGCCCGGACGCTGCGCCCGGTCGATCTTCAGGTCGACCACCTGCCGTCGCCGCTCGGCATCGACGCCACGAAGCCGACGCTGAGCTGGCGGTTCGCCGCAGGGCCGCGCAACGCCGTCCAGTCCGCGTACCAGGTGCGGGCCGCCACCTCGCAGGCGCGCCTCGCCCACCCCGACCTGTGGGACTCCGGCAAGGTCGGCGGCGGGGCGGTGTCGGCCGTGTACGCCGGACGTGCGCTGAAGTCCCGCGAGCGGGCGTCCTGGCAGGTCAGGGTGTGGGACGGTCATGGCCACGCGTCCGCGTGGAGCGACCCGTCGCATTTCGAGATGGGCCTGCTCGCCGCCGCCGACTGGACGGCCCAGTGGATCGGGAACGAGGCGTGGTCCGCGGACCCGGTACCCGCCGCCGCGACGGTCGCGTTCCCCGCCCGATCCGCCCGGTACGTCCGGCTGAACGTGACCCGGCTCGGGCTCCCGCTCAAGGAGGGCTGGCCGTACAAGGTGTCGCGGCTGCAACTCGCCGAGATCCAGGTGCTGGACGGGGCGTCCGGAACGAACGTGGCGTCGAAGGCGCCCGTGACCGCGTCCGAGAGCTACACGGTCGGCGGCCAATGGGAACCGAAGGCCGTCACGGACGGGTCCCTCACCAGCGACGCCGCCCCCTTCGGTTACACGAGCATGGAGCGTAAGGAACAGGACCTCACTGACCCCATCTGGATCCAGATCGACCTCGGCAAGGAGCAGCGGTTCGACCGGGTCCTGCTCTACCCGCGCACGGACGCGACGACCGACGACGGGAAGACGGCCAACTTCCCGGAGGACTTCACCGTCCAGACGTCCGGCGACGGCAAGACGTTCGAAACCGCCGCCACGGTCGAGGGACAGGAGGCGCCGCCGCCGCTGCACCGGCAGCCCGAGGCGCTCCCGGTCTTCCAGCGCGAGTTCAAGCTGCACAAACGCGTCCGTTCGGCACGCCTCTATGCGACGGCACTCGGCGTCCTGGACATCACCGTGAACGGACGCCCGGTCAGTGACGCCGTCCTAGAACCGCCCTACAGCGCGTTCAAGGAGCGGCTCGTCTACTCCACCTACGACGTGACCAGGCTGCTGCGTCGCGGCGGCAACCGCGTGCAGGTGGAACTGGGCACGGGCATGGCGCATGTTCCGCCGACGCCCGGCCGCTACGAGAAGCTGACCCGCTCGGACGGGAAGCCCACGTTCCTCGGCCAGCTCGAGATCGCCTACACCGACGGGTCGCGCGAGGTCGTCGCGTCCGACACGTCCTGGCGCACCGCCCTCGGCGCGACCACCTTCACGAACTGGTACGGCGGCGAGGACCACGACGCGCGCCGCACCCCGGAGGACTGGTCGGACGCGGTGAAGGTCGCCTCGCCCACGGCCCGGCTCGCCGCCCGGACCGCGCCGCCGATCGTCCCCGCCGGCACGTTCCGCACCAAGAAGATCACGCAGCCGAAGGACGGCGTCTACGTCGTCGACCTCGGCACGAACTTCGCGGGCTGGCCGGAACTGCGCGTCAGTGGACCGGCCGGGACGAAGGTCACGATGCGCCCCGGCGAGCTCCTCGCCGACGACGGGACGGTCAGCCAGCACACCACCGGCTCGCCCATCTGGGACACCTACACGCTCTCGGGCAAGGGCACCGAGACGTGGCATCCCCGGTTCGTCTACCACGGCTTCCGCTACCTGCAGCTCGAAGGGCTGCCGTCCGCCCCGGACGACGGCACGGTCACCGGGATCGTGCTGCGCGCCGGCAACGCGAAGGCGGGGTCGTTCACCAGCTCGCACGGGCTCCTCAACGACATCCACAAGATCATCGACCGGGCCGTGCAGAGCAACATGTACTCCGTCCTCACCGACTGCCCGCACCGGGAGAAGCTCGGCTGGCTGGAGCAGGCCAACCTCGTGTTCCCCGCCGTCGCACGCAACTACGACGTGAACGCCTACTACGGCTCGATCGTCCGCGACATCGCCGAGGCCCAGACGCAGGACGGTCTCGTGCCGGACATCGCACCCGAGTTCACCGTGTTCTCCGGCGGGTTCAGGGACGACCCCAACTGGGGCAACGTCATCGTGTTCGCGCCCTGGCAGATGTACCGCGCCTACGGGGACGTGGCCACGCTGCGCACCTACTACCCGAACATGGTGCGTTACGTCGACTACCTGTCGGCCAAGGCGGACGGGCATCTCCTCGACTACGGCCTCGGCGACTGGATCACGTTCGACAACAGCACCCCGAAGGGCGTCACCGCCACGTTCGGCTACCACCGCGCCGTGTCCGCCCTCGCCCGCATCGCGAAGGTCATCGGTCAGGACGCCGACGCGGCGAAGTACGAGACCCTCGCCGACGACATCGGGGCGGCGTTCAACGCCGAGCACGCCACCGGAGACACCTACGGCTCCGGGAGCCAGGCGTGCGACGCGCTGGCGCTGGACATGGGCGTCGTCCCGGCCGACAAGAAGGACGCCGTTCTCGGCCACCTCGTGAACAGCATCAAGGCGAAGGGCTACCACCTCACGGTCGGCGAGATCGCGCTGCCGTCGGTGTTCCACGTCCTGTCCGCGGAGGGGCGCGACGACGTGATCCACGCGTTCGCGACGCAGACCGGAAACCCCAGCTACGGGTACCAGGTCGTGCACGGCGCGACGTCGCTGACCGAGAACTGGGACGGCCCCACGTCCGGCGCCTCGCAGAACCACTTCATGCTCGGCGCGATCGACGAATGGTTCCACGCCGGGCTCGCGGGCCTCGGCCAGGCCGACGACTCGATCGCCTTCGAGACCCTCCTCCTCCGCCCGGCCGTCGTCGGCGACATCACGCGTGCCGCCGCCACCTACGAGACGCCGCGCGGGCACGCCGCGGCGTCGTGGCGCCGCACCGGCAAGAAGGTCCGGCTGGACGTCACCGTCCCGCCCGGCACCAAGGCCCGCGTGGAGTTCCCGCTGCTCGGCGGGACCGCCAAGCCGAAGGCGCCCCGGGACGCCCGCTGGATCGGCGTGCAGAACGGCCGCGCCGTCTTCGAGGTCGGCTCCGGCGACTGGAAGTTCGACGGGACCGCCTCGTGAGCGGCATCAGCAGGCGGCACTTCCTGGGGGCGTCGGCGGCCGGGGCGGCGGGCGCGGTCGTCCTCGGCCCGGCCGGGGGCACCGCGTCGGCGGCGCCCCCGGCCGCCCGCACGCCGTCCGGGCTGCTGACCTCGCTGCTGCCGGACGGGCTCGGCGTCACCGCGGCCAGGCCGAGGCTGAGCTGGCAGGTCGCCGACCTCGGCCACGGCACGAAGCAGACGCACTACCAGGTCCAGTTCGCCACGACGCCCTCGCGGCTGGGCGGGCGGCACGTCTGGGACAGCGGCCGGGTCGCGTCCGCCGACTCCGTGGCCGTCCCGTACGGCGGCCCCGCTCTGTCGCCGCGGACCGTCTACTGGTGGCGCGTCCGGATGTTCGACGGCCACGGGTCGTCCCGCTGGTCGGAGCCCGCCCTGCTGGCCACGGGCGTCGCCGACTGGACGGCCGAACCGATCTGGGCACCGGCCGTGCAGGCGCCGGGCGACGGCGTCCTCAAGGCCCGCGTGCAGATCACCTCGGTCGCGGCGAGCCTGTGGTTCCGCGCGTCCGGGACGAGCGCCAACTACCTGTGGCAGCTGCGTGCCGGGACCCCCGGTGTGCTGAAGAAGCACGTGTGCGTCAAAGGCACCTACCAGGTGCTGGAGGAGAAGCGGCTCTCGATCCCGGTCGAGACGGGCCGCTGGTACGACGTGACCGTCGAGATGGCGGGCTCCACGTTCACGACGTCCATCGACGGCACCGAGGTCGACAGCACCACAGACGGCACGTACCGGACGGGCACGGTCGGCATCCGCAACGGTTCCAGCGAGGCGAACGTGTGGGACCGCGTCACCTTCACCACCGTCGACGGCAAGGCCGTGGTCGACGAGGATTTCACCGACGGCCGGGGCACGTTCGGCGCCGGGACCGTCGCCGACGGTGCCTTGACCCTGGGCAAGGGCCAGTCGACGCTGTCGTCGGCGGGCTTGGCGGACGACGACTGGGCGCTGCTGCGCACCGAGTTCACACCGGCGCGCAAGCCGATCGCGGCGGCGATCCTGCATGTCGCCGCGCAGTCGCCGTCGCCGATCCGGCAGTACCCGGCGAAGATCTGGGTCAACGGTGACGTGGCCGGTTTCGCGTCCATGCGCAGTGGGGCCGGAGCGCCGCGCTACCACTCGTTCGACGTGACGAAGGCGCTGCGTCCGGGACGGCGCAACGCGCTGGCCGCCCTGGCGTTCACCACCGACGACAAGCGATTCCTCGCCCAGCTCGTCATCACCTACGCCGACGGGACGACCACCACCGTCGACAGCGGCGCATCGTGGAAGGCGCGCCGCCAGGCCGGGATGCTGCGCGACGGCGGGACCATCGGCTCCGGCTTCTACACCGGCCCCCAGGAGTACTGGGACATGCGGCAGGAGCCGGCCGGCTGGACGAGCCCCGGCTTCGACGACTCCGGCTGGGAAACGGCGGCGGTTAAGGCGGCCATCGACGGGCTGGAGCCCGCGCTGGTCGAGCCGGTCGGGCTGTACGACGTCGAGCCCGCGTCCGTCCGGAAGGTCTCGTCCGGGACCTGGCTCGTCGACCTCGGACGGGAGATCGCCGGCGGGCTGCGCCTGTCGGTGCGCGGCAGGGCCGGGCAGACCGTCGAGGTCCGGCTCGGCGAGGAGCTGAACGACGACGGCACGGTCAAGTACGCGCTCCGCGCCGGCGTCACCTACAAGGAGACCTGGACCCTCCGCGACGGCCGGCAGACCATCGAGCACTGGGGCTACCGCGGATTCCGCTACGCGCAACTGATCTGCGACGACGACCTCGACCTTTCGAAGGCCGTCACCGGGCGCGCCTGGCGGGCCGCGTGGCGCGACTCCGACGCATCGTTCGCAAGCTCCAGCCGCGACCTCGACCGCGTGTACGAGCTGTCCCGCTACTCGATCGAGGCGACCCGCGGCGACCTCTACATCGACACCCCGACCCGCGAACGCGGCCCCTACGAGGGCGACGCGCTCATCAACCAGGCGTCCGAGTACGGGGTGCAGCGCTCGTTCGCTCTGGCCCGCGCGTCCGACGTGTACCTGGCGCGCAACCACACCTGGCCGACCGAGTACCGGCTGATGAACGTCATGTCGGCCTGGCAGGACTACCTGCACACCGGCGACCCGGAGCAGCTCGCCGCCGACTACGACATTCTCGCGACCAAGCACCTGACGTCGTACCTGGGCGACGACGGGCTCGTCCACAAGGACCCCGGATCGTCCAGCCACGACCTCGGTGACCTGGTCGACTGGCCGGCGTCCAACCGCGACGGCTACGTGTTCACCGACGTGAACACGGTCGTGAACGCATGCCAGTACGCCGCGTTCACCGCGATGGCCGACATCGCGGCAGCCCTGGGCAAGACCGCCGATGCGAAGAAGTGGCGGGCGTCCGCCGACAAGCTGGCCGGCGCAATGCGCGCGAAGCTCCTCAACGCGTCCAACGGGCGATTCGTCGACGGCATAGGCACCACGCACAGCGCGCAGCACGCGACCGCGTTCCCCGTCGCGCTCGGTGTCGCCGACCCGCTGCCCGATTCCGTCGTCCGCGCCCTCGGCAAGACGCTCGCGGACGGCGGAATGAAGGTCAGCGTCTACGGCGCGCAGTTCCTCTTGGACGCCCTGTTCGCCACCGGTCAGGCCGAAGCCGCGATCGGGCTGATGACGTCCACCGGCATGAGTTCCTGGCTGCACATGCTGGACGACCTCGGCGCGACCATCGTGACCGAGGCGTGGGACCCGTCCCTCAAGTCGAACATGACGTTCTCGCACGCCTGGGGCTCGGCTCCCGCGAACGCGCTCCCGCGGCACGTCCTCGGCGTGCGGATCACGAAACCGGGTGCGGCCGAGATCGAGGTGCGGCCCCGCCCCGGCGGCCTGGACCGCGTCTCCGGGCGCGTCCCCACGATCCGCGGACCGGTCGCCGTCGCGCTGAACCGCGACACGAAGTACCGCCTGGACGTGGACGTGCCGCCCAACACGTCCGCCCGCATCGTCGTCGAGCTGGGCGACGACGACCCGCGCGCCTTCCACGTCACCGGACCCCACGCCCGCGCCCCCCGCTCCACGGGCCAGGACGCCACCGGCCGGCTCCTCGCCATCGGCCCGGTCGGCTCCGGCCGCACGACAGTCAGCAGGAGGAAGTAAGTGAACGACGACCGCAACGGGGGAGTCACGCGGCGGCGCGTGCTGCAGATCGGCGGCGCCGCCGCGGCTGCGGTGGCCGCGGCCCCCGCTCTCGGGGGCGAGACCGCACAGGCCGCACCGAAACCGGGCGGGTTCACCCGCCCCGGCCCGGCGGTGCGGCCCCGGTTCCGCTGGTGGTGGCCGGACGGCCTGGTCGACCCAGGGGAGATCCGGCGGGAGATCGACCAGATCGCCGCCGCCGGGTTCGGCGGTGCGGAGATCGCCGCGGTGCACCACAGCATCGACGACAAGTCCGTCCTGGACCCGGAGGGGCACGGCTGGGGCACCCCGGCCTGGACCGCGGGCGTCGAGGCGGCGCTCGACCAGGCCGCCCGCCGCCGCATCACCGTCGACCTGACGATCGGCCCGGCCTGGCCCGCCGCCGTCCCGACGATCACTCCGGACGACGAGGCGGCCGTCCAGGAGCTCGCCTACGGGACGGTGGCCGTCGCGGGCGGCGGCACCCACGACGGCCCGGTCCCCGGACCGGTCACCGCGGCCGGCGACGGCGTGACGAAGCGGCACCTCGTCGCCGTCCACGCCGTCAAGATCGACACCGCGAACGCGACCCGGAAGGAGACCGGCCTCGACCCGGCGTCCCTCACGGACCTGACCGGGACGGCCGCGGGGGAGCGGATCACCTGGACGGTCCCCGCCGGCGGCGACTGGCTGCTGTTCGCCTACTGGCGGCGCGGCAGCGGGCAGCGGCCCGAGTCCGGCCCGCACTCGTCCCCGGACAGCTGCGTCGTCGACCACTTCAGCAGGGCCGGAACCCGCGCCGTCACCGCGTTCTGGGAGGCGCGGCTGCTCACCCGCGACATCCGCAGGCTGATCAGACGGGCCGGCGCGACGCTTTTCGAGGACTCGATCGAGCTGGAGACCGACGCCCTCAACTGGACGCCCGGCCTGCCCGCCGAGTTCGAGCGGCGGCGCGGCTACGACCTGATGCCGTACCTGCCGGTGGTCGTCCGCAACGACGAGGACACCCAGTTCGCCTACGACGCGGCGACCACGTCCCATGTCCGGCACGACTTCTGGCTGACGATCTCCGACCTGCTCAACGAGTACCACTTCGCGGCGGTCGCAACGTGGGCGCACTCGATCGGCCTGCGGTACCGCGCACAGCCGTACGGGCTGGAGACCGACGCGATCCAGTCCGCCGCCATCCTGGACGTTCCGGAAGGGGAGTCGCTCGGTTTCAAGAACCTGGACGACTACCGCGTGCTCGCCGGGGGCCGCGACATGGGCGGACGGAAGATCCTCTCCAGCGAGGCGGGCGCCTACCCGGGCGGCGCCTACAACACCACCTGGGGCAAGGTCCTGCGCACCATGGGCGGCGCGTACGCGGCAGGGCTGAACCAGACCGTCCTGCACGGCTTCTCTTACGCTCACGTCCCCGGCGCGGCCTGGCCGGGCTTCGCGGCGTTCACCCCCTACAACGGGGGGATCGGCTACTCCGAATCGTGGGGGCCGCGCCAGCCGACGTGGAGGCACGTCCCGGACGTGGCCGCGTACATGTCCCGCGTCCACCAGGCCATGCAGGCGGGCGAGAGCCGCATCGACGTCGCCGTGTTCCGCCAGAAGGGCTACTCCAAGACCGGAATCGGCGCCGCATGGTTCACCAAGAGCGGTGTCCCGGTGGGCTGGACGCATCAGTTCGTCAGCGCACCTGTGCTCGACCTGCCGTCAGCGACGGTGTCGGACGGCCGCCTCGCCCCGGACGGCCCCGCTTACAAGGTCCTGTTCGTCGAAGGCGACCGCTTCTCCGGCAAGGAGTGCACGCTGCCGCTCGACACGGCCCGCACCATGCTGAAACTGACGAAGGCCGGTCTGCCGCTGGTCTTCCTGGGCGACTGGTCGGCCGCCACACTCACGGGCCTGGCGCACGACGGCGAGAACGAGCGACTGCGTGCGCTGCTCAAGCAGTTGTTCGCACAGCCGCGCGTCCGCAACGTCCTAGAAGAGGCGGACGTGCCCGGTGCGCTCGACGACCTGGGGTTGCGCCCGGCGGTCCGCTACGCGGAGGCGTCCACGCTCCTCACCGCGCACCGGCAGGACGGCCGCACCGACTATTACTACCTGTGCAACGGCAAGGACGCCGAGACGCCCAAGCCGCCCGTCGCCGCGATCGACCACGAGGTCACATTGACCCGCTCCGACCGGCGGGCCGTCCCGTACCGGCTCGACCTGTGGACGGGCGAGACCGAGCGGATCGCCGTCCACCGCGCGGACGGCGACACGATCACGCTCCGGGTGGCGCTCCAGCCGTCCGAGGCGACCGTGATCATGCTGGCGCGCGGCGGCCGTGCGCCGTCCGCCACCGCCTCGGAGGCGCAGCTCCGCGTCGACCGGCAGCGCCTGATCGCCCGCGCGACCGCCGCAGGCAGGTACACCACCACCCTGCCCGGCGGCCGCACCGTCACGACCACGATCGGCGCCGTCCCGGCCGCGCAGACCCTCACGTCCTGGCGGCTCCGCGTCGAGGACATGACACCGGACGGCACGAAACGCCACGACCTGCGACTCGACGGCCTGAAGGCGTGGCCGGACATCCCCGAACTCGCGGACGTCTCCGGCATCGGCACCTATACCACCACCGTGCACTGGACGGGCGGCGCAGGCGCCCTGCTGGAGCTCGGCGAGGTCCTCGACACCTGCCGCGTCACCGTCAACGGCCACCGCCTCCCGGTCAGCGTGGTCGTTCCGACCGTGGACATCGGCCCCCACCTGCGGCGCGGCCGCAACACCATCGAGGTCGAGGTCGCCACGACGCTGAACAACCGGCTCCGCGTCTGCGACCCGGACGTCTACGGCAACGCGTCCCGCCAGAACTACGGCCTGATCGGCCCCGTCCGCCTCGTCCCCTACGGCGAGGCGCCCGTCCGCACCCATTGAACCCTCGCGAGGAATCCATGTATCGCAGAGTGGTCAGAAGGCACGGCGTGGCTGCCATCGCGCTGAGCCTGTCCGCCTTGGTCGAGGCCCAGGACGCACCGCTCGGCGCCGCCCAGGCGAAGCCGGGCCGCCACCCTGCGCCCTGGGAGCGCTACAACCTGTCCCCGTCATCCCGGACGCTCCATCCCGCTTCTGTTTACAAGACAGAAGGGGCGGTGACCGACGCCAACGCCTTGCTCGGGGGCCGCAAGACGCGTCTCGACGGCGCCGGGGCGTCCATCACGCTCGACTTCGGCAAGGAGGTCAGCGGGCTCGCTACGCTGCACTTCGCCGGGTCCGACGGCCCGCAGAAGGTCGGCGCCGCGTTCGCCGGATCGTCCACCTACGTGGACATCAGGAGCGACGCTTCCACCGGCGGACCGCCCAGCCAGGACGGCGCGCTCTCCGTCGACGTCGACGGGCGCACGTCCTACACCACGCCCGCGGAGCAGGTGTCCCTGCATTACACCGCCGCGCCCCAGATGAAGGACCCGTCCAAGTACGCCAACTACTTCTATTCGAGCGACGACCTGCTGAATCGCATCTGGTACGCGGGCCTACACGATCCAGCTCAACACCGTCTCCCCGAAGACCGGGCGGGTCTGGGAGGCGCCGGCGGCGCTGTGGGACAACACCGGCGACGTCGGCGCCGGCGACATGATCCTCGTGGACGGCGCTAAGCGCGACCGGACGGTCTGGCCCGGCGACCTCGGCATCGAGATTCCGAGCGCCTACGCCGCGTTCGACGACACCGAGTCCGCCCGCAACGCGCTCACCACCGTGTACGACCACCAGCGCGACACCGGCGAGCTGCCCTGCTCCGGCCCCCAGCTGAACAAGTACGGCTCCGACACCTATCACCTGTGGAACCTCGCCGCGACCTGGGACTACTACCGCTATACCGGCGACACCCGCTGGCTGTCGGGTGTCTGGGACCGGTACAAGAAGGGTGTCGGCCTCATCGCCGGGAAGGTGGACGGCAAGGGCCTGGTGTCGATCACCAACACGTTCGACTCCGTCCGGATACTGGCCAAGGGCGAGAACCTCATCGCGAACGTACTGTGGCGCGTCCTCGACACCGGCTCGCGGCTGGCGAAGGCGCAAGGCGACGCCGCACTCGCCGCCACGTACGCCGAACGGGCCGAGGCCCTCCGCAAGGCCGTCAACGCCAACTTCTGGGACGAGACGGCGCGTGTACAAGTTCTACCCGGACTCGACGATCCACCCGCAGGCCGGCAACTCCCTCGCCGCCTGGTACGGCCTCGCTGGCCAGGAGCGGGCCCGCCGCATCAGCGTGTCCCTCAAGGGCAACTGGAGCGAGGTCACCTCCACCGCGCCCGAGAACAAGGGCAACCCTGGGGTCTTCTCCGGTTCGATGGAGGTCAACGCCCACGTCGCCGCCGGCGGCCGGACCGCCGACCAGGCGGGCGTGGACATCATCCGCCGCGACCAAGGGTTCTTAGTTGTTAGCTGAATCATCAGTGTTTCTCAGTTTCCGTCTGGGATGGTCAGCGGGTGAAGCTTTCGGAGTGGGTGCGGCGGAACGGGGTGCACTACCAGACCGCCTGGAAATGGGCGAGGGACGAGCAGATGCCGGTCCCGGTGGTGAAGACCGCCACCGGCCGGTACCTGGTCCTGGAACCCGCCCCGGTCGAGGAGCCCCGCACGGCCGCGTACTGCCGGGTGTTCTCGGCCGACCAGGAAGCCGACCTGCACGGCAGGCGGGCCGGGTCGTGGCCGCGGCGACCGGGATGGGCCTTGCCGTCGCCGAGGTGGTGACCGAGGTCGGGTCCGCGCTGAACGGCAGGCGCCCGAAGCTGGCCCGGCTTCTGGCCGACCCGGCGGCCGGGGTGATCGTGGTCGAGCGCCGCGATCGCCTCAGCCGGTTCGGGCTGGAGCACTTGTCGGCCGCGCTCGCGGCGTCCGGCCGCCGGATCGTGGTGATCGACGACACCGAGATCGACGACAGCGAGGTCGAGGACGACATGGTGCGGGACATGACCGAGGTTCTCACCTCGTTCTGCGCGCGCTTGTACGGGCGACGCTCGGCCAAGCGACGCGCCACGGCGGCCCTGGACGCGGCGGGGGCGGCGTGACCACCCGGCAGGGCTACCGGATCGAACTCGCTCCGACTCCGGCGCAGGCCGCCAGGCTGGGGCAGCATGCGGGGCTGTCGCGGGTGGTGGAGAACTTTTGCCTGGAGAAGGTCAAGGCCGCCCTCGCCCAGCGGGAAGCCGAACGGTCCTACGGCGTTTCGATCGCGGACCAGACGCCGGTGCCGTGGACGGCCCCCGCGCTGGAGCGTCTGTGGCGCGTCCAGCACCGCGACCGGTACCCGTGGTTCACTGCGGAGGGGCTGTCGTCTCGGGTTCCCAAGGAGGCGTGCCGGGTCCGCGCGGCCGGGTTCACCAGCTTTTTCGACTCCCGCTCCGGCGCCCGCAAAGGCGCCCGCGTCGGATTCCCGGACTGGCGGAAACGCAAGCACGGGTCCCGGTTCCGCTACGACGCCGACCGTGCGCGGCCCGCCCACCCCCGTGCGGTGCACCTGCCCGGGGTCGGGAAGGTCGGCACCCGCGAAGACATGACCTGGCTCACCGGCCGCATCGCCGCCGGGACCGCACGGGTGGTCGGCGCGACAGTGAAACAGACGGCGGGCCGCTGGTGGGTGTCGTTCCAGATCGAGACCGACCGCACCGAGGTCAACCAGGCGCGGGAGGTCCCGCAGGACGCTCCGGCATGCGGGATCGACGTCGGAGTGAAGACGTTCGCGACGATCGTGGACGACGACGGCACCGTCACCGAACTCCACGCCCCCAAGCCGCTGAAGGCTGCGCTCCGCAGGCTTCGCCGTGCCAACCAGTCCCTGTCCCGCAAGGCCGTAGGGTCGGCGAACCGGGCCAGTGCCTTCCGCCGGGTCGCCAAGCTCCACCTGGACGTCGCACACCAGCGTGCCGACTTCCTGCACAAGACCACCACGACGCTCGCGAGAACCAAACGAGCGATCGCGGTGGAGACTTTGAACATCGCCGGCATGACCCGCAACCGGCGTCTGTCCCGCGCGATCTCCGATCTCGGGTTCGGCGAGTTCTACCGCCAGTTGGGCTACAAGGCCGACTGGTACGGGGCTCAGGTGTGGGCCGCCGACCGGTGGTTCCCCTCGTCCCGGCTGTGCGGGAACTGCGGGACGGTCAATGCGGCGCTCACCCTGGCCGACCGCGCCTGGCAATGCGGCTGCGGGACGATCCACGACCGCGATACCAATGCTGCGCGCAACCTCCTGACCGCCATGCAGCAGGCCGGGCGGGCCGCCTGACAGCCTGTCGCCGGGCAGTTCCCCGGAGACGCTAAACGCCTGTGGAGGCGACGTAAGACCCCGGCCTGCCGGGGCAGACGCCAGCGAATCAGGAACGAGGATCACTGAGATTCTCCGAACGGCTACATGCTGAACCACCTCTGCGCAGGCTGGCCCGCGCCAAGTACGGGTCGAAGCGGCGCGCCCACGGGGGCCCCTACAGTGCTGGGTGAACCACATCGCGCTGAGGGGATCGGTTGCCATGAGGGGAACGACACTGGCGGTCGTGACGGCCGCGCTGGCCGCCGCTGCAAGTTGCTCCTCGGAACCGGACGGCGCCTCGACGGCCACTCCGCCCCCGAGCCCCGGCCCCGGCCGGACGGGATGTGCTGAGACGAGGCCGGTCGCAGGGGACCGGCTCCCATCCGCACTGAAGCCGGTGTCCGACGAGGGCGTCTATGGATCCGGTGACCTGTGGGTGGACGCCTGGTTCGCCCGCCAGGGCCCTAACGCCTCGATCCAGCACGGGCGTGCCGTGGTGAAGTGGGGCACGTTCACCCTGTACGGCGGGCGGCTGAGCGAACACGGCGGTCCGCCGCACGTCAAGGCCGCACGCCTCAACGGGACCGGGACCGCGAGCACGTCCCCCGAAGAGGACAACTACGCCACGGCGACCTCGGATGACGGTACGCCCTACGGGTTCTGGCCGACGGTGGTCGAGTTCCCGGACTTCGGCTGCTGGCGCGTCACCGTGACCCACGGGCCGGACACTGTGGCCTTCACGGCGCGCGTCACCCGGCCGCCCTCCTAGCCGCGGGCGCATGTTCGGGGGGCGGTTTCGTGGGCACGATCGCGCACGGCACACCATTGAGGGGGGACGGACACAGTGACCGTACCGAACGTTGACCTGATCGACGGGCATGCGATGCCGCAGCTCGGCTTCGGGGTGTTCCAGGTCGGGGACGACGAGGCCGAGCGCGCGGTGGCGGCGGCACTGGAGAGCGGCTACCGCAGCATCGACACGGCCAGCGCCTACCAGAACGAGGAGGGCGTCGGGCGTGCGCTGCGGGCGTCCGGGCTCGCGCGGGACGAGGTGTTCGTCACCAGCAAGCTGTGGAACAGCGAGCAGGGGTACGACAACGCGCTGCGCGCCTGCGACGCGAGCCTGTCCCGCCTC
This sequence comes from Actinomadura darangshiensis, assembly GCF_004349235.1. Classification (GTDB taxonomy): domain Bacteria; phylum Actinomycetota; class Actinomycetes; order Streptosporangiales; family Streptosporangiaceae; genus Spirillospora; species Spirillospora darangshiensis. Next base: position 8,628 of record NZ_SMKY01000021.1, on the reverse strand, counting down.
GGCCTCGACCGCCTGGACCTGTACCTGATCCACTGGCCGATGCCGGGCCGCGGCACCTACCTGGAGACCTGGCGGGCGCTGGAGAAGCTGAGGCAGGACGGGCGGGTCCGGTCGATCGGCGTCTCCAACTTCACCGTCGAGACGCTGCACCGGGTCATCGACGAGGCCGACGTCGTCCCGGCGGTCAACCAGATCGAGCTGCACCCGTACTTCCAGCAGGACGGCCTGCGCGCGCTGCACCGCGACCACGGCGTCCGCACCGAGGCGTGGGCGCCGCTCGGGCAGGGCCACGGCCTCCTGGACGATCCGGCGCTCGCCCGCATCGCGCAGGCGCACGGCCGCACCCCGGCGCAGGTCGCGCTCCGCTGGCACCTGCAGATCGGGAACGTGGTGATCCCGAAGTCGGTGACGCCGTCCCGGATCGCCGAGAACATCGACGTGTTCGGCTTCGAGCTGACGCCCGACGACATGAAGAGCATCGGCGAGCTGGACAAGGGCCTTCGCGTCGGCCCCGATCCGGCCACCTTCGAGACGGCCTAGCGAAGCCCGCCCCCGGCTCTGAGCTTGGATTGTCACGGAGCGTAACGTCCCGTGCATGGGGGAGAGCTGGACGGGGCCGGGCGGGCTGCGCGTGACCGCGGTGCGGCTGACGGGGACGCACCGGGTGTGGGCCGGGCTCGCCGGTGTGCGGGGGCCGAGCGCGTTCCTGGTGACGCGGAAGGGGAGACTCGTCGGGCGGGGCTACTTCCCGTCCGTCGAGGACCTCGCCGAGGTGGTCGATCTCGCGGAGCTCCGCGCGGAGTAGCGGTTGCGCGGACCGGCCCCGCGCCTGTAGTCGGTGATGGGTGGGACAGCGCATGCATGATGTCGTCGTGGTCGGATCGGTCAACGCGGACCTGGTGGTGGGCGTCGAGCGGCGGCCCGGGCCGGGGGAGACCGTCCTCGGGTCCGACCTCGCCACCCATCCGGGCGGGAAGGGCGCGAACCAGGCGGTCGCGGCGGCGCGGCTCGGCGGCCGGGCCGGGATCGTCGGGCGGGTCGGCGACGACGGGCACGGCGGGCTGCTGCGCGACGCCCTCGCCGCCGACGGCGTCGACCTCGCCCATCTGGTGACGACTCCGGAGGCGCCGACCGGCGTCGCGCTGATCACGGTCGGCCCGGACGGCGACAACAGCATCATCGTGTCGCCCGGCGCCAACGCCCGGCTCGGCCCGGACGACGTCGAGCGTGCCCGAACGATGATCAGCGGTGCGTCCGTGGTGTCGTTCCAGCTGGAGGTGCCGCTGCCCGCCGTCCGCAGGCCGGGCGCGCAGAGCTCGTTCCCCACGCCGGACGAGCTGCCCGGATAGCTCAGCGGGTCGTGCGGGCGCGCAGCCGGTACAGCTCGTCGGCGACGTCGTGGACGTCCTCGCCGAGGTCGAACGCGCTGAACAGGTGCAGGTCGCCGACCGTCTCGATCTCCAGCATCCGGGTGTGCAGCAGGAGCCGGCGCCGCTCGTCGACCCGGATGCCCGTCACCTCGCCCCACCGGATGCCGCGGTGCCCGGCGTAGCCCGACACGACGGTGATGCCGTCGCCGTCGGCGGCGAGCCGGACCGGGGCGACCAGGTCGCGCAGTGCCAGCACGTTCAGCCCGAGCGCCGCCGCGCCCGCCAGGAAGAGGAACTGGGGGTCGTGGGAGTACAGCACGATGAGCGCCGTGACCGCCGCCGCCCCGGCGCACTTCACCGCCACGTGACCTGGCGGTACACGCCACCGCCGCTGCGAACCCGCGTCCATGCCCGAGACCATAGCCGCAGCCGGGGCTGCCCGGGCCGGGGACGCTCCGATACCGTCGGCAGCATGCGACTCGGCGTGCTGGACGTGGGCTCGAACACGGTGCACCTGCTGGTGGTCGACGCCCACCAGGGGGCGCGGCCCCTCCCCGCTTTCTCCCACAAGGCGGACCTGCGGCTCGCCGCCCACCTGGAGGAGGGCGACCGCCTCTCCGCGGAGGGGGAGGCGCTGCTGCGCGACTTCGTCGACGAGGCGCTGCAGATCGCCGAGGACAAGGGCGTCGAGGACCTGGTCGCGTTCGCCACCTCCGCCGTCCGCGAGGCCGCCAACGGCGACGACGTCCTCACCCGGATCCGCGACGACAAGGGGATCGACATCCGGGTGATGCACGGCGAGGAGGAGGCCCGGCTGACGTTCCTCGCCGTCCGGCGGTGGTTCGGCTGGTCGTCGGGGCGGCTCCTGGTCGTCGACATCGGCGGCGGCTCGCTGGAGGTCGCGTCCGGCATCGACGAGGAGCCGGACGCGACGTTCTCGCTGCCGCTCGGCTCGGTCCGGCTCACCCGCGACCGGTTCACCGCCGACCCGCCGCCCCCGGACGAGATCCGCGAGCTGCGCCGGCACGTCCGGGCGGAGATCGCGCGCAAGGTCGGCGACGTCGCCCGCTACGGGCCGCCCGACCACGCCGTCGCCACGTCCAAGACGTTCCGGCAGCTCGCCCGGATCGGCGGTGCCGCCCCGTCGGCCGATGGACCGTACCAGCGCCGCGACCTCACCGCCGCGTCCGTCACCGAGTGGACCGAGAAGCTGGCGAAGATGACCGCCGCCGAGCGCGCCGAGCTGCCCGGCGTGTCCGACGCGCGCGCCCCGCAGCTGCTCGCCGGCGCGATCGTCGCTGACGCGGCGATGGACCTGTTCGAGCTACCGGAGCTGGAGATCTGCCCGTGGGCGCTGCGCGAGGGCGTCATCCTCCGCCGCCTCGACATGATCACGGGCTGAGCGCGCGGGTCACGACCAGTTCGGGTGGCCCAGCGTGCCGCCCTTCGGGGTGACGACGCGGTCGTCCTTGCCGTCGGCGCGGACGGCGTGGAGCACGGGCTTGGCGACCGGCCCCCGCGCGTAGGCGATCCAGCGGCCGTCGGGCGACCAGGCCGGGTCCATGTCGTCCGCGGTGCCCGTGGTCACCGCGCGCGGGCCGGACCCGTCGGCGTTCATCGTCCAGATCGTGCTGGTGGAGTCCGGGCCCCGGGTGAACGCGATCTTGGTGCCGTCGGGCGACCACTCCGGGTCGACGGAGCGGACGCCGTCCGTCGTCAGCCGCGTCCACGCGCCGCCGGGCCGGTCCGGGTCCATGGTGTAGATCTGCTCGCCGCCGTCCCGCCTGCTCCAGAAGGCGAGCCGCCCCTTGGACGACCACATCGGGTCGTCCTTGAACGAGCCGTCGGTGGTGATCGGGGTGGACGAACGGTCCTTGAGGCCGACCACGTAGATCTGCCGGACGCCGTCCCGCACGCCCATGCACGCCAGGCGCGTGCCGTCCGGCGACCAGGTCACCCGGCTGCCGGGCGCGATCCCGATGATCTTCCGCGCGCCCCCGCCGTCGGCGTTCATCACCCATGCGTCGGTGCCCTGGTCACTCGTCCGGGTGAACGCGACCAGCGTCCCGTCCGGCGACCGCTCGGGCAGGATATCGCACTGCGACCCGCCCAGGAGCGTCTTCGCGGACGCCTCGCCGGGCTTGTAGACGCCGATGTCGGCGTGGCAGTCCTTCGGCCACCCCGGCGCCGTGTCGACGCGGACGAACATGGCCGCGGACGGGAACGCGGCGCTCTCCGCCCCGGTGTTCCGCGCGTTGCCGGACGGCCGGTTGTAGTAGTAGACGGCGCCCGCCACGGCGCTCGCGGCCAGCACCGCCGCCGCGGTCGACGCGATCAGCGTGGTCCGCCGGGACGGGCGGTCCGACCGGCGCGGCGCAGGCGGAGGGACGGGCGCGTACTCGCGCTCGGCGGGCGGGTCGGTGCGGTGCTCGTAGGCGGGCACGGTCTGCGGCTCGGGCGCACTGCCCGGCTCAGGTGCGGCGACGTCCCGGGAGGTGACCTGCGGGTCGCCGTCCGGCGGGGACGTCCACGCCTCGCCCAGTTCGGTCGTCACGGCGGCCTCCCCGGCGCCCCCGACGAGGGCGAGCAGCAGGTCGCGGGCGCTCGGCCGCTGCGCGGGGTCCTTGCGCAGCGCCGCCTGGACGAGCCCGGTAAGCGGCGCCGGCAGGTCGCCGGTCTCGGGGTCGGCGTGCACGGCGCGCGCCGCCATGAGCTGGAACGACCCCTGCCCGAACGGGTTGCGGCCGCTCGCGGCGTAGGCCACCAGGCAGCCCCAGGCGAACACGTCCACGGCCGGGGTGACCTGCTGCGTCGTGATCTGCTCGGGCGCGATCCAGCCGGGCGTGCCGACGACCTGGCCCGTCCGGGTGTGGGACGAGGCCATGTCCAGCGCGCGGGCGATCCCGAAGTCGATCACGCGGGGGCCGGAGATGGACAGCAGCACGTTGCTCGGCTTCAGGTCGCGGTGCACCAGCCCGGAGCTGTGGATGGCGACGAGCGCGGCGGCGACGCCGACCGCGACGCCGTGCAGCATCCCCGGCGAGAGGGCGCCGTTCGCGCTGACGTGGTCCAGCAGCGACGGTCCGTCGATGTACTCGGTGACCAGGTAGGCCAGGCCGAGGTCCTCGCCGTGTTCGAGGACCTGCGCGGTGCAGAACGACGCGACCCGCTGGGCGTTGGCGGCCTCGTCGTGGAAGCGGGCGAGGAACGTCCGGTCGCCGGCCAGCTCGGGGCGCACCACCTTCACCGCGACGGCGCGTCCGGCCGGGTCGCGGCCGAGGTAGACGGCGCCCATCCCGCCCTCGCCGATCTTGGCCTCGATCTCGTACCGGCCGATCCGGGTGGGATCGCCCGGGCGCAGCTCACGCAGGGAGGTCGCGTCCATGGAGATCACCTTCCGCCCCCATGGAGCCGCGTCTTGGCGACCGCCCCATGGCGGCACGAGGCCCCAACGCTTCCTTACGATGACAGAGGAGCCGCCAAGGTTCTAGCGTCCGCCGCCCGATCCCGGATCAGTGGAAGTTCCGCGCCTTGACACGGCCGGGGACGGGGAGGCGGCGGAGGCGGGTGGCGCGGACGCTCATGACCCCGTCGACGCGCTCCAGACGCCCGCTGACCAGCAGCGCCTGCGAGTCGACGGCGAGGGCGCGGTGCCGCTGGAACACCTGCGGCGGGCACGTCACGTTGATGATCCCGGTCTCGTCCTCCAGCGTCATGAAGACGATCCCGCCGGCGGTCGGCGGGCGCTGCCGGTGGGTGACGAGCCCGGCGACGACCACGTTGGTCTCGCCCGGCGTCGCGGCGAGGCCCACCGACGACAGGGCGCCCAGCTCGTCCAGCGCCTCCCGGACGTGCGCGACCGGATGGGTGTGCGAGACGCCCGTCGCCCACAGGTCGGCGAGCGTCTCCTCGATCGGCGTCATCGCCGGCAGCGCCGGAGCGGACGCGCCCGGTGTGACGCCCTCAAGCTGCCCTGGGCCGGACCCAGCCAGCGCACCCGCCGCCCACAGGGCCTCACGCCGCGCAAGGCCGAACCGGTCGAACGCGCCCGCCGTGGCGAGCGCCTCCAGGGCGCCGCCGGACAGCGGCACGCGCCGGGCGAGGTCTTCCATGCTCGTGTAGGGACGTCCTGCCGCGATGGCCTCCGCCGTGTCGTCGCCCAGGTTCCGGATGCCGGAGAACCCCAGCCGGATCGCCGGCTGAGGCGCGGCAGGCGCGTGCGGATGGTCGGAGTCGACCTCGATGGGCTCCTCCAGCGTCGGATGGACGCCGCTGGCGTTGATGTCCACACCCCTGACCACGACACCGTGATGCTTGGCATCGCCCAGAAGGCTCTGCGGACTGTAGAACCCCATCGGCTGGTTCCGCACCAGGGCGGCCGTGAACGCGGAAGGGTGATGACGCTTCAGCCAGGCGCTCGCATACACGAGGTGGGCGAAGCTCTGCGCGTGCGACTCGGGGAACCCGAACCCGGTGAAGCCCAGGATCTTCTCGTACACGCTCTCCGCGATGTCGGGCGGGATGCCGCGCTCGGCCATCCCGTCCAGCAGCCGCCGCTTCAGCCGCTCCACGCGCTCGGGCGCGCGCTTGGCGCCCATCGCCTGCCTGAGCTGGTCGGACTCCGCCGGGGTGAAGCCCGCGCAGTCCACGGCGAGCTGCATCATCTGCTCCTGGAACAGCGGCACGCCGAGCGTCCGCGACAGCGCCGGCTCCATCAGCGGATGCGGGCAGACGGCGGGCTCCAGCCCCTTGCGCCGGCGCAGGTACGGGTGGACGGACCCGCCCTGGATCGGCCCCGGCCGGATCAGCGCGACCTCGACCACCAGGTCGTAGAACTCGCGCGGCCGGAGGCGCGGCAGCGTCGCCATCTGCGCCCGCGACTCGACCTGGAACACCCCGACCGTGTCGGCGTCGGACAGCATGTCGTACACCTCCGGGTCCTCGGGAGGAATCGACTGCAGGTCGTAGCGCCGCCCGTGGTGCTCGTCCACCAGGTCGAAGCAGTCGTGCAGCGCCGCCAGCATCCCGAGGCCGAGCAGGTCGAACTTGACCAGGCCGGCCGCCGCGCAGTCGTCCTTGTCCCACTGCAGGACGCTGCGGTCCGCCATCGCCGCCCACTCGATCGGGCAGATCTCGCCGACCGGCCGGTCGGCGATGATCATGCCGCCGGAGTGGATGCCGAGGTGCCGGGGGAGCTTCTGCATCCGGTCCGCCAGCTCCAGCACCGGCGCCGGGATGCCGGTCTCCGGCCCGACCGGGTCGCGCGGGTCGATGCCCTTCGACCAGGCGTCCTGCTGGCCGGGGGAGAAACCGAGCGCGCGGGCCGCGTCCCGGACGGCCATCCGCGGCCGGTAGCTGATGACGTTCGCGACCTGCGCCGTGCACTCCCGCCCGTACTTGCCGTAGACGTACTGGATGGCCTCCTCGCGGCGGCGGTGCTCGATGTCCAGGTCGATGTCGGGCGGGCCGTCGCGTCCGGGCGACAGGAACCGCTCGAACAGCAGCCCGTGCCGGACGGCGTCGACGCCGGTGATGCCGAGCGCGTAGCAGACCGCCGAGTTGGCCGCCGAGCCGCGCCCCTGGCACAGGATCCCCTCGCGCCGGCAGAACTCCACGATGTCGTGCACGATCAGGAAGTAGCCGGGGAAGCGGAGCTGCTCGATGACGTCCAGTTCCTTGGCGATCTGCGCGTACGCGCCGGTGATCCGCTCCTGCTCCGGCGGCCCGTACCGCTTGAGCGCGCCCTCCCTCACCAGGTGCCGCAGCCAGCTCGCCTCGGTGTGCCCGTCCGGGACGGGCCAGTCGGGCAGCCGCGGCGCGACCACGTCGAAGTCGAACAGGCACTCCTTGCCCAACGCGACCGTCCGCTCCTGGACGCCGGGGAACCGCGCCAGCCGCTTCGCCATCTCCGCGCCGCCGCGGACGTGCGCGGTGCCGCCCGCCGGGAGCCAGCCGACCATGTCGTCCAGTCCGCGCCGGGCCCGGACGGCGGCCATCGCCTGCGCCAGCCGCGCGTCCGCCCCGGGCGCCGCGAAGTGCACGTTGTTGGACGCCACCACGTCCACCCCGGCCCGGTGCGCCAGCTCGAAGAGGGCATCGTTGCGGAGGTCGTCGTCGGGCTGGTCGTGGTCGATCAGTTCGACGAACACGTTCTCCCGGCCGAACATGCCGATGAGGTCGCGCAGCTCCCCGTCCGCCGCCTCCGGGCCGCCCGCCTCCAGTGCCGCCGGGACCGGGCCCTTCCGGCAGCCGGTGAGCACGGCCCAGTGGCCGTCGTGCGCGCCGGCGAGGGACTCCAGGTCGTACACGGGACGGCCCTTCTGCCCGCCCGCGAGCTGCGCCGAGGTGATCGCCGAGCAGAGCCGCGCGTATCCGGGGGCGCCCCGCGCGAGCACGAGGAGGTGCCGCCCGGCCGGGTCCGGCTCGCCGGTCTGCGGGCCCGGCAGGCCGAGGCTCAGCTCCGCGCCGAACACCGTCCCGATGCCGGCCTCGCCCGCGGCCTGCGCGAACTGCACCGCGCCGTACATGCCGTCGTGGTCGGTGATCGCCATCGTCTCCACGCCGAGCCGCGCCGCCTCCGCGACGAGCGAGTCGGGATGGCTGGCCCCGTCCAGGAAACTGAACGACGAGTGGGCGTGCAGCTCCGCCCACGGCACCTCCGCCTCGGCGCGCCGCGGGAGGGCGGGCACCTCCGGCGGCTCCTCGGCCGCCCGCTCGGTCTCCGGTGGGCGGCGACCCCCCACACCCCCCGGCAAGGGCCCGTCGGGACGCCATGACAGCTTCTCCTCGAACTCGCGCCACGAGATCGGCGGGTTGTGCCAGCCCATCAGCGCTCCCTAGTCATAGACGGCCTCGATGTGCCAGCGGCCGCCCTCGACGGCGAGCAGGTAGGCGGCGCCGTCGTCGGTGGTGACCTGGAAGCGGGCGCGGCGGCGGGCGGCCTCGGGGTCCCACCAGCGCTCGTCCGCCGGCCAGGGGCCCGTCCAGCCGGTCACGGCGGCCGGACGCCCGTGCACCGCGAGCCTCGCGGGCGGCGCGGACACCTCGCACCGCGCCGACACCACCACCGCCGCGCCGGACGCGTCGACCAGCTCGGCCCGGGGCGGCGCCACGGGCACGGCCGCGGGGGCGGGCCCGGACACCCGTCCCGGCCACGGCCCCTCGGGCGGACCGGCGGGCGGTAGGTCGCCGACCGGCACCCGGACGACCTGCTCGCCCGGCCCGCGCCCGCCCACCCGCCCCGGCCGCGTGATCCCCT
>NZ_SMKY01000219.1 GCF_004349235.1 Actinomadura darangshiensis | reverse complement strand
GGTCGGCGGCGTGCCACCGTTCCCCCCACCGGGCCGCGTGCCCCCGCCCGGCCCGGGACGCCCGGGCGACGTCGCGCCCGAGGATCCGTGCGTGCGGCTGCGCGTCGGCGTCGCCGCCGACCGCCCCGACGACCGCCCGGCCGTCGTCTCCGGCGCGGTCACCTGCCCGCTCTGCGCCGCGCCGGGCCCGGACGGCTCGCCGCGCTGCCGGTCCAGGAACGCGTACCCGGCGGCTCCTGCGACGGCCGCGACGGCGGCGGCCGCGAGGGCCGCGACCAGCGCCCGCCCGAACCGCCGCCGCTTGGGGCGGCCGCCGGGCCGCGGGTCGGTCGCGACCGGCGGCAGCGTCTCGGCGCTCCCTCCGCCGCCCGACTCCGCGGGGGCCTCGGCGGGCACCGGCAGGACCCCCGGAGCCGTGGTCGCGGACGCGGACGGTGCCGCGGGCGGGGACTCGAACGCGTCCTCGTGCCCGACGAGCCGCAGCAGCAGCTGCGCCGCCTCCGGCCGCCGCCCCGGATCCTTGTCCAGGGCCGCGGCGACCAGCTCGCGCAGCTCGCCGTCCAGATCCCCGAGGTCGGGCTCGTGATGCAGGACGCGGTACATCACCGCCGGAATCGAGTCGGACCCGAACGGGGGCCGCCCCGTCGCCGCGAACGTCATCGTCGCGCCCCAGGCGAACACGTCCGCCGCGGCGCCGACGTCCTGCCCCGACACCTGCTCGGGCGCCATGTAGGCGGGCGTGCCGACCGCGCGGCTGCTGACCGCGCTGGCCGCGTCCAGCACCCGCGACAACCCGAAGTCGATCACCCGGGGGCCGTCGGGGCCGAGCAGCACATTGTGCGGCTTCAGGTCGCGGTGCACGATCCCGGCGCGGTGGATCGCGGTCAGCGCGCTCGCGGTGCTGACCGCGAGCCGGTCCAGCGCGCCGCCGCCCATCGGGCCGTCCCGCGCGACATGCCGGTTCAGCGCCTCACCGGGAACGTACTCGCTGACGAGGTAGGGGCTGTCCCCGGCGACCTCCGCGTCCAGGAACTGGGCGGTGCAGAACCGGGCGACCTGCTTGGCGACCTCCGCCTCGCGGACGAACCGGGCCCGCGCGGTGTCGTCGTCGTCGAACTGGACCCGCAGCAGCTTCACCGCGACGCGCTCGCCGTCCGCGCCCTCGCCGAGGTACACGGTGCCCTGGGCACCGGACCCGAGCCGCCCGAGCAGCGTGTAGCGGCCGAGCCGTGTCGGGTCATGGGCCTGCAGCGGGTGGGCATCCGGCAAAACGTGCGCTCCCTTTCCCGTCCGGTCGACGATCACCGCACGTCACAGTAGGCCCGCCAGCTTATACAGCACCAGCGAACCGGCGACGGCCGCGTTCAGGCTGCTGCCGTTCCCCACCATAGGAATCTCTCCGGCTCCCGAGAATGCCCGAGTCCCCAGCCGCGGCAACGTCCCGACCGCTCAGGCGCGGACCACGCGCTGCGCAACTCGCACCACTTGCATCAGCCGTCACATCAGCCACGCGGCGACCCCGGCGTTGCGATCGCGTGCGAAGCCAGGTTCGAGCTCGCGAGAACCTGATCGCGCAGCGAACCGCTAGGCGAGCCGGAGCGATGCAGCGATCGCCGCGGCGCCCGCCGAAGGAGGGCGCCCAGCGCCCGACGCCGAGGGCGACGCGATGAACTCAGCCGGGGTCGCGGCGGCGCAGGTAGCGCTCGAACTCGCGGGCGATGGCGTCGCCGCTCGCCTCGGGCAGCTCGGTCGCGTCCTTCTGCTCCTCCAGCGTCCGCACGTACTCGGCGACCTCGGAGTCCTCCTCGGCGAGCTCGTTGACGCCGTGCTCCCAGGCGCGGGCCTCCTCGGGCAGCTCGCCGAGGGGGACGGTGACGTCCAGCAGGTCCTCCACGCGGCGCAGGAGCGCGAGCGTCGCCTTCGGGGACGGGGGCTGCGCCACGTAGTGGGGGACGGCCGCCCAAAGCGACACCGTGTCGAGGTCGGCCTTGGCGCACGCGTCCTGCAGTACCCCGAGGATGCCGGTCGGGCCCTCGTAGCGGGCCGGCTCCAGATGCAGGGTGTTGACGAGCCCGGCCTCGGACGCGGCCCCGGTCACGGGCACCGGCCGGGTGTGGGGGGCGTCGGCGAGCAGCGCGCCGAGCAGCACGACGTTGCGGATCTCCAGCTCCAGCATCAGCCCGACCAGCTCGCGGCAGAACGACCGCCACCGCATGTTCGGCTCGATCCCGTGCAGGAGCACGACGTCCTTGCCGTTCGGCAGCCGCACCCACGACACCCGCGTCGTCGGCCAGGTGATCCCGCGGGTCTCGCCGTCGGACATCTCCACGATCGGGCGGGTCACCTGGAAGTCGTAGTAGTCGTCCGGGTCGAGCTCGGCTACGGGCACGGCCTCCCAGGTCGATTCCAGATGCGCGATGACCCCGCTGGCGGCCTCACCGGCGTCGTTCCACCCCTCAAAGGCGGCCACGAGCACAGGATCGACGAGTTCGGGCACGCTTTCGAGCTCGATCACGCGCTGCCTCCTTCCGACGCCCAGGTACAGCGTCACCGACGGGGGCCGTCATTCCCGGGGCCGGGGGACCCCGCTCATGATCGGTGGCTGTCAGCCTACGTCCTGACAGTGACGTACCCCACCCCGCAGGAGGCCAGACCCCGCCCTGTACGCCCCTGGCAGAACGGGGTTTGGAGGACGGCGGGCGGGGGCTGGAGGACGGGCCGAACGGAGTTCCTATTTGCCCTTGGGCGTGGTGTGCACGATCAGCACGTCGCAGGGGGAGCGGTGCGACAGGTTCGCGGGCACGGAGCCGAGGATGCGGCCCGCGAGGCTGTTGAGGCCCCGGTTGCCGATCACGACGAGGTCGGCGTCGCGGTCCTTGGCGACCTTGGACAGCACGTCGACGGCGTCGCCCTCGACGGCGGCCTCCTCGATGTCGGAGGCGCCGGCCGCGACGGCCCGCTCCCGCGCGGCCCGCAGCGCGTCGTCGGCGGGCGTGGACCCCTGCACCTTGTAGGCCAGGTCGCCGAGCCGGTCGGCGGCGTTCGCGCGCTCCCGCTCCGGCATGGGGCTGTAGGCGGAGGCGAGCAGGAGAGTGGCGCCGGTGGCGGCGGCCAGCTGCGCGGCCCGGTCGACCGCGCGGAACGAGGAGTCGGAGCCGTCGGTGCCGACGAGGATGGTGCGGTACGCGCTCATGCCGTTCCTTACCCGTTAGTAGTCTCTGCTGGCACGGTATCGGTCCGCCGACCCTTCCGTCATTGTCTCTTTGCACACCCCGTCCAAAAACGCCAGGTGATCGCGCGGATAGGGTGAAACCTCCGCATCCGACGTAAGGAGAGACGTGACCCGTGGCGGCTTGCAGGCCGTGCTGTTCGACATGGACGGCCTGCTCATCGACTCCGAGAGCGTCTGGCTGGAGGTCGAGTCGGAGGTCATGGCGTGGCTGGGCGGCGAGTGGACCCCCGCCCACCAGGAGCGCCTCGTCGGCGGCTCCCTGTACGTCGCCGTCGACTACATGCTGGAGCTGACCGGCGCGGACGCGCCCCGCGAGGAGGTGGGGCGCCGGATGCTGGACGGCATGGCCGGCCGGCTGAGCAGCTGCGTCCCGATGATGCCGGGCGCCAAGGACCTGCTCGCCGCGGTCCGCGCGGCCGGCGTGCCGGCGGCGCTGGTGTCCTCCAGCCACCGGCGGCTGATCGAGCCGGTGCTGGACGCCGTCGGCCGCGAGCACTTCGCGCTGAGCGTCGCCGGCGACGAGGTGGCCCGGACCAAGCCCGACCCCGAGCCGTACCTGACCGCCGCCGCCCGGCTCGGCGCCGTCCCGGCCCGCTGCGTGGTGCTGGAGGACTCCCCGAACGGCGTCGCGGCGGCGGAGGCGGCGGGCTGCGCGACGGTCGCGGTCCCCGGCCTGCTGCCGATCCCGCCCGCCCCGGGACGGACCGTGGTCGACTCGCTGCGCCGCATCGACGTGGAGATGCTGCGGTCGCTGGCCGCGTGAGCCGGGCGGCGCTCCGTCCGCCGACTGCGCCGCCGCGGACCTGATACCCGCGGCACCGGTGCGGGGGGATACCCGCGGGGCGGTCCCTAGGGGGCGGATCACGCCGCAGGAGGAGACCGGCCCGCCCGCAAACCGTTCGCCGGGAGGAGCAGGACAGGCGCCCCGCGTGTGACGATGGGGGGAGCACCGCCGTAGGGAATGAAGGGGCCGGCATGAGCGACGCAGCCATTTTCGCGATCAGTCTCGGGGTGACCCTGGTCGGGCTGGTGATCAGCTGGGGCGCCTTCCGCCGCAGAGGCGCGGGCACCGGGCTGCGCGGCGCGGCCCTGTCGCTGGTGCCGCTGGCGGCGGCGATGACCGGGGTGACCGAGTTCTTCGTCGACCTGGCGTTCAGCCCGGTGAAGTGGGCGGGCGTCGCGGTGGCGGGCCTGGCCGTACTGCTCTACATGACCTCCGGCGCGATGCTGAGCCGCCGCGCAGCCGGCGAGGGGGGCGGCGGCAAGGCCGCAGGGGGCGGCGCCGAGCGCAAGTCCGCGCGCCGCGCGGGGAAGCCGAAGGGCGCGGTGGAAGGCCCCGCGCAGAGCGGCGGCGACCCGGAGATGGCCGACATCGAGAAGATCCTGCGGGACCGCGGGATCTCCTGAGCCGCCCGGCGGTTCGCCGCGCACACGCGTGACGGCGGGCCGGGGTGTTCCCCGCCGGGGACGCCCCGGCCCGCCTGTTTCTGTATGCCGAAGGCCCTGACCTGCGGACGATCGATCTCGGAACGGCCTCAGTACGGTAAACTTTGCCGGTCTAGACCGCCTGCGGCTTGCCTGTCCAGCCCATCCCGTACGTACTATTCGGGCGATTTGTCCGACGTGCTGCGCGGGTGCGTGTTGCCCAGATGACGACGAGATCACAAGTCAGATACGGGTACTGGCGAAGGTCGCTTCACGGATGGACAGTCGTGCCCGAAGGACTACGTTTCCCTTCAGCAAACGCGGCGTAACGGGCACGGAGGCTGCGGATGATCTCCGCGACCGCCGGTCACTCGCCGGCGGCATGGCCGAACCAGTGGCCGGACGGTAGGAGGTATGGAGCGTTGGGCGCACCCATCGAGGTGACCGGGTCGGACGCCGAGGCGCAACCGGAAGCGGTGCTCGTCGGCGTCGACAAGAAGAAGATCCAGGGACGCTCCCTAGGGCAGATCGCCTGGATGCGGCTGAAGCGCGACAAGGTCGCTCTGACCGGCGCCATCGTCGTCATCCTGCTCATCGTGCTCGCGATCATCGGCCCGTTCTTCGTGCAGAACCCGCTGACCTACCACCAGAACCTCATCGACCCGACCTACAACCGGCCGAAGTCCGGGATCTGGCACACGGGCATCAGCGGCGACCACTGGCTCGGCGTCGAGCCCGGCACCGGCCGCGACATGCTGGCCCGGATCGTGCACGGCGCCCGGATCTCCCTGCTGGTGTCGTTCCTCGCCACCCTGACCTCGGTGGTCATCGGCACGGTCATGGGGATCACGGCCGGCTACTTCGGCGGCTGGGTCGACTACCTGATCAGCCGAACCATGGACGCCTTCCTGGCCTTCCCGCTGCTGCTCTTCGCGATCGCGCTGGTCGGCGTCGTCTCCGACGGGGCGTTCGGGCTGAACGGCAACGGCCTGCGCATCTCGGTGCTGGTCATCGTCATCGGGTTCTTCAACTGGCCCTACATCGGCCGCATCATCCGCGGGCAGACGCTGTCGCTGCGAGAACGCGAGTTCGTCGACGCCGCGCGCAGCATGGGCGCACGCAACTCCTACGTGCTGTTCAAGGAAGTCCTGCCGAACCTCGTCGCCCCGATCCTGGTCTATTCGACCCTGCTGATCCCGGTCAACATCCTGTTCGAGGCGGCGCTGTCGTTCCTCGGCGTCGGTGTCATCCCGCCGACGCCCTCATGGGGCGCCATGCTGACGCTGGCGGTGCCGATCTACTCCTCCGACCCCGCCTACATGATCATCCCCGGTATGGCGATCTTCATCACCGTCCTCGCCTTCAACCTCTTCGGTGACGGGCTGCGGGACGCTCTCGACCCTCGGGCCAAGTGACTCGGGTCCATCCGACCCGTCTATTTGAAGGGGTGCGCCTGCACATGAACAAGATGAGACCAATCGCGGTCTTTGCGGCCGGTGTGGTCGCGGCCGCGGGGCTCGCCGCCTGTGGCGGCGGCGACGACTCGGGCGGGTCGGGGAGCGGTCCCGGCTACAACGCCGGCAATCAGGCCCAGGTCAACAAGTCGGACAAGAAGGGCGGCACGCTCAAGTTCGGCGACTCCGACGACTGGGACTCGCCGGACCCGGGCAACACCTACTACGCGTTCTCCCAGAACTTCGCCCGTCTCTACGGCCGTGGCCTGACCACGTTCAAGCCGGCCGCGGGCAAGGAGAGCCTGGAGGTCGTGCCCGACCTCGCCACCGACATGGGCCAGTCCAGTGACGGCGGCAAGACCTGGACGTACAAGCTGCGCACCGGCGTCAAGTACGACGACGGCAGCACGGTCACGTCCAAGGACGTCAAGTACGCGGTCGAGCGCAGCAACTACACCAAGGAGCTGCAGCTCGGGCCGAAGTACTTCAAGCAGTACCTCGTCGACAACAAGCCCGCCTACAAGGGCCCGTACGAGGACAAGAGCGACGAGGGCCTCAAGTCGATCGAGACCCCCGACGACCAGACGATCGTCTTCCACCTGAACACCCCGTTCCAGGAGTTCGACTACCTGGTCGCGATGTCGCAGACGATGCCGGTGCCGAAGGCCAAGGACACCGGCACCAAGTACGAGACCGCGATCGTCTCCAGCGGCCCGTACAAGGTCGACAACTACACGCGCGGCAAGTCGATGACGCTGTCGCGCAACCCGAACTGGAACCAGAGCACCGACCCGATCCGCAAGGCGCTGCCGGACAAGATCGAGGTCCAGGTCAAGCAGAACGCGGACGACATCGACCAGCGGCTGCTGGCCGGGTCGCTGGACATGGACATCGCCGGCGTCGGCGTGCAGTCGGGGACCCAGCCGAAGGTGCTGACCCCCGAGCAGAAGCCGTACGTCGACAACCCGGTCCAGGGCTTCCTGCGGTTCATGTCGCTGAACCAGCACGTCAAGCCGCTCGACAACAAGCACTGCCGGGTCGCCGTGCAGTACGCGACCGACAAGGTCGCCGCGCAGACCGCCTACGGAGGCCCGCTGGCCGGCGGCGACGTCGCCACCACGGTGCTGCCCCCGTCGGTGGACGGCTACACCAAGTTCGACCTGTACCCGCAGAAGCAGGCGGAGAACGGCGGCCTCGACGAGGCCACCGTCGCCAAGGCCAAGCAGGAGCTGCAGGCCTGCGGCAAGCCGGACGGCTTCAGCACCAAGATCTCGGCGCGGTCGGACCGGCCGAAGGAAGTCGCGATGGCCGAGGCGATCCAGCAGAGCCTCGCCAAGGTCGGCATCAAGGTCAGCATCGTGCAGTACCCGGCCGGTGACTACTTCAACAAGTACGTCGGCGTTCCGAAGTACGTGCACGAGCACGGCATCGGCATGATGATCATGGCGTGGGCGGCGGACTGGCCGACCGGCTACGGCTTCCTCGCCCAGATCGTGCACGGTGACGCGATCAAGCCGTCCGGCGGGAACAACCTCGCCGAGATGGACGACCCGGCCGTCAACAAGGGGCTCGACGACGCGATCGCCAACCCCGACAAGGCCGCCCGCATGAAGGCCTACGGTGAGGTCGACAAGCTGGTCATGGGGACCGCGATGGAGGTCCCGCTGGTGTACGCCAAGGCCCTGATGTACCGGCCGAAGCGCGTCACCAACGCGGGGATCACCTACTCCTACGGCGGAATGTACGACTACCTGAACATGGGCGTGGAGTGACACTCCGTCTCGTCCGTGCGTCCATCTGAAGGCAGGTGAAGGCGAAGCCCGCCGGCCGTGCCCGGACCCACAGGTCCGGCCGGCCGGCGGGCGGGGCCGAGCAATGTGTTCGCATACATCATCCGGCGCCTCATCGGTGCCGTCGTCATGTTGCTGCTGGTCAGCCTGGTGACCTTCGGCATCTTCTTCTGGCTGCCGAAGCTGGCGGGGCAGACGACCGACCAGATCGCGGCGTCCTACGTCGGCAAGGCGCCGACGGCCGAGGCCATCCAGGACACCAAGGAGCGGCTCGGCCTCGACAAGCCGGTCGTGGTGCAGTACGGGAACTACCTGAAGGCCCTCGCCGTCGGCAAGGACTACAAGGCCGGCCCGGTGACCGACCACTGCCCCGCGCCCTGCATGGGCTACTCCTTCCGCAGCAGCCAGCCGGTGCTGGAGACCCTGCTCGACCGGGCCCCGGCGACGCTGTCGCTGGCGATCGGCGCCGCGATCGTGTGGCTCGGCGTCGGAATCAGCACCGGTGTGGTGTCGGCACTGCGAAGAGGCAGCGTCTGGGACAGGGCGTCGATGATCATCGCACTGGCCGGGGTGTCGCTCCCCATCTACTTCACGGGCCTGGTCTCGCTCGCGCTGTTCTCCTACACCTTCAAGATCTTCCCCGGCGGCGGCAGCTACACCTCCGTCACCGACAATCCGCTGAGATGGTTCGAGGCGCTGGTGCTGCCCTGGGTGACGCTCGCGTTCCTTTACGCCGCGATGTACGCGCGGCTCACCAGAGCGGGCATGCTGGAGACGATGAACGAGGACTACATCCGCACCGCCCGCGCCAAGGGGCTGCCGGAGAGGACCGTCGTCACCAAGCACGCGCTGCGCGCCTCACTGACGCCGATCATGACCATCTTCGGCCTCGACCTCGGGCTGCTCCTCGGCGGCGCGGTGCTGACGGAGAACACCTTCGGCATCCCGGGCCTGGGCCGCCTCGCGATCGACTCGATCCGCAGCGGCGACCTGCCCATGGTGCTCGGCGTCACGCTGCTCACGGCGACCTCGATCATCGTGATCAACCTGATCGTCGACCTGCTGTACGCCGTCGTCGACCCGAGAGTGAGGCTTGGCTGATGACCGGCACCGCGCCCGCCGCGGAGACCGCGGGCACCGGCGACGCTCCCGCATCGTTCCTCGAGGTCCGCGACCTCAAGATCCACTTTCCGACCGACGACGGCCTGGTCAAGTCCGTCGACGGGCTGTCGTTCCAGCTGGAGCGCGGCCGCACCCTCGGGATCGTGGGGGAGTCCGGCTCCGGCAAGAGCGTGACCAGCCTCGGCATCCTCGGCCTGCACAACAAGCGCAACGCCGACGTGTCCGGGGAGATCTGGCTGGACGGCAAGGAGCTCGTCGGCGCCTCCCAGGCCGAGGTGCGCCGGCTCCGCGGCCGCAACATGTCGATGATCTTCCAGGACCCGCTGTCGTCGATGCACCCCTTCTACACGGTCGGCCACCAGATCATCGAGGCCTACCGGGTGCACAACGACGTGTCGAAGGCGGTCGCACGCAAGCACGCCATCGACATGCTCGGCAGGGTCGGCATCCCCAAGCCGGACAAGCGGGTGGACGACTACCCGCACCTGTTCTCCGGCGGCATGCGGCAGCGCGCGATGATCGCGATGGCGCTGTCCTGCGACCCGGAGCTGCTGATCGCCGACGAGCCGACGACGGCGCTGGACGTGACCGTCCAGGCGCAGATCCTCGACCTGATCCGCGACCTGCAGCAGGAGTTCAACTCCGCCGTCATCATGATCACCCACGATCTCGGGGTGGTCGCCGAGCTGGCGGACGACATCCTGGTGATGTACGCGGGCCGCGCCGCGGAGTACGCGGCCGTCGACGACGCCTTCCACCGGCCGCTGCACCCCTACACGTGGGGGCTGCTCGGGTCGATGCCGCGGCTGGACCGGGAGCGCTCGGAGCGGCTGCTGCCGATCGAGGGGTCGCCGCCGAGCCTGATCAACGTGCCGTCCGGGTGCGCGTTCCATCCGCGCTGCCCCTACAGCGAGCTGAACGGCGACAGGAGCACGACCGAACGGCCCGAGCTGATCGAGCTCGAGCCCGGGCACAAGGCGGCGTGCCACCTCCCGCTGGAGAAGCGGCGGGAGATCTGGAACGACGAGATCCGGGCGAAGCTGTGACGAGCACGGGTGGGGACGAGACTGTGAAGATGGACAAGACGCCGGACGGCGAGGCCCGCCCGGCCGCGGAGGCCCGGCCCGGCCGGAACGGCGAGATGCTGCTGGAGGTCGAGGGCCTCGGCAAGCACTTCCCCGTCACCTCGGGGCTGCTGCGCAGGCAGGTCGGGGCGGTCAAGGCCGTCGACGGCGTGTCGTTCTCGGTCCGCAAGGGCGAGACGCTCGGGCTGGTGGGGGAGTCGGGCTGCGGCAAGTCCACCACCGGCCGGATGGTGATGCGGCTGCTGGACCCGAGCTTCGGGAAGATCACCTTCGAGGGGCAGGACATCACGAAGATGTCCCAGGGGCGGCTCCGGCCGCTCCGCCGCGACCTCCAGATGATCTTCCAGGACCCCTATTCGTCGCTGAACCCGCGCAAGACGGTCGGCGCGATCGTCGGGGCCCCGTTCCGGCTGCAGAACATCGAGGCCAAGCAGGGCGTCAAGAAGGCCGTCCAGGAGATCCTGGAGCTCGTCGGCCTGAACCCCGAGCACTACAACCGGTACCCGCACGAGTTCTCCGGCGGGCAGCGGCAGCGCATCGGGATCGCCCGCACGCTGGCCCTCAAACCGAAGATGATCATCGCGGACGAGCCGGTGTCCGCGCTGGACGTGTCGGTGCAGGCGCAGGTGGTCAACCTGCTGGAGGACCTGCAGGACGAGCTCGACCTCACCTACGTGGTGATCGCGCACGACCTGTCGGTGGTCCGGCACATCTCCGACCGCGTCGCCGTCATGTACCTCGGCAAGATTGTCGAGCTGGCGGACCGGGCCGACCTGTACGAGCGGCCCATGCACCCCTACACCAACGCGCTGCTGTCGGCGGTGCCGATCCCGGACCCGTCCGAGCGCGGCGAGCGCAAGCGGATCCGGCTGCAGGGCGACGTGCCGAGCCCCCTCGACCCGCCGCCCGCCTGCCGGTTCCACACCCGCTGCTGGAAGGCGCAGGACATCTGCAAGCAGGTCGAGCCGCCGCTGGTGGAGCTCAGCCCCGGCCACCAGGCCGCCTGCCACTTCCCGGAGAACACCACGGTCAGCGCGACCGACGCGGTCGCCAAGGCCGCGGTGGCGCCCGGCGCGACCGCCGCCGACGCGGCGGCCGACGACCCGGAATCCACCGAGTAGCACCGGCCGCGCCCCGCGGCGCGTCTCCCGCACGAAAGAAAGACCCGGCCCTCCCCATCGGAGGACCGGGTCTTTCTTGCTTCACGGACCGGCTACTCGGTGGAGATGGCCTTCAGGACGTCCATGCGCCCCGCCCGCCACGCCGGCCACAGCGCCGCCAGCACACCGATCACCGCGGCCACCACCAGGTAGACCAGCAGCGTCCCGTACGGGACGGCCAGGACGCCGAGGCCCTTGTCGGCGAGAGCGTTCTGCAGCGCCGCGCCGAACGCCACCCCGATGCCCATGCCGAGCACCGCCCCGAACAGCGCGATCATGATGGACTCCAGCCGGACCATCCGGCGCAGCTGCCGCCGGGAGATCCCGATGGCGCGCAGCAGCCCGATCTCGCGGGTCCGCTCGATCACCGACAGCGCGAGGGTGTTGATCACCCCGACGGCCGCGATGATGACGGACATGACCAGCAGGATCGTCAGGAACGTCACGAACCCGTCGACCTGCTTGCGGGCGTCCTCCTTCAGCGACGCCTGGTCCGACACCTTCACGTTCGGGTAGTCCTTCAGCGCCGACTCGAGCGCCGTCTTCGTCGCCGCGCCCGGCGCCGACGCGTCCACCACGATGGCGTCCATCGACGGGTTGACCGTGTGCCGCTGGTACGCCGCCTGCGAGATGATGCGGTTGCCGATCAGGTCGCTCTTGGTGTAGACACCCGTCACCGTCAGCCGCTCGGACCTGCCGTCGGTGAACTGCACCGGCACCGCCGACCCGACCTTCCAGCCGTTGTGCTTCGCGGTGTCCTCGTCCACCATGATCCCGGCGCCGCCGATGGCGGTGCCACCGGAGGTGATCTTCAGCTTGGCGGCCTTGGCGATCGCGGGGACGTCGCCGGACATGAACGACGCGTTCTTCCCCTCGATCCTCGCCTCGCCCTCGTAGGTGGGGGACGCGGCGCTCACCCCGGGCGTCGCCTTGACCTTCTCGGAAACGCCCGCGCCGATGCCGCCCGCCCCGTCGGCCTGCACCAGGTAGTCCGCGCCGAACTGCGCGTCCACCTGCTCGTCGATGGAGGCCCGCATCGTCGCGCCCAGCACGTTCACCGTCGTGATCAGCGCCAGCCCGATCATCAGCGCCGCCGCCGTCGCGGCGGTGCGCCGCGGGTTGCGCAGCGCGTTCTGCCGCGCCAGCCGGCCGGGCGAGCCCATCAGCCGCGCGAACGGCGCGCCGAGCACCTTCATCACCGGGACGCTGATCACCGGTGCGAGCATCGCGATGCCGATGAACACCGCGAACGCGCCCGCGCCGACCGGAACCGCCGGGTTCCCGCCGTTCCCGGCGAGGCCCGCGCCGATGAGGCCCGCGCCGGCCAGGGTGAGCAGCGACCCGAGCGCGACCCGGATCCGCAGCGACCGCTGCGGCAGCGCCACGTCGTCGCGCATCGCCGCCACCGGCGGGATCTTCGCGGCGCGCCGCGCCGGGAAGTACGCCGACACCACCGTCACCACGATCCCGACCGCGTACGACCAGATCACCGGCGTCGCCGTGAACGTCAGCCCGCCCTGCCCGGCGTCGCCCATCTGCGTCTGCAGCATCGACGCCAGGCCCGCGCCGGCCGCCAGCCCCAGCGTGGACCCGACCACGCCGACCGCGACGGCCTCGCCGATCACCGCCCGCGTCACCTGGCCGCGCGCCGCGCCGATCGCGCGCAGCAGCGCCAGCTCGCGGGTCCGCTGCGCGACCAGCATCGAGAACGTGTTGAAGATGATGAACGACCCGACGAAGATCGAGATCAGCGCGAACGCGAGCAGGAACGTCCGGAAGAAGCTCATCATCGTCGCGATGTCGCTCTTGGACTCCTCGCGCAGCTTCTCGCCGGTGACGGCCTCCATGTTCTGCGGCAGCACCTTCGCGACCCGGTCACGCAGCTCCGCCTGCGACACGCCCGTGGAGCCCATCTCGATGTCGGTGAAGTAGCCGGGCTTCAGCATCAGCTTCTGCGCGGTCGCGGTGTCGAACGCGGTGAGCGTCGCGCCCATCAGGTTCCCCGTGTCGACCAGCCCGACGATCCTCATGCGGGCCGGCTGGCCCGCCGTGATGACCCGCGTGGTGTCGCCGACCGCGAGCTTGCCCTTCTCGGCCGTCTTCGCGTCGACGAGGACCTCGCCCGGCCCCTGCGGCGCACGGCCCGCCGACAGGTCGTAGGACCCGCCGGTCGTCCAGTTCACGCCGATCTGCGGCGGCCCGTTCTGCGCCGTCCCGACGATCTTGCCGT
This sequence comes from Actinomadura darangshiensis, assembly GCF_004349235.1. Classification (GTDB taxonomy): domain Bacteria; phylum Actinomycetota; class Actinomycetes; order Streptosporangiales; family Streptosporangiaceae; genus Spirillospora; species Spirillospora darangshiensis. Next base: position 1,963 of record NZ_SMKY01000219.1, on the reverse strand, counting down.
CCTTGCCGACGACCGCCGCGTACCCGCTGACGTTGCCCTTCGGATCCTTCACCCCGTCCACGCCCCGCAGGGCCTTCAGGACGGCCGCCGGCACCGGCTGCGCCGCCGAGCCGTCGTCGTCGGCCCCGACGACCTGCTTGGCCCGCACGTCCACCGCGACGTTCGTGCCGATCCGGCTGAACAGCTCGTCGAACTGCTTGTTCATGCTGTCGGTGAAGATCAGCGTGCCGGCCACGAACGCGACCCCGAGGATCACCGCGACGGCCGTCAGCACCAGCCTGATCTTGTGCGCCGCCAGATTGCGGAGCGTGACCTTCCCCATCATCGCGCCGACACCCCGGACTCCGGCGCGCCCGCGGGACGCGTGTTGTGGCCGCCGGCGTCGAAGCCCTTCATCCGCTCCAGCACCCGCTCGGCGGTCGGCCCGGTCATCGTGTCGACGATCTGCCCGTCCGAAAGGAACAGCACCTGGTCGGCGTAGGCCGCCGCGGACGGGTCATGGGTGACCATCACGATGGTCTGCCCCATCCGCCGCACCGAGTCCCGCAGGAACCCCAGCACCTCGGCGCCGGACCGCGAGTCCAGGTTCCCCGTCGGCTCGTCCGCGAAGATGATCTCCGGGCGGGACGCCAGCGCGCGGGCGCACGCCACCCGCTGCTGCTGCCCGCCCGACAGCTCGGTCGGCCGGTGCTTCAGCCGCGGCCGCAGCCCAACCGTGTCGATCACCTCGTCCAGCCACTCCTTCTCGGCCCTGCGGCCGGCGATGTCCATCGGCAGCGTGATGTTCTCCAGCGCCGTCAGCGTCGGCACCAGGTTGAACGCCTGGAAGATGAATCCGATCTTGTCGCGGCGCAGCCGCGTGAGCTGCTTGTCCTTCAACCGGGTCAGCTCGGTGCCGCCGATGAAGACCTGCCCGGAGTCCACCGAGTCCAGCCCCGCCATGCAGTGCATCAGGGTGGACTTCCCGGACCCCGACGGGCCCATGATCGCGGTGAACCGGCCGCGGGGAATGCCGACGGTGACCCCGTCCAGCGCGACGACCTGGGCGTCGCCGCGCCCGTACACCTTCGCGATCTGCTGGGTCCGAGCGGCGAAGTCGCCCGCCCCGGGCGCGGACTGCGCGCCGGCGGTCGATGGGGCGGTGTTCGTCACGTGAAACTCCCGAGTGTGTGTGAGCGAGTGTGAGCCGGACCGGTGTGAGCCGGACCGTGCGAACCGGCCCAGGAGGAACCGGAACCGTCCGCGGATCGCGCCATGCCCCCGGCGATCCCACACCAGAACAGTAGAAGCCGGGCGAGCCCGTTTCCTGGACCCCAGGAACGGACTTCGCAGTCCACCCACGGCAGGAGGAACCCGCCCCCAGTCGTCCTACCGGAGTAGGCCTCCACCCCCCGGACGCTGGGGTCGGCTCAGGGACCGACCCTGAAACCGCTCAGGGCCGCTGCACGCGGCCCCGCCCTCACCTGGGCCTTCCCGGCTCCGGCCTCAGCTCTGGCCGGGCCTGCTCAGCCCCGTCTCGTACGCGTACACCACGGCCTGCACCCGGTCCCGCAGACCCAGCTTCGCCAGGACGTTCCCCACGTGCGTCTTCACCGTCGTCTCGCTCACCACGAGCTCCGCCGCGATCTCCGCGTTCGACTGGCCCCGCGCCACATGCGCCAGCACCTCCCGCTCCCGCTGCGTCAGCGTGTCCAGCCCCGGCGGCGGCGCCGCGTCCCGCACCGCCGGCAGCCGGCTCGCGAACTTGTCCAGCAGCCGCCGCGTCACCGACGGCGCCACGATCGCGTCGCCCTCCGCCACGATCCGGATCGCCGTCACCAGGTCCTCCGGCGGCGAGTCCTTCAGCAGGAACCCGCTCGCCCCCGCCCGCACCGCCTCGATCACGTACTCGTCCAGGTCGAACGTCGTCAGGATCAGCACCTTCGGATCATGCGACGCCGCACCCTCGCGGATGATCCGGCGG
>NZ_SMKY01000218.1 GCF_004349235.1 Actinomadura darangshiensis | reverse complement strand
CCGCGGGACGGTCCGGCCGAGCGCCTTCAGCGCCTTGCCCGCCGCCCGCGTCAGGTCGTCCTCGCCGGCCATCGGCAGCGCGAACACCACCGGCGTGTCCAGCCGCCGCGCGGCCTCCCGGATCAGGTCGAGCACCTGCGGCGCGGGCGGCTTCGAGACCAGCACGATCAGCTCGGTGCCCGGGTCGGCGTCCAGCGCCGCCAGCGCGGACAGCGCCGACCGGCCGCTCACCTCGGGCGACAGGTCCCGGCCGCCGACGCCCAGCACGTGGCTGACGCCGGTGCCCGCCGCGTCCAGCAGGCACATCAGCTGCTGCGCGCCCGTCCCGGACGCCGCGACGACGCCCACCGGACCCGGCCGCACCGCGTTCGCGAACCCCAGGCCGGCGCCGCCGACCAGCGCCGTCCCGCAGTCCGGCCCCATCACGATCAGCCCGCGCCGCGCCGCCGCCTCCTTCAGCACGATCTCCTGGGCGAGCGGCACGTTGTCACTGAAGATCATCACGTTGAGGCCGGCGTCGAGGGCGTCCATCGCCTCGGGGAACACGTGCGGCCCCGGCACCGACAGCAGCGCCACCGTGGCCTCCGCCCGCCGCGCCGCCGACCCCGTCGACCGGGCCGGCGCGGGCGCCCCGAGCACGCCCGCCCCGGCCGGCGGGCGGGACGCCTCGCGCAGCAGCCCGTCCACGGCCTCGCGCGCCTCGTCGAGCCCGCCGCCGTCCACCCGGACCGCCACGACCAGGTCGTCGGGACCGGCCTCGTCCGGCACCCCGAACCCCATCCGCTCGAACATCTCGCGGTTCAGCCCGGTGCCCATCGCCACCATCGCGTCCGCGACGCCCGGCCGGTCCGACAGCAGCCGGCTCACCCGCATGAGCGTGACCGAATCGTGGTAGCTTCCCCGCCGCACCTCGACCGATTCGTTCACGCGTGCACCCTCCGGGACGGGAGATCGGCGGCGTCGGCGAGAGCGAGCGCGGCGCGGCAGCCGGCGAGGACGCCGTGCGCCAGGTCCGCGCCCGAGGTGTGGCCCACCGCCAGCAGGCGGCGGACGGCGGCGCCCGGTGGTTCGCGGCCCGCGACGCAGCGCAGGACGGCGGCCACCTCGGCGCCCGCGTTGCCCGCCGCCGCGCAGTGCAGCAGCGTCGCGGCCAGCGCCGTCGTACGGGTGCCGGCGTCGGCGGTGACGGCGGCGCCCAGCCAGTCGGCCAGCCGCACCGCCGGCTCGCCGTGCCGGACGGCGCCGCCGACCAGCCGCAGCGCGGCCAGCAGCCCGCACAGGATGTCGTCGCCGCTCGGCGTCAGCCCGGGGCCGAGGCCCACGATCCGCTCGGCCGCCTCCACCGCGCCCGCCAGGTCGCCGGCCGCGCACGACCCGGCGAGCGAGACGGGGTCGGGATGGCCGGCCAGGCCGCCGCCCGTCAGGCCGGCGGCGGTGAGCGCGCCGGCGGCGGTCAGCTCGGCCTCCAGGGTGTGCACGCCCTTGGCGAGCGCGGCGGGCCGCATCCCGCCGAGCGCGGGCGAGGGGTCCCACCAGCGGCGGATCCGCACGTTGAGTGGGCCCGCCTCCACCCAGCCGTCGCCCACCCACGCCTCGCCGCCCTCGCGGATCGAGCGGAACGGCTGCTCGCGGCGGGTGGCCACGACCACCACGGCGTTCGGCAGCCGGCCGGCGTCGGAGGTGACGACGGCGAGCACGCGCGGCTCGAGACCGCCCCGCATCTCCAGGTACAGCGCCGCCGGGAAGACGGCGATGACGCGGGCCGCGCGGCGCGGCGGGTCGAGCACCGGCCGCAGCGCCAGGCTCGCGGCGCCGGCGGCGGGCGGCCGCCCGCCGGGCCGGGCCGGGAGCCGGATCGGGTCGCGGACGAGTGCGGTCACGGAGCCTCCCGAGGCCGGTGTCGGCGGCCGCCCCCGACGCGGACGGCCCGGCCTCCGCGACGAAGGTAGAACGGCCCCGGCATTGGACGTATGGATAAAGCTGCCAAGGATGGTTGTCATCGTTCGTCTTTGTTGTCAGTGTTGATCAGGAACAGGTAGCGATCACGCCGTAACGGGCGATGTACGCACCAAAAGGCGAGGTGACCCCTGGCATGAGTTACACCAGCGCGGACCCGGGCCCACCGGCCCTCAGGCTCGCGAGCACCGGAACACTGACCTACGGCCTGTCGGTCGGCGAGGTCCTCGGCGTCAGCACCCTGAACGGCGCCCGCCTCATCGCCGGACGGGCCGGACTCGAGCGCGTCGTGCAGCGGCTGAACGTGATGGAGGTCCCCGACATCCTGTCGTGGGTCAAACCGAACGAGCTGCTCCTGACCACCGGCTACCCACTGCGCAACACCCCCCAGTCGCTCGACAACCTGGTCGCCGACCTGGACGAGCGCGGCCTCGCGGCCCTGGCCATCAAACTGGGCCGCTACCTGGACTCGCTCCCCGCCGAGATGATCGCGCAGGCCGACCGCCGCGGCTTCCCCCTGATCCTGCTCCCGAACGACGTCGGCTTCGACGACATCCTGAACCAGGTCCTGACCGACATCCTGAACCGGCAGGCGTCCGTTCTCGCCCGCACCGAGGAGGTCCACCGCGCGCTCGTGCAGATCGTGCTGTGCGGCGGCGGCCTCCAGGAGGTCGTCGACGAGGTCGCGACGCTGCTGGACGTCGCGGTCGTGGTGCTGGACGGCGAGCAGCGCGTGCTCGCCGGCGCCGGACCGGACGAGCACGTCCAGGCGATGCGGGCGTTCGACGCCGGCCGGCACGCGGCCTGCGGGCGCGGCGGCTGCGGCATCATCGGCGCGCACGGCACCGGCGACCACCTGGCCGTGCCCGTGATGGCGGGCGGCTTCGACCACGGCCGGATCGTCGCGTTCAGCCCGGGCGGCACGCTGCGCGGCACCGACCTCGGCATCCTGGAGCGCGCCGCGACCGTCGCCGCGCTCGTGGTGACCAAGCAGCAGGCCGTCGCCGCGGTGGAGAGCAAGTACCGCGCCGACTTCCTGCGCGACATCCTCGCCGGGCGCGCCGGCGACGACGGCCGTGTCGTCGCGCACTGCGGCGGGTTCGGCTGGGACCTGGACCGCCCGATGATGGTGGTCGTCGCCGAGCTCGACGGCCGCCCGCGCGGCGCCGGGCCGGAGCCCGACGGGAAGGGGCGCGGCAAGGCGGCCGACCCCGAGGGCGCGGCGCGCGGCGTCCGCGGCGCCGAGGAGCGGGCCGCGCAGGAGCGGCTCGCCGCCGCGTGGACGACGGCCGTCCGCCGGCACGACAAGGGCGCGGCGGTCGCGAGCTTCGCGCACGAGGTCGTCGCGGTCGTCGGCGCCGACGGCGACGATCCCGCCGAGTGGACGACCGGGCCGGTCCAGGCGATGGTGAAGGAGGCCTCGTCGATCTTCGCCGAGCATCTGCCGGTGCGGCGGACGTTCTCCACCGGCATCAGCCGGACGGTGGCGTCCCCGGCCGAGCTGCCCGAGGCGTACGAGCAGGCGGTGAAGGCCGTCCGGGTCGGCCGCCAGCTGAACGGCACGGGCGCCAGGGCGCACTTCGACCAGCTCGGCGTGTACCGGCTGCTGAGCCTCGTGTCCGATCCGGACGAGCTGCACGCGTTCGTCCGCGAGACGCTCGGGGACCTGGCCGCCGACGACGAGCCGGAGCTCGTGGACCTGCGCCGCACCCTGCAGGTGCTGCTGGAGACGAACCTCAACGTCGCCGAAACCGCCCGGAGGCTGCACTTCCACTACAACACGCTGCGGTACCGCATCGGGAAGCTGGAACGGATGCTCGGAGCGTTCACCGAGGACGCGCATCTCCGCCTCAACCTCACCCTCGCCCTCCACGTGCTGCGCATGCGCGGTATCTGAGGGTAGTGTCGCCGTCGCGGTGATCCAGGACGCCGCGCCGCCGGCACGAGCCGGTCCTCCCAATCCCGGGCGCGGGCTTTGGCAGATGTCGCCGATGCCCGCCCCCGGGGGTAGATCTACCTTGCCCGCATGAGCGCGGTCGGCTGAGCAGGAGGACCCCGATGGTGATCGGCTGGAAGCTGCACGGCGACGGCAGGACGCCGCCGCCCGGGGAGGTCGTCAGGCCGGACGAGCGGCTGTCGTGGCCGCGCACCGCCGGCATCGGCGCCCAGCACGTGGTGGCGATGTTCGGGGCGACGTTCGTGTTCCCGGTCGTGATGGGCCTGGACCCCAACCTGGCGATCATGATGTCCGGGGTCGCGACGATCCTGTTCCTGCTGATCGTGGGCGGCCGGGTGCCGAGCTACCTCGGCACGAGCGCCTCGTTCGTCGGCGCGGTCGCGGCGATCCGCGCGGCGGGCGGCGACAGCGCCACCGTCACCGGCGCGATCCTCGTCGCGGGCCTGGTGCTGCTGGCGATCGGGCTGCTGATCCACTTCGCCGGCGCCGAGGTCATCCACAAGGTGTTCCCGCCCGTGGTGACGGGCGCCGTGGTCATGCTGATCGGGTTCAACCTGGCCCCGGTGGTCGCCACCGTCTACTGGCCGCAGGACCAGTGGGTCGCGCTGGCGACGCTGGCGTTCGCCGTGCTCTGCGCGGTGCTCCTGCGCGGGTTCTGGGGGCGCATCACGATCCTGCTGGCGCTGGTCTTCGGGTTCGCGCTGTCGTGGGTGCTCGACCAGACCGCCGGCAAGATCACCTCGGTGCTGCCGAGCCAGAACCTCCTGGACGGGGCGGGCAAGGCGTGCACCGCCGAGGGCCCCTACTGCGTCGCCACCGCGTTCCCGCACGACCGCGTCGACTTCACCGGCGTGAAGGGCGCCGACTGGTTCGGGTTCCCGGACCTGCACGCGCCCGACTTCAAGACCTCGGCGATCCTGCTGGCCCTGCCCGCCGTCATCGCGCTGATCGCGGAGAACACCGGGCACGTCAAGGCGGTGTCGGCGATGACCCGCGAGGACCTGGACCCCGTCCTCGGCCGCGCCATCGCCGCGGACGGCGTCGGCACCGCGCTCGCCTCCGCCGTCGGCGGCTCGCCCACCACCACCTATGCCGAGAACATCGGCGTCATGGCCGCCACCCGGATCTACTCGACGGCCGCGTACTACGTCGCCGCGATCGTCGCGATCCTGTTCGGGCTGTGCCCCAAGTTCGGCGCGCTCGTCGCCGCCACCCCGGGCGGCGTGCTCGGCGGCATCACCGTCGTCCTCTACGGCATGATCGGCCTGCTCGGCGCGAAGATCTGGATCGAGAGCCGGGTCGACTTCGCCGACCCGGTCAACCTCGTCCCGGTGGCGGCCGCGATCATTCTGGCGATCGGGAACGTGACGCTCCAGATCACCGACGACTTCCCGCTGCAGGGCATCGCGCTCGGCACCATCGCGGTCCTGGTCGGCTACCACGTCCTGAACGCGCTGCGCAGACCGGAGAGCTCGGGCGCCGGGATCATCGCGCCGTCGGAAGAGGAGATCGGCGGCCCGTCCCGGTGAAGCCGCCTCCGTTCGGCTACCACGCCCCGGCCTCCCTCGGCGAGGCGCTGGACGCGCTGGCCGCCGCGCCCGGCGGGAAGGTCCTCGCGGGCGGCCAGAGCCTCATCCCGCTGCTCAACATGCGGCTCGCCGCGCCGTCCGACCTGGTCGACATCAACCGCGTCGCCGAGCTCGACACCCTGCACGTGCGGGACGACGGCGTGCGGGTCGGCGCGCTCGCCCGGCACGCGCGGGTGGAGCGCTCGGCGGCGGCCGCCGCCGTCCAGCCGCTGCTCGGGCAGGCGCTCCGGCACGTCGCGCACCCGGTGATCCGCAACCGGGGGACGGTCGTCGGCAGCCTCGCGCACGCCGACCCCGCCGCCGAGATGCCCGCCGTCCTCGCCGTCCTCGGCGGGACGGTCGAGGCCGCGTCGGCCCGGGGCCGCCGCACGATCCCGGCCGCCGACTTCTTCCTCGGGCCGCTCGAATCGGCACTGGACCCCGGCGAGCTGGCCGTCGCCGCGTTCTTCCCGGCCGCACCGCCCCGCACCGGGACCGCGTTCGCCGAGACGGCCCGCCGGCACGGCGACTACGCGCTGTCCGGCGTCGCGGCCGTCGTCTCCCTCGACGAGGACCTGCGGGTCGGCGACGCCCGCGCCGGCTACCTCGGCATCGCCGGGACGCCCCTCGTCCTCGACCTGACCGAGGCCGCCGGGCACCACGGCGACTGGGCGGCCGCCGCCGCCCACGTCCGGGAGCGCATCGACCCGGAACCCGACATCCACGCCGGCGCGGCCTACCGGCGGCATCTCACCGGCGTGCTCACCGAGCGCGCCCTCAACGCCGCGGCGGCCGACGCGCTGCGGAAGGCGGAGGACTGATGGAGGAGAGCTTCGAGGTCGCGCTGACCGTCAACGGGACGCACCGCACGGCCCGCGTCCCGGCGCGGCGGCTGCTGTCGGACCTGCTCCGGCACGACCTCGGGCTCACCGGCACGCACGTCGGCTGCGAGCACGGCGTCTGCGGCTGCTGCACCGTCCTGCTGGACGGGGAGCCGGTCCGGTCGTGCCTCATGTTCGCCGTCACCGCCGCCGGCCACGAGGTCACCACCGTGGAGGGGCTCGCCGCCGAGGACGGGACGCCGTCGCCGGTGCAGCGCGCCTTCCGCGACTGCCACGGGCTGCAGTGCGGCTTCTGCACGCCCGGGTTCCTGTGCACGGTGACGGCGCTGCTGCGGGAGACGCCGCACCCGACGGAGGACCAGGTCCTGGAGGGGATCTCGGGGAACCTGTGCCGGTGCACCGGGTACCAGAACATCGTCAAGTCGGTGCACCGCGCCGCCGACCTGCTCTCTGAGGAGTCGTGATGGGCACCCGGGTGTTCGGCGAACCGGTCAAGCGGCGCGAGGACGGCAGGCTCCTCACCGGGCGCGGCCGCTTTCTGGACGACCTCGGGCGGGACGCCCTGGCGGCGGCGTTCGCCCGGTCCCCGCACGCGCACGCCCGCATCGCCGACATCGACGTGTCGGAGGCGCTCGACGTCGACGGCCTCGTCGCCATCTACACCTGGGAGGACCTTCCCGGCCGGGTCGGCGAGCCGCTGCCGCTGCTCATCCCGCACCCGGCGCTGACGCACGGCCGCACCGGGTACCCGCTCGCCCGCGACGTCGTCCGGCACGTCGGCGAGCCCGTCGCGATGGTCGTCGCCCGGGACCGCTACCTGGCCGAGGACGCCGCCGAGCGCATCCGCGTCGAGTACGAGCCGCTGCCCGCCGTCGTCGGCATCGAGACGGCGTCGCGCGCCGAGCACCTCGTGCACGACGACGTGCCGGGCAACGTGGGGGCCGTCCTCGTCCAGGAGAACGGGGACGCGCCCGCCGCGATCGAGGCGGCGCCGCACGTGCTGGAGTTCAGCCTGTCCATCGAGCGCAGCGCGTCGATGCCGCTGGAGGGGCGGGGCGTGTACGCGCGGTGGGACGCCGACGACGGGTCGCTGCGCGTGTACTCCTCCACGCAGGCGTCCACCAGCGTGCGGGCCGCGATCGCCGCGCGGCTCGGGCTGCCGAACGGCAAGGTCGAGGTGGTCGCCCCGGACGTCGGCGGCGGCTTCGGCGTGAAGATCGTCCACCCGTGGCCGGAGGAGGTGCTCGTCCCGTGGGCGGCGCGGCTCCTCGACCGCGAGATCAAGTGGACCGAGGACCGCCGCGAGCACTTCGTGGCCGCCGCCCACGAGCGCGGCCAGCTCCAGGACGTGCGGGTCGGGTTCGACGACGAGGGCCGCGTCCTCGGCCTGGACGTGCGGATCCGGCACGACCACGGCGCCTACACCCCGTACGGGATCATCATCCCGATCGTCACGTCCACCCAGCTGCTCGGCCCGTACAGGATCGGCGCGTACCGGGCGGAGGTCGTCAGCCTCTACACCAACACGCTGATCGTCACGCCGTACCGGGGCGCGGGCCGCCCGCAGGGCGTGTTCTGCATGGAGCGGACGATGGACCGCATCGCCCGCCACCTCGGCCGCGACCGCGCCGACGTGCGCGCCGCCAATTTCATCCAGCCCGACGAGTTCCCCTACGACCAGGGCCTCACCTTCCAGGACGGCCGCCCGCTGATCTACGACTCGGGCGACTACCCGGAGCTGCTCCGCAAGGCGCGGGAGCTGATCGGCTGGGACGGCTTCGGGGCCGAGCGCTCCGCCGCCGCGGCCCGGGGCCGCCGCCTCGGCATCGGCCTCGGCGTCTACGTGGAGGGGACGGGCGTCGGCCCCTACGAGGGCGGGCACGTCGAGATCGACACCGCCGGGCGGGTGCACGTGTCGACCGGGCTGACCTCGCAGGGCCAGAGCCACGAGACGGTGTTCGCGCAGATCGCCGCCGCCGAGCTGGGCGTCCCCATCGGGGACGTGCAGGTCACGACGGGCGACACGCGGCGGTTCGGGTACGCGGTCGGCACGTTCGCGTCCCGCGCGGCGGTGATGAGCGGCAACGCGATCGCGCTGGCCTGCCGGAAGGTCCGCGACAAGGCGCTGCGCATCGCGGGGGAGGCCCTGGAGGCCGACCCGCGCGACCTGGACATCACCGACGGCGTCGTGCACGTGCGCGGCGACATGTCGGCGTCGGTCCCGCTGCGGACGGTCGCGGTGCTGTCGAACCCGCTGCGGTACGCGTTCGACGAGGAGGCCGCCGCGGCGACGCAGTTCGCGGTCGGCCGCCCGGCCACCGAGCCGCCGGTCGCGTCCGGCGACGAGCCGGGGCTGGAGGGACGCGACTACTACTCGCCCGTCCGGTCGACGTTCGCGGCCGGGGCGCACGCCGCGATCGTGGAGGTCGACCCGGACACGGCGGAGATCGCGATCCTGCGGTACGCGGTCGTCCACGACTGCGGGCGGCTCATCAACCCGATGGTGGTCGAGGGCCAGATCCACGGCGGTGTCGCGCAGGGCGTCGGCGGCGCGCTGTACGAGCGGATGGTGTACGACGAGTCGGGCCAGCTGCTCAACGCGTCGTTCATGGACTTCCTGATGCCGTACGCGACGGAGATCCCGCGCATCGAGACCGACCACCTGGAGACGCCGTCGCCGCTGAACCCGCTCGGCATCAAGGGCGCGGGGGAGGCCGGCGTCATCCCGGTGTCGGCCGTGATCGCGTCGGCGGTCGAGGACGCGGAGGGCGTCCGCGTGGACGCGATGCCGCTCTCCCCGGACGCCCTCTACACCCTCCGCGAGCGCGCCGCGCAGGACCCGTCGCTGCGCGTACCCGAAGGCGCGAGAATCGTCTGACGCACCTCGGCACGTGGGCGGGTGCTGGCGGGGTCGGCTCGGGTAGCGGGGGACCTCAACCCCGCCAGCGTGTTGACCCTAGTCAACGTCTACCTGGGGTTTCGGCCTAACCGGGATTCCTCCGGGAAGGTCGCTTTTCAGGTGTGGGCGGCTTTGGCCGGGGCGTTGCCGCCGAGGGATTCCGGCAGGTAGTTCTGGACGGCGGCGGGCTTGAACCCGGCCTGCCTGATCCAGCCGAGGATCATCTGGAACTCCTGGGCGAGGCCCTTGCGGTAGTGCATGAGGATGATGTCGCCGGGCTTGAACCCTTTGCCGCCGTCGCCGCGCGCGAAGCCGTTGAAGCCGACTTTGGGTCCGGTGGTGCCGTTGTAGAACTCCGCCGACCACAGCAGGATCGATTTGATGCCGCACTCCTTGGCGACCTGCTTGGTGGTCTTGTTGAAGCTGCCGAACGGGGGCCGGAAGATCTGGGGCCGCCGCCCGTACTGCTTCTGGATCGCGTCCGAGGAGTCGCAGATCTCCTTCTTCTGCGCCTCGGCGCCGAGCGTCGCCATGTTGGGGTGGGTGACGGTGTGGTTCTCCATCGGCGAGCCGGCGTTGCGCATGGCCCAGAAGTACTGCCCCTGCCCCTTGATGTAGGTGGAGGTCAGGAACGTCAGGATCGGGACCTTCTCCTTGCGGACGAGGTTCACGAACTCCGAGTCGTAGGTGTAGCCGTCGTCGATGGTCAGGAAGACGACGCGGTCCTGCGTCTCGATGTGGTCGATGACCGGCGGCAGGCCGTCGGGGGAGGGCTGCGGCATCGTCCAGGATCCGGGTTTCGGCGTCGCCCACTGGTGATCGCCGAGGACGGAGGCGAGCTGGGTCCGCATCGAGGGTCCGGAGTCGCCCGGCTGGGCGGCGGCGGTCAGCACGGGCCAGCCGCCCGCGGCCAGGCCGAGCACTCCGGCGGCGACCATGGCGATCACGGGAGTCTTCCCTCGCATCTGCCACGTACTCCGTTCGGTGGGGGGTCTTCAGTTGGGGGGTTCCGCTTCGGTTGACGCGCGAGTGGCGACCGGGGTTCGCACTCGCCGAAACCTGCCGGACATATCTGATCATTCCAGGCCGCCCGGGGCGCGCATCTGCCCAATGCTCGGCGTGTACTCGGCAGATGTTGCCGTTCGGCGGCGCGGCGGCGTTCTCTAAAGTCGGGTCATGCAGCTCACCGGCAGTGCCAGCGTCGCCGCGCCGCTCGACCGCGTCTGGGACGCGCTCCAGAACCCGGCCGTGCTCGCCAGGACGATCCCCGGGTGCCGCTCCCTGGAGGAGACGGGCCCCGACACCTACCGCATGACCGTCACCGCGGGCGTCGCCTCGATCCAGGGCACCTATGTGGGACGGGTCGAGCTCGCCGAACCCGACCCGCCGCGCTCGTTCGTGCTGCGGGCCCAGGGGCAGGGCGCGCCCGGCACGGTCGACGCCACGGTCCGCGTCCGGCTGTCGGACGGCGAGGGAGCGACCCGCATCGACTACGACGCGGACGCGGTCGTCGGGGGGATGGTCGGCGGCGTCGGGCAGCGGATGCTGGGCAGCGTCGCCAAGCGCACCGCTGGCGAGTTCTTCGCCGCCGTCGAACGCGACCTCACCGCGGCCCCGGCGGCGGAACCCGCGCCCGCCGCCGCACCGCCCGCGTCCGGCGCCGTCTACGCGGGGCGCGCCGCGGCCGTCCCGGAGCGGGCGCCCGCGGCCTTGCCGATGGCCGCCGCGTTCGTCACCGGCGGAGCCGTCGCGCTGGCCGGCGCCGCCCTCGGCTACCTGCTCGGCCGGCGGTCCCGCTGACCCGCGTCCGGCCGGCTCACGTCCGGGCCTCGCGCATCGCCGGCGTGAACAGGGCGCGCCGATGCAGGTCGGCCCACCCGATGAGGACCGCCGCCAGCACGACGAACATCGCCGCGATGAGGGACGTGTAGGACGTGAACACGCCGTACCCGTACCGCGGCGCGTCCAGGAACGGGTACGGATACCAGGACGTGGCGCTGCCGTGCGCCATCGTGTAGCCGAGGTAGGCGAGCGGGAACGCGAGCCAGCCGAGCAGCGTCCGCCAGCCGCGCAGCCGGTGCGCGGTCGCGAACAGCAGCCAGTCGAGCGGGACGGCGACGGGCACGACGCGGTGCTGCGCCCAGTCCGTCCAGCCGTCGACCCGGCCGCCCATGACCAGCGCGTACACGACGCCGGTGATCGCGAGGTAGAGGGCGGCGGCGCCGCGCAGCCAGTCGACCCGGGGCCGCCCGTGCAGGCCGGGGACGGCGCCGGCCAGCAGCGCCGCGCCGCCGATCAGGTTGCTGAGGGTCGTGAAGTAGCTGAGGAAGTCGACGGCGCTCAGCGCCGGCCGCGCCTCGTACCCGGCCGCGACGCCGGCCAGCGCGAACAGCCCCAGCCCGGCGCGCCACGCGCTCTTGGAGGCGCGGGCGCGGCTCACGCGGGGCGCCGCCCGGACTGGACTCCGATCATGAGGTCCTGCTTACCGGACGTCCCGGCCCCGGGAACGGCTGCGGCGGGCGCCCCGGGCCGATTTTCACCCCGGGTTGCCCGCCGCTTTGACCGCGGCCAGATCGCCGCGCTAGATCACCGCCGCTAGCTCACGCCGACCAGGTCGACGACGAAGATCAGCGTCTCGCCGGGCTTGATGGCCGGGCTCGGGCTGCGGTCGCCGTAGGCGAGATGCGGCGGGATGACCAGCTTGCGGCGGCCGCCGACCTTCATCCCGGCGATGCCCATGTCCCAGCCCTTGATGACGCGGCCGGAGCCGAGCTGGAAGTCCAGGGTGCCGCCGCGGTTCCAGGACGCGTCGAACTCCTCGCCGCTCGACCACGACACGCCGACGTAGTGCATCGACACGGTCGAGCCCTTGGCGGCCTCGGGGCCGTCGCCCTCGGTGATGTCGGTGATGTCGAGGTAGGTGGGCGGCTGTCCCTCGGGGAAGTCGATCTCGGGGCGTTCAAGCGCCATGAACGGGCTCCAGCGGTCTCATCGAATGTGAAGTACAGGAAGGACTCAGCCTAGAGCCTGTCTCGCAGTGGCCCCAGCCACGCGCGAGTGCGTTACCTGGCCGGTGAGGCGATGCCGGAGGCGAGCCTCGCCGGGCAGATCGCGAAGCGATGCCGCACTCGCACAGGGCCCGGTTGCGGCGCGAACCCCAGGCGAGCGCCGCAGGCCGGGACTTCAAAAACACGGCGGCGTCCGGTAGACCCATGGTCATGGCGAGGCGGCTGCGGATCGGGATCGACACGGGCGGGACGTTCACCGACGTCGTCGCGCTGGACGAGGACGGGGGCCTGACCACCACCAAGACGCCCTCGACGCCCGCCGACCCGGCGGAGGGGTTCGCGGACGGCGTCGCGAAGGTCCTCGGCCTGGCCGGCGCGGAGCCGGGGGACGTCGCGGCGCTGTCGCACGGCACGACGGTCGCGACGAACCGGCTGCTGGAGGACCGCGTCGACGACCTCGGCTTCATCACGACCGAGGGCTTCGAGTCCGTGCTGGAGATCGCCCGGCAGAGCGTCCCCGACGGTTACGGCAACAGCTACTTCTGGGTGAAGCCGCCGCGGATCGTCCCCGTGCACCGGGTGCGGGCGGTCGGCGGGCGGCTCGACCACACCGGCGCGGAGCTGCGCCCGTTCGACGAGGAGTCGGCGGCGCGGGCGGCCCGCTGGTTCCGCGACCAGGGCGTCCTCGCGATCGGGGTGTGCTTCCTGCACTCCTACGCCGACCCGTCGCACGAGCTGGCGATGCGGGAGGTGCTGCGCCGCGAGCACCCGGACGCGGTCGTGTCGCTGTCGTGCGAGGTGCTGCGCGAGTACCGCGAGTACGAGCGGTCGGTGACGACGCTCGTGGACGCCGCCGTCAAACCCGCGATGAACGGCTACCTCGCGCGGATCGCCGAGCGCGTCGCGTCCCGGCTGCTGGTGATGAAGAGCAACGGCGGCGTGCTGTCGGCGGAGGAGGTCGCCCGGCAGCCGATCACCACGGTGCTGTCGGGCCCGGCGGCGGGCGCGCTCGGGGCGGCGTTCGTCGTCTCCTACAGCGGCCACGGCTCGGTCGTGACGCTGGACGGCGGCGGGACGTCCACCGATGTCGCCGTCGTCCTGGACGGCGAACCGACCCTCACCACCGAGGGCGCGGTCGGCCGCCACCCCGTCAAGATCCCGATGATCGACATCGTGACCGTCGGCGCGGGCGGCGGGTCGGTCGCCTGGCGGTCGCCGGAGGGCGCGCTGAAGGTCGGGCCGCGCAGCGCCGGCGCCGACCCCGGGCCGCGCTGCTACGGGCGCGGCGGCCACGAGGTGACGGTGACCGACGCGCACGCCGTCCTCGGCCGCATCCCGCCGCACCTGCTCGGCGGCGAGGTGCCCCTGGACGTGGACGCCGCCCGCGCGGGACTCGGCGCCCTCGCCGAGGACCTGGGCCTGTCCGTCGAGCGGGCCGCCGCCGGGATCCTGGAGATCTCCGCGTGGAACCAGGCCAACGCCATCCGGCAGATCACCGTGAAGCGCGGCCTGGACGTCCGCGACTACCCCCTGGTCGCGTTCGGCGGCTCCGGCCCGCTGCTCGCCTGCCGCCTCCTCGACGTCCTCGGCCTGCCCGCCGCCGTCATCCCAGAGAACCCCGGCAACCTGTCGGCGTTCGGCCTCCTCACCGTGGACGTGAAGAACGACCACGTCCGGACCCGGGTCGTCCGCGACGCCGAACTCGACCCGGCGCTGCTGGACGAGGTCTACGCCGACCTCGAAGCGGAGGCCGCCGATGCCCTCGCCCGCGAGGGCTTCCCGGACGACCGCCGCCGCTTCGCCCGCTCGGCCGACCTGCGCTACTACGGGCAGGCGTTCGAGGTGCGGGTCGCCGCCCCCGCCGGACCGCCGGACGAGGCGCTGCGCACCGAGGTCGTCCGCCGGTTCCACGACGCCCACGAGGCCCAGTACGGGTACTGCTACCGGGACGACCCGCGCCACCCGGTCGAATGGGTCAACCTGCGCGTCTCCGGCATCGGCCCGATCGAGCGCCCGCGCCTGGCGGAACGTCCACCGGGCGGCGAGCGGCCCCGGGCCCGCATCGGAATGCGGACGGTCTACTTCGACGCCTGGGAGGAGACGGCGGTCTTCGGACGCGACCAGCTCGCCCCCGGCGACACGATCAAGGGCCCGGCCGTCATCGAGGAGTTCGGTTCGACGCTGCCCCTGCACCCCGGCTTCACGGCCCGCCTCGACGGCTACGGCAACCTGGTGGTGACCCGATGATCGACCCGATCCTGCTGGAGATCGTCGAGGGGACGCTCGCGTCCGTGGAACGCGAGGTCGAGACGGCCATCGCCCGCACGGCCCGCTCCCCGATGATCCGCGACGCGCACGACTTCCGCGCCGGCATCCACGACCGCCGCCTCCGCAAGCTCACCGGCCGCTCCTACTCGGCGCTCGTCCAGCCGGTCGCGCGCGACTTCCCGCCGGACGAGATGCGTCCCGGCGACGTGTTCTTCCACAACGACGTGTACCTGTCGGAAGGCGGCATCGGCCACCTCCCGGACCTCTGCGTCACGGTCCCGGTGTTCCACGACGACGCGGTGGTCGCCTTCGTCCAGGCGTTCGGCCACCACGACGACATCGGCGGCGCCGTGCCCGGGTCGATGCCGAGCCACGCCCGCAGCGCGTTCGAGGAGGGCCTGATGGTCCCGCCGATCAAGCTGTGGGACCGGGGCGTCCCCAATGAGGCGGCCCTGACGATCATGACCCGCAACTCGCGGATGCCCGACTCCCTCGCCGGCGACCTGGACGCCGAATGCTCCGCGTGCCTGATGGGCGCCCGCCGCCTCGGCGACCTGTTCGCCCGCTACGGCCGCGCCGACGTCGAGGCGTGCTTCGACGCGATCATCGACCGCACGACCGAGACGTTCCGCCGCGAGCTCCTCGCCAAGATCCCGGACGGCACGTTCGTCTGGGAGGACTACGCCGAGCACGACGGCGTGGACCCGCCCCGCCTGCACGCCCAGCGCATCACGCTGACCGTCGACAAGGCCGCCGCCGTCCCCCTGGTCATCGACTTCACCGGCACATCGCCCCAAGCCAAAGGCCCCATCAACCACGCGGGCGACTACGCCGACGGCGTCTTCCTGAAGAAGTGGCTGGCGCCCGTCCTGCGCAACCTGGCCGACACCCCGGAACGCGCGGCCGAACTCGACGTCAACGAAGGCGTCGTCCCCCTGATCGAGATGCGCTTCCCGGAGAAGGGCACCCTCCTCACCCC